>JBGSIZ010000033.1:0-23475 GCA_041742255.1 Marivivens sp. | reverse complement strand
GGCATGTGCGACGGGGCGCAGCCAAAGGCCGGGGAGTGCCTGCGCAAGGGTTTCCCCGATCCGGCCAAGGAGGAGGTCGGCGGTTTCGGGGTCGTCGGGCGCGTGGGTTGGCGACAGGGTAAGCGTCAAAGTCTGGTCGGTCACCTGTATTTCAACGGTGCCTGACGGCAGATCAAGGATCAGCAGGCCGGGGCCGGGACGACGGATTGCGGGCCGCGCCCCGGTTTCCAACGTCAGGCACTGCACCAGATGCTGCGCCGCCTGTTTCAGCGCGCCACGGTGCGCCGCCGAAAGCGTCGCGTGACGTTGGACAGTGTGACCGCTGATCGTCATCTGGTTATCCTCAATCCCGCCCTTGTTGTTTCATTGCCAGCGGAATTGGAAACCATCATGTCCGGAATTGGGCAACAATGCGATGCGTTGTCCCGGATTGTTCGTCGGGGACGTCGTGACGTGATCCTTTGTCCAGCGATTTCGGGCAACAAAAAAGGCGGCCACGCGGGCCGCCTTCTGAGATTTTGGGTCGGTGCCGGGATCAGCAGCTGTAATACAACTTGTATTCCACCGGGTGGGGCGTGTGTTCGTATTCGTACACTTCTTCCCACTTGAGCGCCATGTAGGCCTCCAGCTGTTCACGGGTGAACACGTCGCCGACGAGGAGGAAATCCATGTCTTTGTCGAGTTCTTCGAGGGCTTCGCGCAGCGAACCGCAGACCGTCGGGATCTGTGCCAGTTCTTCGGGCGGCAGGTCGTAGAGGTCTTTGTCGGACGCCGGGCCGGGGTCGATCTTGTTCTTGATGCCGTCAAGGCCGGCCATCATGAGTGCGGCGAACGCCAGATAGGGGTTTGCTGCCGGATCGGGGAAGCGGGCCTCGACACGTTTGGCCTTGGGCGATTCTGTCCACGGAATACGGACGCAGCCCGAGCGGTTGCGGGCCGAGAACGCGCGCAGCACGGGGGCCTCGAAGCCGGGGATCAGGCGTTTGTAGGAGTTGGTCGCCGGGTTGGTGATCGCGTTGAGCGCCTTGGCGTGTTTGAGGATGCCGCCGATGAAATAGAGCGCCTCTTGGCTGAGGTCGGCGTATTTGTCGCCTGCGAACAGCGGTTTGCCGCCTTTCCAGATCGACATGTTGACGTGCATCCCCGAGCCGTTGTCCCCTTTCATGGGTTTGGGCATAAAGGTGGCCGTTTTGCCGTAGGCGGCGGCCACGTTGTGGATGACGTATTTGTATTTCTGGATGTTGTCGGCCTGTTCGACCAGACCGCCGAACACCATGCCCAATTCGTGCTGGCAGGTCGCCACTTCGTGGTGGTGTTTATCGACCCGGATGCCCATGCGTTTCATGGTCGAGAGCATTTCGCCCCGGATGTCCTGAGCGGTATCCACCGGGTTGACCGGGAAATAGCCGCCCTTGTGGGGCGCACGGTGGCCAAGGTTGCCGCTGTCGTATTCGGTGTCGGTGTTCCACGCCGCGTCTTCGGCGTCGATTTCGAACGCCACTTTGGACGGGGTCAGCGAATAGCGCACGTCGTCAAAGAGGAAAAATTCCGCTTCGGGACCGAAATAGGCGGTGTCGCCGATGCCGGAGGATTTCAGATAGGCCTCGGCCTTTTTCGCGATCTGGCGCGGGCAACGGTCGTAGGCTTCGCCGGTGTCCGGTTCCACGACGTCGCAGTGAATGCACAGCGTCCGTTCAGCATAGAAGGGATCAACATAGGCCGAGCTGGCGTCGGGCATGAGTTTCATGTCCGACTGGTCGATGGATTTCCAGCCTGCGATCGACGAGCCGTCGAACATGAAGCCTTCTTAGAAGAAGTCTTCGTCGACCAGATCCGCAATCAGCGTGACGTGCTGCAGTTTGCCTTTTGGGTCGGTGAAACGGACATCGACGTATTCGATGCCGTCCTCTTTGATAAGTTCAAGAACGTCCTTGTTGTTCATCCCTTGGTCCTCTTGGAGTGGTTGTAAGTTGGGAAGGCGTCAGAGCGCGTCGTCGCCTGATTCGCCCGTCCGGATGCGGATGGCCTGTTCCACGGTCGAAACAAAGATCTTGCCGTCGCCGATCTTGTCGGTTTTGGCAGCACCGATGATGGCCGCGATGGCCCCATCGACCTGATCGTCGGGGATCACGACCTCGATTTTCACCTTGGGCAGGAAGTCCACGACGTATTCAGCACCCCGATAGAGTTCGGTGTGACCTTTTTGGCGGCCGAAGCCCTTGACCTCGACCACGGAGAGCCCTTGGACCCCGACGTCCTGAAGTGCTTCTTTCACTTCGTCGAGTTTGAAGGGTTTGATGATCGCTTCGATCTTCTTCATCGCCGACTCCCTTGTATTCTGGCTTAGTGGCGTCAGACCACTTCTGCGCGGTGCGGACAATTGACGAGGGGGACCCGGTGCGGATGCGGTGGGGGAATCCCTGTCTAATGCTTAATTTTTGTGCAGTCTGCATCCGGGATGTGCAAGTCGAAAACGTAAAGGGGTGGTAAAGATGATCGAGCTTCTGACCGCTGCGCAAATGCGCGCCATTGAGGGTGACGCGATCCGGTCTGGTGCGGTGACCGGGCTGGACTTGATGGAGCGCGCGGGGCGCGGGACCGTGGACGCTATTTTTGACGCGTTTCCCAATCTTTTGGTTGGCGGTACGCGGGCGGTTGTTTTGTGCGGGCCGGGCAATAACGGCGGAGATGGTTTTGTTGTGGCCCGGATTTTGAAGGACCGGGGCTGGGATGTGACGGTTTATCTGTATGGCGACGCAGACCGTTTGCCGCCCGACGCCAAGGCAAATTGCACCCGCTGGCAAGCGATGGGCGAGGTGCATAGGCTCGATGATCCCGAGCATGGTATTTATGGGGGGTGGGCCGATGAGGGTCCGGACCTGATTGTGGACGCGATTTTCGGCACCGGGTTGACCCGCGATCTGGATTGGGCGGTGGAGCAGGCCCTGTCGGACATCGACGAATGGAAGGCCCGTCATCGGAAATATCCGCCGTTTGTGGCCGTTGATATGCCGTCCGGGCTGTGTTCGGACAGCGGGCGCGAACGGGGGGTGCGGTCAGTTGCGAACCTGACGGTGACGTTTCATCGGCCAAAGTTGGGGCAATATCTGGCCGAGGGGCCCCGGTTTTGCGGGCGGGTTGTGGTGGTTGATATCGGGTTGCCAGATACGGCTGTTGCGGGTGCGGTGACGGTGGCGCGCGCCCCCTATGTCCCGTCAAAGCACGAGGGCCACAAATATGACCACGGGCACGTTTTAGTCCTGGCGGGTGGGCCGGGGCATGGCGGGGCTGCGCGGTTGGCCGCACGGGGCGCGTTGCGGATCGGGGCCGGTGTAGTGACGCTGGGCTGTCCGCCCGAGGCTGTGGCCGAAAACGCCGCCCGACTGGATGCCGTGATGGTGCGACCGGTCGCGGGGGCGTCCGCGTTGGAGCGGATACTGGCGGATGACCGGATCACGACGGTTTGTGCGGGCCCCGGTCTGGGGCTTGACCGCGCGGACAGTGTGGCGGAGGCGTTGCGGGCCAAAACGCACGGGCGTTCGCGCAAGGTTGTTTTGGATGCCGATGCGTTGACGCTGTTGGCCGACGACACGACGTTGTTTGCACAGGTGCACGCCAACTGTGTGCTGACCCCGCATTGGGGCGAATTCAAGCGACTGTTCCCGGATATCGCGGCCAGATGCACCCAGAGCGAAGGGCGCCGCCCGTTGTTTTCCAAGGTAGATGCGGCCCGTGCCGCCGCTGAACGCGCGGGATGCACGGTTTTGGTCAAAGGTGCCGATACCGTCATTGCGGCACCCGATGGCCGGTGCGCGGTGAATTCCGCCGCCTATGACAAGGCAGCACGATGGTTGGCAACCGCGGGGTCGGGCGACGTTCTGGCGGGGTTTGTCGCGGGTTTGTTGGCGCGGGGAAGCGATCCGTTAAATGCCGCCGTTGTCGCAGCATGGTTGCATGTCGAATGCGCGCTGGCGTTTGGTCCGGGGTTGATTGCCGAGGATTTGCCCGAAGCCTTGCCGGGGGTGTTTCGCGCGTTGGGTGTGTGAGGCAAATAACCGCCGCGACCCCGAAGGTGCGGCGGTTATTTTGCGGTTGGCCCGATCAAACGGCGGGCGATGCCATTTCCATGCCGTCGGCATAGAGGATGTGCTGCCGGTCGAAGATCAGTTCGTAGACCTTGACCGTTTGGGTGGCCTGTTCGGCCACGAATTCACCATCGGCAAGCCGCCGGGCGGGGACGAGCGCGGATTTCTTGCCAAAGAGCGCCTCGGCCCGCCAATCGCGGATGTGGATCAGCGCGCCGGGGGCGACGAGCATGTCGCGGTCCGGGCGGGTGTGCCCAAGACTGCCGGCCTTGATGCGGATCGGGGTCATCGCCACCTCAAGCACGCGGATGTCGCGCAGCACGGCCATGCCGGTGTCGCGCGTGATGACGCTGTCGCCCACGTTCAGATGCTCAACGGGCAATTCGCCATCCAACGTCATGACCGTTGTGCCCGCGATCAGGCCGGTGGTTTCGATGGATGCGAGTTTTGCGTCCGCAAAGCGGATTTCGGTTCCCAGGTGCATGGCGTTTCCCGCTCTAGCTGATGTCTGCCTCATTAGTGACCACAGAATATGGCAAGATTGGGTTACTGTCTTGCCTTTTTTGCGATGTTTTTTCCGCTCGCATCCTGTTCAGCCCTTTGATAGATACCGCCCGAATTCGGGATGGTGAGAGCCTGCCCTAGTTGACATTTGCGGGTGTGGCGAAATTGGCAGACGCACCAGATTTAGGTTCTGGCGCCGCAAGGCGTGGGGGTTCAAGTCCCTCCACCCGCACCAGATAGAGAGAAAAAGGAACAACCATGCAGGTCACCGAGACCCTGAACGACGGCCTCAAGCGCGGCTACCAGATCACAGTCACCGCTGCCGAGCTTGACGCCAAAGTGGCTGAAAAGCTGGCCGAGGCCCAACCGGAAGTGGCCATGAAGGGCTTTCGCAAGGGCAAGGTGCCGATGGCCATGTTGCGCAAGCAGTTCGGCCCCAAGATGATCGGTGAGGCCATGCAGGAGTCCATTGATGGCGCCCTGAATGACCATCTGGCCGCCACGGGTGACCGTCCCGCCGCCCAGCCCGACATGAAGATGTCCAACGAAAACTGGAAAGAAGGCGATGATGTTGTCGTCGAGGTGGCCTATGAGCGCCTGCCCGACGTCCCCGCCGTGGATTTCAGCACGATCACGCTGGAGCGGTTGGTGGTGAAGGCCGATGACGCGTCGGTCACCGAAGCCTTGGAAAATCTGGCCAAGACTGCCCAGAATTTCGAGGACCGAAAGAAGGGGTCCAAGGCCAAGGACGGCGATCAGGTTGTCATTGATTTCCTGGGCAAGGTTGATGGCGAACCGTTCGAGGGCGGTGCAGCCGAAGATTACCCGCTGGTTCTGGGGTCCAATTCGTTCATTCCGGGGTTCGAGGCCGGTTTGGTCGGCGTGAAGGCCGGCGATGAAAAGGATGTCGAGGTGACGTTCCCCGAAACCTATGGCGCCGCAAATCTTGCGGGCAAGGCTGCGGTGTTTTCCTGCACCATCAAGGCCGTCAAGGAGCCCAAAGCCGCCGAAATCAACGACGCGCTGGCCACCCAGTTTGGTGCCGAGGATCTGGTTGCCCTGAAGGCCCAGATTGCCGAGCGGTTGGAAGCCGAATACGTCGGTGCCGCCCGCGCCGTTGCCAAGCGTGCGTTGCTGGATGCGCTGGACACCAAGGTGTCGTTTGACCTGCCGTCCGCATTGGTCGCGGCCGAAGCTGGCCAGATTGCCCACCAGTTGTGGCACGAAGAAAACGCCGATCACCACGGACACGATCACCCCGAGATCACCCCCACCGACGAACACAACAAGCTGGCCGAGCGCCGGGTGAAGTTGGGTCTGTTGCTGGCCGAGATCGGGCAGAAGGCCGAGGTCAAGGTATCCGATGCCGAACTGACCCAAGCCGTGATGAACCAGGCCCGTCAGTATCCGGGTCAGGAGCGTCAGTTCTTTGAATTCGTGCAGCAGAACGCCCAGTTCCGCCAGCAGTTGCAGGCCCCGATTTTCGAGGACAAGGTTGTCGATTACATCTTTGCCGCCGCAAACATGAACGAGACGACCGCGACCAAGGAAGACCTGCAAAAGGCCGTTGAGGCGTTGGAAGAAGAATAAGCCGCCCATCCGGTTGGATGCTGCGGAAAGGGCGCCCCGGGTGGGCGCCCTTTTTCGTCAGTCCAAGGGGATCGTGATGCCGACCGCGAGGCCCAGCCCCGAGACCTCGTGCAGGACCGATGTTCCGTCGTTGAAGGTGACCGATAGGGCGGGGCTGGTTCGATAGGTGGCCTCGGTCCACAGGTCCGCGCCGTCCAGGGGGCCGGTGTGCGCCCCGAGCGGTTGCACGATCCGCAGACCGACCTGAAGATGGGGCAGGGTGGCCGCCCCCCGCCCGGTCTGATCGCCGCGCGTGATCTGCACCCGTGCTGCATCCAGACCGATCCCCACTCCGCCCTCCAGCCGCGTATCCCCCCAGTGGTGCAGCGTTGTCCGGAAGGTGACCATGGCCCGCGTTGACTGGCTGCGCGCGGTGGTGTCGGTGTCTTGGATCCAGCTCTTTGGGTTGCTGTCCGATCCGGCGTGGTCGATGGATTCGTGCGAGAGCGCTACGCCCATGTCGATGGCAAGCCCCCCGATCCGAAAGCTGTCTGGCCGCGAGAGTTCAAGCGACACTGTTCCCGAATGGCTGAGAAGGCTGTAGTGCAGCCCCGCCCCGGAGGCCGGTTGCAGTTCGTGTTTGGCCTGTCCCGACCAGACCGACAGCGACAGCCGGGTGTCGGCGGTGCCGGGCGTGCCAAGGCACAGGCAGCCCAGAAGGGCCGCGGAAAGCGGGCGAAATTGCATGGAATGATCCAGTGCGCCTAGGCGGCGCGGTGCGAGGGTTGATGGGTGATTAATAAATCGTAAACGACCCCTGTGCCAAAGGTTTCGCCCGAAATGGTTACCGGCGGTCGATTGGCAGCTTTTGTTAAAATTTTGTTTGCGCGGAAAGGTGCCGGGTTTAGGGTCCGGTCACGATTATTTTATGGAAGGGGGTCTTGAAATGAAATTTCTGGTGATCGCTGCGTTTGCAGCACTTGGTGGCGGAACGGCGGTTGAGGCCTGTCCGGATTTTAACCAGTTTGGCGAAAGTTATGAAGTGACCGGCCAGCAGTTGCGCAGCCGTCAGACGTTGCGCGTGACGGCGGGGGGCGAAAATTACATCTGGAATTGTTCCAACGTCCGTCCCGGAACCGATCAAGGGGCCGGGTATTTCACCACCGCCCCGGATTTCACGATCAAGCTGAACGGGATGGCCGGATTGCAATTGGTTCTGAGTGTGCAGAGCGCCTGCGATTCGGCGTTGTTGGTCAATACCGCGTCGGCCAATTGGTATTATGACGACGACGACAACGGCAATCTTGATCCCCGGATCGTGCTGACCCGTCCGGTGGATGGGTATCTGGACATCTGGGTTGGCACCTATGACGGCCAGTATTGCGATGCGATCCTGTCGCTGGAAACCTTTCGCCGCTAAGTCCGGTATTGTGGCCCGCCGGTGATCCCGGCGGGCCATGTGCCCGTCAAAGCGTGATGCGGAACCGTGCGAAGCCGTCCGGGCCGTCGCCTGCGGGTTCCAACGCCACGCCCGGCACGCTGCTTGCGTATTGCGCCCCGCCCGGTCCGGTGTCGAACAGAACGGTGGTGCCCGGCAGAGCGGCGAACGACCAGTTGCCATCTGCCGAGGGGCTGACCGTGCCCTGATCCACGATGTAGCGCACGATCACGTCGCGGTTGGTGTCTGGGCCCTCAAACACGATCGTTGACCCGTCCGCCCCCGGAAAGCTGCTGCCGCCCCCGGCCCGGTAGTTGTTGGTGGCTACGATGAATTCCGCGGCCGGATCAATTGGTTGCCCGTCAAAGTTCAGGTTGACGATGCGGTTGGCATCGGGGGCAACGGCCACCCCGTCCTTGTCGAATTTCGAGGGTTGCGACAGGTCGATCTGGTAGGTCACCCCGTCGATGATATCGAAGTTGTAGGACGGGAAATCCGGGTTCAGAAGGATCTGATTGGCAGCGCCGGGCGTGATCTGATTGAACATGCCTGCCGACCGTTCCAGCCAATCCTTGACCTGCGCCCCGGTGATTTTCACCGCCCGCACGGTGTTGGGATAAAGATAGAGGTCCGCCACGTTCTTGATAGCGATGTCGCCTGCGGCCACGTCCGTAAAATATTCCGCCCCGCCCCGGCCCCCGGCCTTGAACGGTGCTGCCGCCGAGAGGATCGGCAAGCCTTCGTTCATGGTGCCCTGCATCATCTGGGCGATATACCATGTTTGGGCGTTCGACACGATTTGCACCGAAGGGTCATCGGCCACCAGCGCGAAGTAGGAATAGAGCGGCGCGTCCGTTTTGCCCACGGCCCGTCGCACATAGTCGAGCGTGGCGTCATGGTCCGCCTGCACCGCCGCGATGACGTCGGGGGCTGAGTCGACCAGCGCCGTGATGGAGCGGTCTTCGTTGCGTTGAAAGATGGGCCGGGCTTCGGACATGTGGCTGACGATCCGCCATGTGTTGCCGTCCCGTTCCAGCATGAGGTCCACAAGGCCCATGTGGCTGCCCCAGAAGCCCCCCATGACCCCCGGTTTGCCCATGATCGTCCCGGTGGCCACGTCCACGCCGGGCCGTTCCGCGAAATCCGGGCCGGGGAACACAAGGTGGCTGTGCCCGGTCAGGATCGCGTCGATGCCGTCCAGTGCCGCCAGCGGGATTGCCGCGTTTTCCATGCCGTCCGTCCAGTCAGCCGCCCCGATGCCCGAATGGCACAGGGCCAGAATGATCTCTGCCCCGGCTTCTTTCATCTGGGGGATATAGGCCTGTGCCGTAGTTACGATGTCCCGCGCCTGCACGTTGCCGTCCAGATGCGCGCGGTCCCATGTCATCACTTGCGGCGGCACAAAGCCGATCAGGCCGATGCGGATCGGAAAGGTGGCCCCGGTGCCGTCCGTCAGCATTCGGTCCAGCAGAACGTAGGGTGGCAACAGCGTTGTGTCGTCTGTCGGGGTCGCCCCGAGCGTGGTGGCGATGTTCGCGCAAACCACGGGGAAACCTGCCCCCGCCAGAGATTTCGTCAGGAAATCAAGCCCGTAGTTGAATTCGTGGTTGCCCAGCGTGGACGCGTCATAGCCCAGCGTGTTCATCGCCCCGATGATCGGGTGGATCGTGGTGCCATCCATCCCCTTTTCATAGGCCATGTAGTCGCCCATCGGGTTCCCTTGCAGGAAGTCCCCGTTGTCGAGGAGGAGCGTGTTTGTCGCCTCGGCCTTGATGCCTGCGATCAATGCTGCGGTGCGGGCCAGTCCGACCGTGTCGGACGGTTTGTCCGCGTAGTAGTCATAGGGGAACACATGGACGTGCAGGTCTGTGGTTTCCATGATCCGCAAGTGTGCCTGACCGCCTGCCGCCCGCGCCGAGAACGGATGCAGCGCGATAAAGGTGGACGTGCCCAACAGAAAGGTCCGCCGTGAAAGGTGAAGTGTCATGAGTGCCCCCGCAGGTTTGAATTTCCCACACACTGCGCCGGATCCGCGAAGGTGCGGTGACAGTTTTGGAAATTGGGGCAGGCTGCGCCATGATTGGCCGATGTTCGTGGCCAAAAAAAAGGGCCGCAGCCAAAGAAAAAGGCCGCGGGGCGAACCGCGGCCTTTGATGTGTGTCCAGTGATCGAAAGATCAGAGGTCTTCGCCGTCCTGGGCTGCGCCCATTTCGTCAAAGAGTTCCGCGATTTCGAATTCGGCTTCTGCTTCTGCTTCGGCGGCGAGTTCCTGAATGGACTTGCCGGACGCCTGAAGGTTCGCCTCGTCGATAGAACGGGCGACGTTGAGCCGGATCACGGCCGTCACTTCGGGGTGCAGCACGATGTTGACGTCGTGGATGCCCAGATCCTTGATCGGCGAGATCAGGACAACCTGACGTTTGTCGACCGTGAACCCTGCCTCGGTTGCTGCTTCGGCGGCGTCGCGTGTGGTGACGGAGCCGTAGAGCGCCCCGCCGTCCGATGCCGACCGGATGACCACGAAGGTCTGACCGTCGAGTTTTTCGCCCATTGCGGCGGCTTCTTTGCGGGTTTCCAGATTGCGGGCTTCGAGTTGGGCTTTTTCAGCCTCGAAGCGGGCAATGTTGGAGGCGTTCACGCGCATCGCCTTGCCCTGCGGCAAGAGGAAGTTGCGTGCAAAGCCGTCTTTGACCCGGACGACTTCGCCCATCTGGCCAAGTTTGGCCACGCGTTCGAGAAGAATGACTTCCATGTTGGTCGCTCCTTACTTCACGGCGTAGGGCAGAAGGGCCAGGAACCGTGCGCGTTTGATCGCCTGAGCGAGCTTGCGCTGATTCTTGGAGCCAACGGCGGTGATCCGGGCCGGGACGATCTTGCCCCGTTCGGAGATGTAGCGTTGCAGCAGACGGGTATCTTTGTAGTCGATCGCCGGCGCTTCGGTGCCTTCGAACGGATCCGACTTGCGGCGGCGGAAAAATGGTTTGGTGGCCATGATTGGATATCCTTGTTCAGATCAACTTAGCGACGTTCACGGGGGCCGCGGTCTTCGCGCGGGCCACGATCTTCGCGGGGGCCACGGTCAGGGCGGTCACCACGGTCTTCGCGCGGGCCACGGTCGGGACGGTCGCCCCGGTCACCACGGTCGCGTTCGTCGCGTTTCTGCATTTGCGCCGAGGGGCCGTCTTCGTGTGCATCGACCTTGATGGTCAGCACGCGCATGACGTCATCGTGCAACCGCATGAGCCGTTCCATTTCCTGCACGGCCGGCGCGGGAGCGTCGGTGCGCAGCATGGCATAGTGCCCTTTGCGGTTCTTGTTGATCTTGAACGCCATCGTTTTGACGCCCCAGTATTCATTTCCCAGCACTGTGCCGCCGTTGTCGGTCAGCACAGTGGAGAAATGTTCGATCAGCCCTTCGGCCTGCGTGTTGGACAAGTCCTGACGCGTAATAAACACATGCTCATACAGCGGCATGTTCACTCCATTCATGTCTCGGCGCATTTCATAGGGAGGGGCGATTGGCCTTCCGCACCCCACCCACGAGAGACTGCGCGGTTTATCGTCGTCGCGGAAGGATGGGGCCTTATACAGAACGCCCGCAGCGGGGCAAGGCAAAACCGCCCCCCACCGTTTTTCCCTGATGTTACCCGGTGCAGACCACAGGGCCGCCCGGTTTTTGCCGGAATTGCTGGGCCTACTGCCCGTCAATCCGATTGACCGGAAGCCAAACAATGACCGTCCTGTTTGCCCAGACCCACGCTGACCCGTCGTCACCGCTGGACCGCGTGTCCGCCCCGGTTCCCTCTGCTCAGGTGCTGGACGCCTATTGGGGCTATACGATTTCCTCGACCGCCTTGCCGCCGTTGTCCGTTGTTGTCGCCCAGACCCTGACGTGGTGTGTGGGTGTGTGTTTCTTGCTGGCCGCTTTGGGGTTGTGGGTGGTTCCCGGACAGGTGTCCACTGGTGCCGATTTCGCCATGAAGCTGGCGTTGTCCAGCGTGTTGGGGGGCATCGCCGCCTTGTTCCTGTGGTATGCCAGCCGGGGTGCCCGCATTGAGGTGCAGGTTGATATTGCCTTGTCCGAGGTCCGCGAGGTTGTCCGCAACCGCGCCGGACGCCCCACCCATGCCGCCCGTCATGCGTTTGCCGAGTTTGGTGCCGCCTATCTGGATCGGAAGACCCAAGTGCCCGGTGCCGCCACCTTGGTTTTGCGGTTTGGCAACACCACCCGCGTTTTGCCCGTGGTCCAAGGCCCTGTCGCCGAGATGGAGATTTTGCGTGACAGGCTGGGTCGTGACCTGTTGTTGACCCCTGTTCCCAACCGTCGTCCCCGCTAGCATCCCGTTTCTTGTCGCCCGTCCCCGGACAGGATAGACGGGGTTGAGAACAAAATAAGGGGGACCGCATCATGCGCGCATTTGTATTTCCGGGGCAGGGTGCCCAGACCATCGGCATGGGCCGCGCGTTGGCTGACGCCTTTCCCGCTGCCCGCGCCGTTTTTGACGAGGTTGACGATGCCTTGGGTCAAAAGCTGTCGCAGCTGATCTGGGAGGGCGATATCGAGACCCTGACCCTGACCCGCAATGCCCAGCCCGCCTTGATGGCCACGTCGCTGGCCGCGTTTCGTGCCCTTGAGGCCGAGGGTGTCACCATCACGGCCGCCGCCTATGTCGCTGGTCATTCGCTGGGCGAATATTCCGCCCTTGCTGCTGCGGGTGCGTTGAGCGTGGCCGACACCGCCCGGTTGCTGCGGATTCGTGGCACCGCCATGCAGGACGCCGTTCCGGTTGGCGTGGGTGCCATGGCCGCCTTGCTGGGTCTGGATTTTGCCGCGGCCACCGAGGTCGCCCATGAGGCCGCCCAAGGGCAGGTGTGTCAGGCCGCCAATGACAATGACCCCGCCCAAGTCGTTGTGTCCGGCCACCGCGAGGCCGTCGAGCGCGCGTTGGAGATTGCCAAAGCCAAGGGTGCCAAGCGCGCCCTGTTGTTGCCTGTATCCGCCCCGTTCCACTGTGTTCTGATGGCCCCTGCCGCCACCGTGATGGCGCAGGCGTTGGACGATGTGCATATCAATGCCCCCGCTGTCCCGTTGGTCGCCAATGTTCTGGGCCACGATGAAACCGACCCCGCTTCTATCCGGTCGTTGTTGGTGCAGCAGGTTACCGGGTCCGTCCGGTGGCGCGAAAGTGTCGCGTGGATGGCCGCCCAAGGGGTCACCGAGTTCTGGGAAATTGGCGCCGGCAAGGCCTTGTCCGGGATGATCCGCCGGATTGCCCCCGACACCACCACCCGCGCCGTGGGCACCCCCGAGGATGTCATCGCCGCCGTCGCGTCCATGACCGCCTGACCGGACCAAAAAGACAGGAGAGACAGATGTTTGATCTTACAGGAAAATCCGCCCTTATCACCGGTGCGTCGGGTGGCATTGGCGGCGCCATTGCCCAAGCGTTGCACGGGGCCGGGGCCACCGTCGCCTTGTCCGGGACCCGGGTGGAGCCGTTGCAGGCCCTTGCCGCCGCGTTGGGAAGTCGCGCCCATGTTTTGCCGTGCGATTTGTCCGACCCCGTCGCCGTCGCCGCCTTGCCCGGACAGGCCGCCGAGGTGATGGGGGCCGTTGATATCCTCGTCAACAATGCCGGGATCACCCGTGACAACCTGTTCATGCGGATGTCCGACGACGAATGGGCCAGCGTGTTGGAGGTCAATCTGACATCGACCATGCGCCTGTGCAAAGCTGCCGTGCGCGGCATGATGAAGGCCCGGTGGGGCCGGATCATCAATATATCCTCTATCGTTGGTGCGACCGGCAATCCCGGCCAAGCCAACTATGCCGCGTCCAAGGCCGGGATGGTCGGCATGTCCAAATCCGTCGCCTATGAGGTCGCCACCCGTGGCATTACCGTCAATTGCGTCGCCCCGGGGTTCATCGCCACGCCCATGACCGACAAATTGACCGAGGATCAGAAGGCCAAGATCAACGCCCAGATCCCCGCCGCCCGGATGGGCACCCCCGAGGAAATTGCCGCCGCCGTGCTGTATCTGGCCAGTCCCGAGGCCGCCTATACCACCGGGACCACGATCCATGTGAATGGCGGTATGGCGATGATCTGAACCGGGCCAAATACCCGTGCAATCAAGGCTGGCCCCGTGCCGGCCTTTTTTGTAGAATGGTGTCAACAGAAAAGGGATCCCATGGGCCGTAAAGCGCAGTTTACCGATGAGGCCGTTTTTGGCTGGTTGGCCCGCCGTCTGATGGAGGTTCCTGCCGTCACCGTTCAGGAGGTGTCCAAAGGCACCGGTGTTTCGGTGGGGTCGTTGTATCACCGCTATGGCAGTCTGGACGGCGTGTTGATCGAGGCCCGGATCTGGGCCTTGGGCCGGTATCACCTGCGATTGATCCCGATACTGGAGGCGACCGGGTTTCGCCGAGGTATTCGCGCCGCGTTGCAGGTTTTGGCCTGTGCCGTTGAAACCCCCGACGTGGCTCTGTTGGTGTTTGTGGTTCCCCGGCAATCGCTGGTGCCCCAGAACGCTCCGCCCGCCTTGTTGACCCGGCTGGAGACCATTGAGGCCACCGAGGCCACGTTGCTGGCTGCCTATTTCGCCGAATTCGCGATTGACCCGACCGTGGGCATGCTGGCGTTGCGCGATATTCCTTGTGCCGTGATTTCACGTGCATTGCCCGGTCCGGTGGATGCCGAGGCGAGCGATGCCGCCATTCGCAAGGCATTTCGTGCGCTTTTGGGGCTGGGCGTGCCCGCGGATGCCCCGCCCCAAGAGGGGATAGCCCCGCAAATCTGACCGCGCGCCGCGCCGGTTGCGGGAGCTGCCCGGTTGAAAGCGTTTGCCTCGTGCCAATTCTCTGCTATAGGCCACGCAGCTTTGTTGATGGTGCCAAGGTCGGTGCCATGCGACATGCAACGTCAGTGGGCCTAACCGCCGGGACGGGCAATCGAACAGAACGGGCAATGCCCAAAAACGTGAGGGACTAATATGAGCGACGTCGCAGTTCGCGTCCGCAAGATCGTTGTGGACCACCTGGGTGTGGAAGAGGACAAGGTCACCGAGACCGCATCCTTTATCGACGATCTTGGGGCTGACAGCCTTGACACCGTTGAATTGGTTATGGCGTTCGAGGAAGAATTCGGGATCGAGATCCCCGATGACGCCGCCGAAACCATCCAGACCTTTGGCGATGCGGTGAAGTTCATCAGCGAAGCCCAGTAAGGTTTTCAGATTTCGGGTCAAACCGGACCGGAACGGCGTCCCACGGGGCGCCGTTTTGTTTTGGGGCGGGGCCGTTTAGTTTTGTGGGAGGGGCCCCCGACCAAGCGGCAGGGTGCCGCCGGAGTGGTCGTGTGCCCTTGCCCCGGCGGCGACCCCTGCGCTATCAGGGGACAGGCAGATTTGACGGGGGCACGACATGCGGCGGGTAGTGGTGACGGGACTGGGGCTTGTGACCCCATTGGCGGATGGTGTCGAATTGACGTGGTCCCGGCTGTTGGCCGGCCAATCGGGTGCCGGGCCAATCACCCAGTTTGACACCTCTGACCTGATCACCACCTATGCCTGTGAAGTCACAAGGGGCGATGGCACCGACGGCACGTTCAACCCCGACACCTATATGGAGCCGAAGGATCAGCGCAAGGTTGACACCTTTATCCTGTTTGGCATGGCCGCCGCCCAGCAGGCTGTCGAGGATTCCGGGTGGATGCCGCAGGATGACGCCAGCCGCGAACGCACCGGCGTGTTGATCGGGTCCGGCATTGGTGGTTTGAATTCCATCGCCAACACCGCCGTCATGATGGAAGAAAAGGGCCCCCGCCGGGTGTCCCCGTTTTTCGTCCCCGGTGCCTTGATCAACCTGATTTCCGGCCAAGTCGGTATTCGATATGGGTTCAAGGGCCCCAACCATTCCGTCGTGACCGCCTGTTCCACCGGGGCCCATGCCATTGGTGACGCCAGCCGGTTGATCATGTTTGGCGATGCCGATGTGATGGTCGCCGGTGGTGCCGAGGCCGCCATTTGCCGGATCGGGATTGCCGGGTTCAACGCCTGCAAGGCCTTGTCCACCAAGCGCGCCGATGATCCCACCAAGGCATCCCGCCCCTATGACGCCGACCGCGACGGGTTTGTGATGGGCGAGGGGGCAGGTGTGGTCGTGTTGGAGGAATACGAACACGCCAAGGCCCGCGGCGCCAAGATTTACGCCGAAGTGCTGGGCTATGGCATGTCCGGTGATGCCTATCACATCACCGCCCCGAGCGAGACCGGCGAAGGCGGCGAACGGTCCATGCGCGCGGCGTTGAAAAATGCCGGTTTGACCCCCGCCGATGTCGATTACATCAATGCCCATGGCACATCCACAATGGCCGACACCATCGAACTGGCCGCTGTTGAGCGGATGCTGGGCGATGCCGCGTCCAAGGTCACGATGTCGTCTACAAAGTCCGCAACCGGTCATTTACTGGGGGCTGCGGGTGCGATTGAGGCTGTGTTCTCGATCCTTGCGATCCGCGATCAGGTCGCCCCGCCGACCATCAATCTGGACAATCCTGCCGTGCAGACCCCGATTGATCTGGCCCCGAACGTCAAGCGTCCCCGCAAGATCGATGTGGCCTTGTCCAATTCGTTCGGGTTTGGCGGCACCAATGCCAGCGTCATCTTTGGAAAGGTTCGCTGATGTGGAAGCATGTCGCGGCCAATGCGTTGACCCTGAGCATTGTCGTGCTGTTTCTGGTGGCTGGTGTCATCACCGTTGGCGTCAAGCAATATTCCGCCGCGGGCCCGTTGGCGCAGGCCATCTGTCTGCGCGTTGAGGCCGGGTCCAACATGCGCCGCGTGAGTGACGAATTGGCCGCCCAAGGTGCCATTGCTTCGCCGTCCATATTCCGGCTGGGTGCCGATTATTCCGAGAAGGCCGGGCAGTTGAAGGCTGGCAGCTATCTGGTTCCCGAACGCGCCTCAATGGAAGGGATCGTTGATATCGTCACCCGGGGCGGTCAAAGCACCTGTGGCACCGAGGTCGTCTATCGCATTGGTGTGACCCGCACCCAAGTTCAGGTGCGCGAACTGGACCCCGCCACGAACCGATTTGTCGAAAAGGTGGAGTTTGACCCCGCCGAGGCCCCGGAACCTGCCGATTATCTGGCCGTGCTGGAGCAAGCCGATACCCGCTATCGCGCGGCCATCGCCGAAGGTGTCACCAGTTGGCAGGTGGTTACCGAGCTGAACGCCCTTGCCGTGTTGGGCGATGATGTTGTCGACATTCCCGCCGAAGGGAGTCTGGCTCCGGACAGCTATGATTTCCGCCCCGGTGATCCTGTTGCCTCGATCGTGGATCGCATGACGACCGCGCAGGCCCAGATTTTGGCCGAGGAATGGGGGAACCGCGTGGACGGGTTGCCGATCCAGACCCCCGAGGAGGCGTTGATTCTGGCGTCGTTGATCGAAAAGGAAACCGGCGTTCCCGAGGAGCGCCGTCAGGTGGCCAGCGTGTTCGTCAACCGGTTGAACCAAGGTATGAAATTGCAGACCGATCCTGCCGTGATTTACGGCGTCACCAATGGTCAGGGCGTGTTGGGCCGGGGGTTGCGCCAGAGTGAGCTTCGTGCCGAAACCCCTTATAATACCTACGTTATTCCCGCATTGCCGCCGACCCCGATTGCCAATCCGGGCCGCGCCAGCATCGAGGCCGCGTTGAACCCCGATACCACCCCGTTCATCTTTTTCGTGGCCGATGGCACGGGCGGGCATGCTTTTGCCGAGACGCTGGAAGAGCATAACCGAAATGTCGCCGTCTGGCGCGAGATTGAAGCCCAGCAGGCGACCACGTCGGGGAATTGAATTCAGAAAGTGTTAATGCTGCCAGTGCGTTAGCCCCTGTTGTTTGCGCAACGCGTTGACCGAACGGTCGATCTGCGGCAGTTTGATATCATGCTAGAAGGTATGGGAGGCGGCGCGGGGTGACCCCTTGCGCCGCCTTGTTTCATGCCGCTCGTCCATGGCGGAGTCCTTATCGGGCAGATTTGCATGGCAAAAGATGATCAGAAAACTGTTGGTGGTGAGGACCGGCTTCGCAAGGAGTTGGAAGAGGCGCGGCTGATCTATGCCCACATCAGAACGATGTTGGAGCACATGATCGCGCAGGTGCGTGCCGAGGATGGCCGCCTGTCGCCGCAAGACGTTGTTATCCGACTGAACGACCTGAACCGCGCGCAGATGTTGCTGGTTCGGGCAGAAAGGAATTTTCATGACACAAAACAATCAGCCGGACCCGCAGAGATCGACTTTGCAGAGGTTCGGGACAGCATCGGGCGCAAGTTGGATCGCCTCCGCGCCACCGCAGATACAGGCGGCGTTTCTGGATGACCTGACCGCCGCCGAGGCCATCGCGTTGCCCTATCTGTTCGATTTCTGGGCAATGCCGCATCAGGTGCCACCAGAGGGCGATTGGGGCACTTGGGTGGTTCTGGGGGGCCGGGGCGCGGGCAAAACACGTGCGGGGGCCGAATGGGTCCGCGCCCGGGTCGAGGGCAACGGCCCCACCGATCCCGGCCAATGTCGCAGGGTCGCGTTGGTGGCCGAAACCGTGGATCAGGCCCGCGAGGTCATGATTTTTGGCGAAAGTGGCATCATGGCCTGTTCCCCCCCCGACCGCCGCCCGGTCTGGCACGCGGGCCGCAAGATGCTGGTGTGGCCCAATGGCGCCGTGGCCCAAGTGTTTTCTGCCCACGAACCCGAAAGCCTGCGTGGTCCGCAGTTTGACGCCGTTTGGGCCGATGAGATCGCCAAGTGGAAGCGCGGCGAGGAGGCGTGGGAGATGGTGCAATTCTGTTTGCGGTTGGGCGATGACCCCCGCGCCTGTGTCACCACCACCCCCCGCAATGCCCCGGTGTTGAAATCGCTGCTGGCCCAGTCCGGCACCGTGATGACCCATGCCCCCACCTCTGCCAACCGTGCCAATCTGGCCGACCGGTTTCTGGCCCAGATGCAGGATCGGTTTGCCGGCACCCGGTTGGGTCAGCAGGAGTTGGAGGGCATCCTGATCCCCGATGCCGAGGGCGCGCTGTGGACCGCTGCCGGGCTGGACGCCTGCCGCGTTGTGGACATTCCGGTGCTGTCCCGCATCGTGGTGGCCGTGGACCCCCCCGCAAGCGCCCATGCCACATCTGACGATTGCGGGATCGTCGTGGTCGGCGTTGTCACCGATGGCCCCCCCCAGAACTGGCGCGCCTATGTTCTGGAGGATGCCACGGTGTCCGCCGCGTCCCCGCAGAAATGGGCCGAGGCGGCCATTGACGCCTATCACCGCCATGGGGCGTCCCGGTTGGTGGCCGAGGTGAACCAAGGTGGCAGCATGGTCGAGGCTGTGGTCCGGTCCGTGGACCCGATGGTGGCCTTTTCCCCGTTGCGCGCCACCCGGGGCAAGTCCGCCCGCGCCGAACCTGTCGCCGCATTGTATGAACAGGGCCGCGTGTTTCATGTCCGTGGCATGACCCGGCTTGAGGACCAGATGGCGTTGATGACCCGCACCGGATTTGTGGGCCGGGGGTCGCCCGACCGCGTGGATGCCCTTGTCTGGGCATTGCACGAGGCGATGGTTGCCAGCGGTGGCTGGGCCCCGCCCCGGTTGCGCATTCTGTGAACCAAGGTGTTGCGCCCCCCACCGGGCGCACCCCCCACCGGATCGCAAGGAATTGCCGTCAGATTGCCCCTTGTGAACGACAAGACGCATCGGCCCGCGCCGCAGCATCCAAGGAGACAGGCATGTTTGATTTTCTGAAGCGCCAGCCCGAGACCCAGCCCGAGACCGAAACCGGAACCCCGCCCGAGGCCAAGGCCAGCGCGTCCGGCAAGGTTGTGTCGCTGGGCGGTGCGGGCCGCGTGGTGTGGAGCCCCCGTGATGTCGTGTCGTTGACCCGGAACGGGTTTGCAGGGAACCCGGTCGGTTTTCGCGCCGTCAAGGTGATTGCCGAAGCCGCCGCAGCATTGCCCCTTGTGGTGCAGGACCGCGAGCGCCGCTATGACGCCCACCCGGTGCAGGATTTGTTGGCCCGTCCCAACGCCGCCCAAGGCCGCGCCGAGTTGATGGAGGCCGTGTATGGCCACATCCTGTTGACCGGCAACGCCTATCTGGAGGCTGTGGGCGACGAGGGGTTGCCCCACGAACTGCACGTTCTGCGCGCCGACCGGATGAGCCTGATCCCCGGTCCCGATGGGTGGCCTGTTGCCTATGATTACACCGTCGGCGGCCGCGCCCACCGGTTTGCGGTCACAGGTGACGCCAGCCCGATTTGCCACATCAAGAGTTTCCACCCCCAGGACGACCATTACGGGTTTTCTCCCATGCAGGCCGCCGCGAGTGCCGTGGACGTTCACAACGCCGCATCCCGGTGGTCCAAGGCGTTGTTGGACAATGCCGCCCGACCGTCTGGTGCCATTGTTTACAAAGGCCCCGAGGGCAATGCCACCTTGAGCCAGGATCAATACGACCGCCTGTTGTCCGAAATGGAAACCCAGCACCAAGGTGCCCGTAATGCGGGCCGCCCGATGCTGCTGGAAGGCGGTCTCGACTGGAAGCCGATGGGATTTTCCCCGTCCGATATGGAATTCCAGAAGACCAAGGAGGCCGCCGCCCGCGAGATTGCTACGGCCTTTGGCGTGCCGCCGATGATGTTGGGTATTCCGGGCGACGCCACCTATGCCAATTACCAAGAGGCCAACCGCGCGTTTTATCGCCTGACCGTGTTGCCGCTGGCCACCCGAGTCACCAGCGTCATTGCCGATTGGTTGTCCGATTTCACCGGCGAGCGTGTCGAGTTGCGCCCCGATCTGGATCAGATCCCCGCATTGGCCACCGAACGCGAAGCCGCATGGCGCCGCGTCAGTGACGCCGATTTTCTGACCAATGCCGAAAAGCGCGCGCTGTTGGGTCTGCCGGTTCTGGAGGTGGGCCATGACGGGTGACGTCATCGACATGAAGGGCAAACGCGGCGCCGCTGTCCCGCCGCCCATGGCCACCGATTTCTGGTTTGCCCAGATTGATGCCCGGCTGAACCAGATCGAATTCGTTCTGGGCCGATTGGAGCGGCAGGTCTGGGTGATTGTCCTGTCGGTGTTCGCCGTTCTGGTGATCGAGGGTCTGCGCGCCGTTGCGGCGATGATTTAGGAGAAAACGATGGATCTGGAACATAAATTCGCCCGGTTGGGTGACACGGCCCCCACCACCGATGGCACCGAGATATCCGGCTATGCATCCCTGTTTGGTAAGACCGACCATGGCGGCGATGTCGTCGAACCGGGTGCCTATGCCGCGTCGTTGGCCCGGATCGCAACCGCGGGCGGCCGCGTCAAGATGTTGTGGCAGCACGACCCGACCCGGCCCATTGGCGTCTGGGACGAGGTCCGCGAGGACGCCAAGGGGTTGTGGGTCAAGGGCCGTATCCTGTCCGACATTGCCCAAGGCCGCGAGGCTGCGGCCCTTGTTGGCGCGGGTGCAATTGACGGCCTTTCGATCGGCTATCGCACGATCAAGGCCCGCAAGGATGACAAGGGCCATCGGCTCTTGTCGGAACTGGAACTGTGGGAGGTGTCTTTGGTCACCTTTCCCATGCTTCCCGATGCGCGGGTGGGGGCCAAGGGGGAAACCCCTAACGGTGCCCTGCTGCGTGACCTGGCGGCGGCGTTTCGTGACGCCCGTGGCCTGCTGGACCCGGCGGACTGACCGAGCCGGCCTTCACCATCAAGAGGATCGCGTGATGAACACTTCCGAGACGAAGGCTCGGGCCGGGGAAGATCTGTCTCCGGCTGACGAGCTGAAATCCGCGCTGACGGATTTCGTGACTGATTTCAAAGACTTTTCCAACGGCATGAATGCCAAACTTCAAAAGCAGGAAGAACGGATGAACAAGCTGGATCGCAAGACCATGATCGCCGGCCGCCCGGTGCTCGCCGCCGCCGCCGATATTGAGGCCCCTCATCAAAAGGCGTTTGACGCTTATTTGCGGTCGGGGGATGACGACGGCCTGCGCGGTCTGCCGCTGGAAGGCAAGGCGATGAGCACGGCGGTTGCCGCGGATGGTGGGTATCTGGTGGCCCCGCAGATGGCCGACACGATCAAGACCGTTCTGCAAAGTGCCGCGTCCATCCGCGCCATCGCCAATGTCGTCAATGTCGAGGCCACGTCCTATGACGTGCTGATTGACCGCGCCGATATTGGTGCCGGTTGGGCCACCGAAACCGCCGCCGCCGCCGAAACCGCGACCGGCGTGATCGAGCGGATCACGATCCCCCTGCACGAGCTTTCTGCCTTGCCCAAAGCGTCGCAGCGGTTGCTGGACGACACCGCCTTTGACCTTGAAACATGGCTGGCGGGCCGGATTGCCGAAAAGTTCAACCGCGCCGAAGCCGCCGCCTATATCAGCGGCAATGGTGTGGACAAGCCGCGCGGGTTTCTTGACTATACCAAGGTCGCCAACACCGCCTGGACCTGGGGCAATGTCGGTTACATCCCGTCGGGTGCCGCCGCCACCATCGCCAACACCGATCCGCTGGTTGATCTGGTCTATGCCCTTGGCGCGCAATACCGCGCCGGTGCTGTGTTCGTGATGAATTCCAAGACTACCGCCGTCATTCGCAAGCTCAAGGATGCCGATGGCCGCTATTTGTGGTCGGATGGTTTTGCCGCGGGCGAGCCTGCCCGGTTGCTGGGCTATCCGGTTTTGGTTGCCGAAGACATGCCCGACATGGCCGCGAACGCCTTTCCCATCGCGTTCGGCAATTTTGCTGCTGGGTATACCATTGCTGAACGTCCGGACCTGCGCGTTCTGCGCGACCCCTTCTCGGCCAAGCCGCACGTTCTGTTCTACGCCACCAAGCGCGTGGGCGGAGCGGTCAGCGACTTTTCCGCGATCAAGGTGCTGAAACTCGGTACTTCCTGAGGGTAGTCCGACACGAGACCGGCCCCAGGTCCGGGGCCGGTGTTCGACCGGGCGCGCATGCAGACCCCTGCGTTATCTAGCTGCTCCCTTCCGTCCGAGTGACGCGGGGGGTGCGCGTCCGGTCCGCCGGACTGAGGCGGGCCAGATTGGCCCCCGGACTGTGATCCTCGGAAACCGGAGATTTATCATGATGTTAGTCGAAGAAACCACCATTCCACTGGCCGCCTTGCCGGTTGCCATTTTCAAGGACCATCTGCGGCTTGGGTCCGGATTTGCCGACGATGGCGTGCAGGATGCCGTGTTGGAGACCTATTTGCGTGCCGCCGTGGCCGCCATCGAGGCCCGGACCGGCAAGATATCGATCGAGCGCGAGTTCAGTTGGACCCTGACGATGTGGCGCGATCCGGGCTGTCAGTCCTTGCCCGTGGCCCCGGCCAGTGCTGTGACCGAGATTGTGCTGATTGACCGCGCGGGCGAAGAAACGCTGGTGCCGCTGTCGTCTGTCCGGTTGATCCCGGACAGCCAGCGCCCCCGGATCGAGCCGATCGGGGGCCAGTTGCCATCGATCCCAAGCTATGGGTCCGTCCGTATCGGTTTGTTGGCCGGGTTTGGCCCCGAATGGACCGATATGCCTGTGGATCTTGCGCAGGCTGTTCTGATGCTCGCTGCCCATTACTATGAATTTCGCCATGATGCCGGTGCCCCCGGTGGCGTCATGCCCCACACCGTTGCCATGTTGATCGAACGTCACCGCACCGTCCGGTTGTTCATGGGGGGCCGGTCGTGACCGCCCGTGCCCCGAACCTGAACCGCAAGCTGACCCTTGAGGCCCCGGTGACGGTGCCGGACGGGGCAGGTGGGTTCAGTGTCGTGTGGACCCCGTTGGGCACGATCTGGGCGCAGATTGATCCCCGCACGGGCCGCGAGGCCGCAGGCA
>JBGSIZ010000032.1:0-1897 GCA_041742255.1 Marivivens sp. | reverse complement strand
GACCCGTGCGGGCGGCGTCCGCCCTCCTCCTGTCTCTCGCCGGGGCCCCCGCCTTGGCGAGAGACCCGATCTTTGATCTACCCATCGCCTGTGATCTGGGCACCACCTGCTACATCCAGCAATTCGTGGACCACGATAGCGGCCTTGGGGCATCGGATTTCGCCTGCGGCACGCTCAGTTATGACGGGCACAAAGGCACGGATTTCGCCCTGCCCTCGCGCGCCGCGCAATCGGCCGGGGTCAATGTCCTCGCCACAGCACCCGGCACCGTGACGGCCATCCGGGACGAAATGCCCGACATTCTCCAAGGGACGCCCGGCGCGCCCGACATCACCAATCTGGATTGCGGCAACGGGGTTGTGGTCAACCATGGCGACGGCTGGGAGACACAGTATTGCCACATGGCGCTGGGGTCCATCGCAGTGGAACCGGGACAAACGGTGGCGATGGGAACCGTGCTGGGGCAGGTCGGGTTGTCCGGCAACACGCAATTTCCGCACCTGCACCTGTCTGTGCGGCACAACGGGGCGGTCATCGACCCCTTTGATCCGGACGGGGCCATCACCTGCGGGGATCCGTCCACCACCACACTCTGGCTGACCCGCCCGGACACGCCGGCGGGCGGCGCGGTCAACGCAGGCTTCACCACGGGCGTGCCCTACTACGCAGATGTCAAGGCAGGGACGGTCACGGCATCGGTCGGCACCCGTGTGCCGCTGGTCCTGTGGGCCTATTTCTTTGGCAGTCAGGCGGGGGACACGGTGACCTTGACCATCACCGGCCCGGGTGGTGCGGTGTTCACCACCACCGACCCCCTTGACCGGACGCAGGCACAGTTTTTCCGGGCGGGCGGCAAACGGGCCCCCGCCGAAGGCTGGCCGCCCGGCACCTACACAGGCACCGCAACGCTCACGCGGGATGGTGCCGTGATTGACACCATCACCGCGCAAACCACGCTGAACTGACGGGGGATCACCGTTCTGTAAGTTTCAATTCGATCCGGCGGTTCTGGGCGCGGGCCTCGGGCGACGTGCCGGGGTTCACGGGCTGAAACTCGCCAAATCCGTTTGCGGCCAATCGGTTGGGGGGAATGCCTTCGTCCTCGACCATATACAGAACCACCGACAACGCCCGCGCCTGACTTAGTTCCCAGTTGTTGCGATACTGGCCCGTGCCGGACAGCGGCAGGTTATCGGTATGGCCATCAACCCGGATCACCCAGTCGATGCCGTCGGGCACTTCGGCGGCGATCTGGCGCAGCAATGCGGCCACCTTGGCCACCTCGGCGCGGCCCACATCGGACAATTCGGCCTGCCCCTGATCAAACAACACCTCGGATGAAAACACGAACCGGTCGCCTTCGACCCGGATGCCGTCCTGTCCGGACACCACATCGCGCATCCGGCCGAAAAACTCGGACCGATACCGGGCAAGGTCTTGGGTCTCGGCCTCCAGGCGGGCCTTTTCGGCCTCCAGACGGGCGCGCTCCGCCTCCTCCAGAACCAACCGGCGGCGTTCTTCGGCGGCCACACGCAACAGGGCGGTGTTCAACCGGCTGGACAAGGACGTGATCTGCACCTGCGCCTGCGCATCGGCGGCGTCGGACACATCCAACAACGCCTGCAACGACCCCACCTGCTGGCGCAATTCGGCGACCTGTTCGTTCAACAACGCCACCTGCCTCTGGCTTTCTGCGGACAACGCCTGTTCCTCGGTCAAGGCGGCATTGGCCTGCGCCAACAACGCGGCCTGACGGTCGGCCTCGGTCATCTGGGCAGCAGCATCGGCAGTGGCGGCGGCAATCGCGGCCAAGGCCTGCGCCAACCGGGTTTCCAGATCGGCGCGGTCGGTTTCGGTCGCGGTCTGGGTCTGGGACAACGCGGCGACCTGCCCGTTC
>JBGSIZ010000031.1:0-5197 GCA_041742255.1 Marivivens sp. | reverse complement strand
CCCCGCGTAATCTGCCAGGCCACCGCCATCGGCAGGATGGCCCCGCCCATGACAAAGGCCAGCGTCGGGTCCCAGTCGCCGAAGACGTCGAGCCAGCCTTGCACCTTGGACGTGTCGGTCATGCCCGAAATCATCAGGCCCGCCCCAAACAGCCCACCTGCGACCGCTGCAAAAAGTCCCCGCATCACACGACCCCCAGAATGTGTTTGAACACGATCACCGACAAACCGCCGGCACCAATGTAGAACGCCGTCGCCACGATCCCCCGCAGTGACAACCGCGAGATGCCGCAGACCCCGTGCCCCGAGGTGCAACCGTTTGCGATGCGTGTGCCGATCCCGACCAACAGCCCGGCCCCGACGATGGCAAACAGGTTGCCCGTGATCTGCGTGTCCGGTCGCCCGATCAGGAGCGACAAAACCAGCGGCACGCCCAACAGACCCGCCAGAAACCACATCCGTTCCCGCGCGGCGTCCCCTTGGGCCGAGCCGTCAACAAGCCCGCCGATGATCCCCGACGCCCCCATGATCCGTCCGTTTACCAATAAATACACCGCACCCGCGATGCCGATGAGCCCGCCACCTGCGAGCCCCCAGAGCCAATCTGTCTGCATGTTCTTGTCCTGTTGTGGTTTGTGTCAGAGCGTGTTGAGCGGGACCTTGAGGTATGACACCCCATTATCGTCCGGTTCAGGCTGGTTGCCTGCACGCATGTTGATCTGGATCGACGGCAGGATCAGCCGGGGCATGCCCAGTTGCGCGTCCCGTTCTGTCCGCATCCGCACGAAATCCTCGATCGGGCGGCCCGCGCCGATGTGGACGTTGAGCGCCTTTTGTTCACCCACCGTGGTTTCCCAGGCATAGTCGTCCCGCCCCGGTGCCTTGTAATCGTGGCCCACGAAGATGCGCGTCTCGTCTGGCAGCGCCAGAATTTTCTCGATGGATTTATAAAGCATCTCGGCCGATCCGCCCGGAAAGTCGCACCGCGCCGTACCAAAATCCGGCATGAACAGGGTGTCCCCGACAAATGCCGTATCCCCGATCACATAGGTCAGGCAGGCGGGCGTATGCCCGGGTGTGTGCATCACATCCACCCGCAATTGCCCGAAATGGAGGCTATCCCCGTCCTTGAACAGCGCGTCGAACTGCGACCCGTCCCGCTGGAAAGCCGTGCCTTCGTTAAAGATCTTGCCAAAGGTGTTCTGGACGATCGTGATGTGATCGCCGATCCCTATTTTGCCGCCCAACCGTTCCTGAATGTAGGGAGCCGCCGACAGGTGATCTGCGTGGACATGCGTTTCAAGGATCCATTCGGTTTTCAAACCTTCTGCCTGAACCCACGCGATGACTTCATCCGCGTGCGCCGTTGAGGTTCGACCGCTGGCCGGGTCATAGTCCAGCACCGAATCAATGATTGCGCAGCTGGACCCGGACGGGTCGCGCACAACGTAGGAAACCGTGTTGGTGGTGATATCGAAGAATGCTTTGACGTGAGGGTTCATGAGTCGTCTCCTTTGGCACAAGATATACAAGAAAATTATCATATATCAAGATTGAGATATGTATTCATTTGGTGTAAGACAGAAACATGATGACAGATTTGACCATGACAGCAGCGGCGATGGGCCGCGCGGCGGACGAGGCGGCAGAGTTGCTCAAGACCTTGTCGAACCCTGCGCGCCTAAGACTTTTGTGTGCACTTTTGCCGGGCGAACGCACGGTGGGAGAGTTGGAAACGGCCTTGGGCGCCAGCCAATCCTATGTGTCTGGCCAATTGGCCCGGATGCGCGCAGAAGGGTTGGTGACCGCCGATCGCGATGGCCGCACCGTGCGGTACCGGGTGTCGGACCCGCGCGTTCTGCCGATTCTGGAAACCTTGTGTATGGTGTTTGCCCCTGAAACGGCGGGTGCAAAATCGTGATCTAAAGACGTGCAAAGTGTGCGAAGGTATGCAATTATAAATGCAAGAAGGGGGGGCCTGCACATGTTGCCCGCGAACCTGAACCGACCACACAATGTCCCCAAGCTGGTTTTGAAACCGGTGTTGGAGCAATCCCGCAGGCTTGAGACCATGCGAACCTGTTTGCGCAACCTGATGCGTGACCCCCGGATCATCCACGATGTGCAGGATGGTCTGATTGCAGATCATGATGCCGAACAAGACGTGGCGGCGGCCGAATGGGCTACCCGCACCGCCAAGATCTGCCCGTTCTGAGACCGTTCAGACGTAGCGCGACAATTCTGCCCGCGCCACTTGCCGTCGATGCACCGCATCCGGCCCATCCGCCAGCCGCAACGTCCGCAAATGTGTCCATTGGCGGGCCAACGGCGTGTCCTGACTGATCCCTTCGGCCCCGAACATCTGCACGGCCATGTCGGTGACCCGCAACGCCACCTGCGGTGCGACCACCTTGATCTGGCTGATCCATGGGGCCGCTGCCCGCGCGTCGCCTTGGTCCATCATCCATGCCGCCCGCAGGCACAACAGGCGCGCCTGTTCGATGTCCATGCGCGCGTCCGCGATGTGGTCGAAATTTGCCCCGAGTTGCGCCAGCGGTTTGCCGAATGCCTGCCGCGACAGGGATCGGCGGCACATCAGTTCCAGCGCCTTTTCCGCCTGTCCGATGGCCCGCATGCAGTGGTGAATACGCCCCGGCCCAAGCCGCCCCTGTGCGATCTCGAACCCCCGCCCTTCGCCCAGCAGAAGGTTTTCCACGGGCACCCGGACGTCCGTGAACCGGATATGCATGTGCCCGTGCGGTGCGTCATCGTGTCCATACACCGTCATCGCCCGCAGTTTCTCCACGCCCGGTGTGGCCGCAGGCACCACGATCATCGAATGCTGGCTGTGTTTGCTGCCGTCGGTCGCGGTGCGCACCATGACGATATAGACGGCACAGCGCGGGTCGCCTGCCCCTGTTGCCCACCATTTTTCCCCGTTCAGAACATAGTCATCCCCGTCCCGCACGCAGGACATCGCGATGTTGGTCGCGTCCGATGACGCCACCTGCGGTTCGGTCATCAGATAGGCCGACCGGATTTCCCCCGTAAGGAGCGGTGCCAGCCATGTGCGTTGCATCGCCGCCGTTCCATAGCGCGCGAACACTTCCATATTGCCCGCGTCAGGCGCGTTGCAGTTGAAGATTTCCGCCGCGAGGTGGCTTTTGCCCATTTCCTCGGCCATCCATGCGTATTCGACCGTGGTCAACCCCGCCGCATCGTCGCCAAAGGTTTTCCAAAGGTTCCACAGCCCGGCCGCCTTTGCCTCGGATTTGAGCGTTGTCAGAATCTCGGTCTGGCGCGGCGTGAATTGCCAGCGGTCCCCGACATCCACCTGCGCCAGAAATTCGTCGTCCAAGGGCGCAATCCGGGTGGTGATCATGGTGCGCACCGCATCCCGCAGTGCCGCCGCTTTTGGTCCCAGTCCCAGATCCATGGTCATTTCCCCCCGTTGCTTGCCCTATGGACGCACCGGGGGGGCCAAGTGTCAATCAACCGCTTGCCCTTTGCCCCTGTGCGCGGCCAAATGCAGCATGACCGATGATGCCGCCACCCTTGGAATGACCGCCCTGCAATTGCAGACCTTTCTGGCCCCGCGATTGCCGTCGTTCGGCACCGTGATCGGGATCGAGAAGTTTGGCACCGGGCAATCGAACCCGACATTTCTGATTACCACGGACATGCGCCGCTATGTGCTGCGCACCAAACCGCCCGGCCCGTTGTTGCCCTCGGCCCATCAGGTGGAACGCGAATTCCGGGTTTTGATGGCCTTGGGCCTGCAGGGTATCCCTGTGCCTCAGGTGTATCACCTGACCCGTGATGATGCCTCGCCTACGGGCCGCGCGTTTTATGTGATGGAGTTTTTGCGGGGGCGGATTTTCTGGGATCCCGCATTGCCCGACCAGACTCCGCAGGACCGCGCCGCACTGTATGATGCAATGAACGCCACCCTTGCCCGGTTGCATGATGTAGATGTGGCCACCGCCGGATTGTCCGACTATGGCAAGCGCGGCACCTATTTCGCCCGACAAACCGACCGATGGGCCGCACAATATGCCGCGTCCGCCCCCGACCCCTTGCCCGACATGGTGCGTGTTGAGGACTGGTTGCGGGCAACAATGCCAGCCGACGACGGGCAGGTGTCATTGGTGCATGGCGATTGGCGGATGGACAATCTGATGTTTGCCCCGCGCACCCCCGAAGTGCTGGGGATCCTGGATTGGGAGCTGTCCACCCTTGGCCATCCGCTGGCTGATCTGGCTTATCAATGCATGCAGTGGCGGTTGCCCAATTCCGGCGACATGCGCGGATTGGGCGGCATTGACCGCGCCGCACTGGGCCTGCCGACCGAAGCCGAGTATGTCGCCGCCTATTGTGTCCGGCGCGGGATCGGCCCGATCGACAACTGGTCGTTTTACATCGTGTTTGCGTTCTTTCGGCTGGCCGCGATTTTGGCAGGTGTGGCCGCCCGCGCCACGGGGGGCAATGCGTCCAACCCGGAACTGGCGCAGAAATATGGCCGGGCCGTGCCGATGTTGGCGGCATTGGCCCTGTCCGAGATCGACGGGGCCAGCCAATGACCGCCCCGCGCACTGCTGGTTTTCGGGTTCGCGACGGCATGGCCGTCATCACGCTGGATCATTCGCCCGCCAATGTAATCTCGCATGGGATGCGCGTTGAATTGTTGGCCCATTTCGCCCGGATCGCCACCTTGGCCGATGTGCGCGGTGTTGTCCTGATGGGGGCAGGGGAGGGGTTTAGCGCCGGGGCCGATATCCGCGAGATGGCGCAGGTGCAGACCGTCCCGACCCTTGCCCAGGTGTGTGCTGCGGTGGAAGCGTGCCGCGTCCCGGTGGTTGCCGCGTTGCATGGGACGGTGATGGGCGGGGGGGCCGAACTTGCGCTTGCTGCCCATTATCGCATTGCGGCGAGCGGCACCGGGATCGGTCTGCCTGATGTCACGCTTGGGTTGGTGCCGGGCGCGGGGGGCACCCAGCGATTGCCGCGTCTGGTGGGGGCGGTCGTGGCGTTGGACCTGTTGTTGGGTGGTCGCCCGCTTTATGCCAAGACCTGCCGCGAGGCGGGGTTGATTGATGGCATCGTGACGGGTGATCTGGGGTCAGCCGCGTTTGCATACTTGGCCGATCTGCTGGCCAAAGGGCAGGGGCCACGCCCGACCCGCGCCCGCCGCGCGCCCA
>JBGSIZ010000030.1:0-3963 GCA_041742255.1 Marivivens sp. | reverse complement strand
AGCCTGAATGGTGAAGTCCGCCGTGCCCCGCGCCATGGTCGTCAACAGCTGCCCGTCGATGGGCGACACGACGGGCATCGTCCCACCATCGCTGGCCGGTCTGAAGGTGCCGTCAATCAGGTGGTGCCGGGGCGCGAGGGGGAGCGCGCGCAAGGCGTCGATGCTGGATTGGTCCATGGGTGCCTACCGGGTCTGGGTGTCGTGCATGTCGTGGTCTGCGTCCGCCACCCGGACCCGGTGTTCCCGGATCAGGGTGCGGATGTGCAACCCGATCACCAAAAGGATCGCGCAGAAGATCAGGAACGCCACGGGTCGGTTTATCATGTCCAAGGGCGTGTTGATCCGGGCCATGGCGGCGCGCAGCTTCACCTCCATGATGCCGCCCAGAACCATGCCAAGGATGATCGGCACGATGGGCAGGTTCAACCGTTTGAGAACCAGCCCGAACACCCCGAACCCCGCCGCCATCATGCAATCCGTGATCGAGTTGCGAAGCGAATACACCCCAACAAACGACATCGACAGGATCATCATCCCGAGAAACCGCGTGGGAATGCGGATGATCCGCGTCAGCAGGTTGGTCGAAAACATCAGGAACACGATCACGATCAGGTTCAGAAGGATCAGCGCCAGATAGAGCGCGTAAATGAAATCAAGGTGTTGCGCGAACAACTGCGGCCCCGGAATGACGTTGTGGACATAAAACACCGACAGCATCATCGCTGTCAGCGCCTCGCCGGGGATGCCAAGCGCCAGAAGCGGGATCATCGCGGCGGCGGGCACCGCGTTGTTGGATGCCTCGGACGCGATCAGGCCTTCGGGGCTGCCGTGGCCAAACGTCTCGGGCGATTTGGAGGTTTTCTGGGCGTAGGTATAGCTGAGGAATTGCGCCGTGAATTCCCCCACGCCGGGGATGATCCCCATCAGCACCCCAAACCCGGACGACACCGTGGCCACCCGTTTGTGCCCCCACAATTCCCGGAAGCCGCCGAACATGGACCCTTGCAACGGTTGCGCCTGTGGGCTGTTGTCCGGTTCCAGCAGCAGCGCGAACGCCTGCGACAGCGCGAACAGGCCCAGCACCACCACGATCAGGTCCACCCCGGACGACAGCCACGACATGTCGAAGGTATAGCGTTTGGTGTAGGTCACCGCGTCCAGCCCGATGGTCTGCACAAAGATGCCGAACATCGCCAGCATTCCCGCCGCGAACACCTGTCCCCGGTGCGCCAGAACCACCAGAACGATCCCCAGCAGTGCCGCCAGAAAAATCTCTCGGCTGCCGAACATGGGTGCCACCACCGCCAAAACCGGCGACAGGAATATGAGGCACAGGATGCCGAACATCCCCCCCCAGAACGACGCCGAATAGGCCAGCGAGACCGCCCGCGTCGCCTGACCGTTCTGCGTCATGGGGTAGCCGTCATAGGTGGTCAGCGCGTTGACCGCCGTCCCCGGTGTGTTGATGAGAACCGCCGGAAGCGCCCCCCCATACATCGACGATCCATAGATCCCCAGAAGCATGGTCAACCCCACGATGGGTTCCATCGAAAACGTCGCGGGCAACAGGATGGCGATGGCCACCGCCGGACCCACCCCCGGAATGGCCCCGATGATGACCCCTCCGATCGACCCGATCAGAAGTGCCACAAGAACATCCCAGCGCGCCAGCATTTCGGCCCCGGCCAACAGGTTTTCCATGGTCCCCGCCCCCCCTAGAAATACGTCAGCATGATCTGCCGTATCCCATCAGGCAGGTGTTCATATATCTGCCCCGAGGGGATTTTGACGTGCAGGAACGTCTTGAACACCAGAACGATGGCCAAGGCCGCCCCCACCGCACTGCCCAACGCCGCCCCGCTGCGATACCCGGATCGCAGTGTCAGGCCGACCGCGAAAAGGATGGTCATCGGCAAATAACCCAGACGCGGAACAAGCAGCGCGTAGCCCACGAACCAGACCGCGTATTCCAGCGAGGCGACCCATACCCCCACCTCGCGCCAGCGCCCCGGTATCCGTTCCGACAACGCCGACCCCATCAGGTGCAGCCCCGCGAACACCGTCATTCCCCCCAGCGACAGCGCCGGCCAGAACCACGGTTGCGCCGCCAGCCGCGCCCCCGGTTTCATCGCCGTTTGCGTTCCGATCTGGGCCAGCAACGCCAGAGACACCGCAAAGAAGACCGTTGCAAACACGATGTCCCCCGGCCGTCGATACCGTTTGAACAGCGCCTGTAGGGTCGTGATCCGCGCCATGCGCCGCCCTTTCTGTTTCGGGGACCAGAGACTGGGCAGGCCCACTGCGGCCCGCCCGCGTTGCGTCAGTTGGCCAGCATTTCACCGATCCGCGCAAGCGTGGCGATGTCCTGCAAGATTTGCGCCCGCACATCGTCGGCGTCTTGCCAATAGACCAACGCCCCGGTTTCCGCCGCCAGCGTTTGCGCCCGTTCCGACATCATGGTGTCCCGTGCCACCGCGATGATCTTGTCCTGCACGTCTTGTGGCGTGCCGTCCCGCACGAACAACCCGTTCCAGAGCGCCACATTCAATTCCGGCACCAGTTCCGCCACCGTCGGCGTGTCCGGTGTCAGCGCAATCCGTTCGTTGCCGATGGATGCCAGCACCTTGACGCTGTCCAGACAGGGCAGGATCAGTTGCAGCGTGGTGTTGATCACGTCCACATCCCCCGATGCCAGTGTGTTGCAGTCCAGCGCATCAAAGGCCGCGTCCGAGGCATAGGCGAACCCTTTGGCCTTGGCCAAGGCCAGCGTGACCTGCGTGGGCGCCAAGGGTGCCCCGAAATGTCCCAAAACCACGTCATTTTCCTGAGCATAGGCCGCGAGCCCGTCGATGTCGTCATAGGGCGCGTCTGCCGACACCGCGATCACGAAGGGGTAGGTCAGGAAGTTGCCAAGCGGGATGAACGGGTCCGGCGACAGTTCCGGAATGTCGATGAATGGCCCCACCGCCGGAACCGCAATGATGAACGACCCGATGGTGTAGCCATCTGCGGGCGCGTTTGCCACCTCGATCGCGCCGGGGAACGGGCCGCCGCCGCCGCCCGGTTTGTTCACCACCGCTGCCGGCACCCCGTATCTGGTCTGGAAATCTTCGGCGATCATCCGCGTCAGCACGTCCTCCAGATCGCCGGGCGGCCATGGCACCACGAATTCAACAGGTTTTTCAGGGTATTCCGCCAGTGCCGCCCCTGTCAGCGCGAGCATGGCAAGCGCCGAGGCGCCCATCAGTCCTGCGATCTTTTTCATGTCACTCTCCCGGTTGATTGGTTCATTATTTGAACCGTTGTTTCATAAAATAGCTTGCTTTGTGAAACGTCGCCTGTCAATCTTTTTGACATAGCCAACCAAAAGGCCCCGCCGCCCCATGTCTGTCATTCACAAGGCTGTTGAATTGTTGTCGTTTTTCAGTCCGGATCGGCCCGAGATTGGCCTGTCCGAGTTTCGCGCGCTGGCGGGCCGCGACAAGGCCACGGTGTATCGCCATCTGGAGGCTCTCGAATCGGTGGGGCTGCTGGAACAGGTGCCCCAGACCCGCGCCTATCGGATTGGTCCCGCCGTGCTGCGGCTTGCCCATCTGCGCGAATTGACCACGCCGCGTCGCGCGGGCGCGTTGGCCGTGTTGCCCCGGTTGGCCGATGCGACCGGGGAAACCGCCCATGTGTCATTGCTGGACGGTCTGCAGTTGCGCCAGTTGGTCCATCTGGAAAGCACCCGCCACAGCACCCGCGTTGTCATGGAAAACGAAACCTATCCGCTGCATGCCACCGCGTCGGGCACTGTTGTTTTGGCGTTTGGTCCCCCCGCCTTGCGCATAGGGGCCGAGACCGCATTGACCCGGTTTACCGATGCCACGCCCACCACCCCGGCCGCCCTGTCTGTGGCCGTGGACCGCGCCCGCGCCACCGGGTTTGGCGTGTCCGCGCATGGGTTTGAACACGGCGTGC
>JBGSIZ010000029.1:0-1891 GCA_041742255.1 Marivivens sp. | reverse complement strand
CCGCCGCCCCGCGTCGTCCGTCAGATATTCCAGATCATAGAGCGCCCCGCCCCCCGCCCGGAACCGCGCCAACAGACGTTGCCCCGCCGGTTGCCCCTTGAACGCATGGCCGAACATGATGTGCCGATGGGGCAGGGGCGTGTCGGTATCGGGCAATTCCTTGAGCCCGAAGATCATTGCGTCGCGGGGGGCATCGGGCCATGACCCTTGGGCCGCAATGGCGCACCCGGTCGCCGCATAGTCGGCGGTGGGGATGATCCGTTGATCGCTGTCCTCGACCGTCACCCGGATGCCCGATGCCAGCAGCATGGCCACCCCGGACGGTGTGACCCCGACCCGTTGTTCATGTGACCGTTGTTCCGCCCGGACCCAGATATGCGTCATGAAGACCCCCTAGAAATGTGTGCGCGCATGGGCGCGGTTGGCCGCGTCCAGATGCGGTATCGCGTTGAACCCCGCCAGAAGCGGCCCCACCGGGCTGACATGCACCCGGTGGATCGAGGTGTTGAAGATCGGCAAGGCGATATGCGCCATCTTGCGCGGGTCAAGGTCCAGAAGGTGCCGCACGATCATTGAAATGACCCCGCCCGACGTGATGCACAGGACGTGCCGCCCCGGTTGGATCGCCTCTTGCAACACCGCCGTGACCCGGTTTTCGAAAGATGCAAAGGTTTCCCGCCCCATAATCTCTGCCCGGTGCCATGCCTCCATCACGCGGGGCATGTGGGCGGCGAAACCGCTGCCGTCGGGCATTGGCACCCCTTGGGACGCCTCGAGCGCCCGCCCGAGGTTGAAATAATCCAGTTCGTTGAGCCGCGCGTCGATCACGGGTGCGTGGTGCCCCATGCCCGCCGCCGTTTCGAGGTGCCGCCGCAGGTCCCCCGACATGACCAGATCATAGGTTTCCTCCTGCGCCCGCAGCCAATCCCCCAGCCACGCCGCCTGTTGGTGCCCCAGATCGGACAGCCGGTCATAATCTTCTTCGGTTTTGGCCGCTGAATTGGCTTGTCCGTGCCGGATGAGGGTAATCGTGCCCATGGTGGTCCGTCCTGTTTGCGGCCCCCGTCAGGGTTGCCCGGTGATGCCCATGACAATGAAGGCGCAGGTCAGCGCCGACGCCAGTATCCATGTCGGCAGGTCCCACAGTTTCGGGTTGAGGTCCAGTCTGCGCGCGAACCGGGGCGCGCGTTTGTGAAGCGTGTTCATCGCCGCCACGTCCAGCCCGGACATCTTCAAGGCCCGCCATGACAAGGGCAGGATTATGTAGAGTGCAAAGAACATGGCGGTAAAGACCCAGCCCGCCGCGAAGGCCGTGACAAAAAACGATCCTGCTGTCAGGGCCGTGTCGTTCAGAATGAGGCCCAGCCCGAGTGGCAGGCCCAGAGCCAGCCCTTTGATCCGGGCGGCCCCCCAGTATGGCATATTTTCTGCGGGTTTGGTCCGTTGTGGCAGGCCAAGCGCCATCGCGTGAATGATTATTTGCATATCCTGCCCCCGCCCGAGCCGTTTTTGCATCCCCACCCCGTCGCTCGCCCAGCCAAAGGTGGCGTCAAGCCAGAGCGCCGTATCGCGGGGCATGCCGAAACTGAGGTTACGCTGGTCTGCCACGAGCGCCCGAAAGATGATCCTCTCAGCCTCCTGCCGGACCCAGGGTTCGCGGGCAAAGTCGAGCGCAAAGAGCGCGTCGAGCGTGTCGGTCTGTAGTTTCGAGAGGCTGGCCACGTTGAGCCGCCGCCAGAATTCCTGTTCACCGATGACGGGGTCGGTGGCGAACAGCGTTTCAAGTGGCGTGGTTTTGGGGTTGGCCCACGGCGTTGGGACCGGTTTGGGGGCCAGTTCAGGGGTTGGAGGGGCGATTGGCGCGGCCGTTTCGAGGCGCGGCAAGGGGGCG
>JBGSIZ010000028.1:0-2915 GCA_041742255.1 Marivivens sp. | reverse complement strand
GCTGGCCAAGGCCGCGCGGTTGCTACCCTCCGCGCTGGTGGCTCCGTTGGAGGATCCGGGGGCGTTCGCCACCACCCATGGCCTGACGACCCTGCCCGCGTCCGCCATTCTGGAAACCACATTGTCCCCGCTGACCCCAGTGGTGTCCGCCCGCCTGCCGCTTGAAGTGTCCGAGGCTGGGCGGCTGCACATTTTCCGGCCCGCCGACGGGGCCGAAGAACATTACGCCGTTGAAATCGGCAAACCCCTGCGCGATGCGCCCGTTCTGGCGCGTCTGCATTCGGCCTGTTTCACGGGCGACCTGTTGGGCAGCCTGAAATGCGACTTCGGCCCGCAACTGCGCGGTGCGCTGGCCCAGATGGGGGCCGAAGGCGCGGGAGTCCTCCTGTATCTCAACCAGGAAGGGCGGGGGATCGGTCTGGCCAACAAGATGCGCGCCTATTCCTTGCAGGATCAGGGGTTCGACACGGTCGAGGCCAACCACCGGCTCGGGTTCGAGGATGACGAACGCGATTTCCGCATCGGGGCCGAGATTTTGCAGAAACTGGGGTTCTCACAGGTCCGCCTGCTCACCAACAACCCGGCAAAGGTCGCCCGGATGGAGAGTTGCGGGATCACGGTCGCAGAGCGCGTGCCGCTCCGGGTCGGGGAAAACCGGCACAACCACGGCTATCTGGCGACCAAGGCGGCAAAGTCCGGGCACCTGCTTTAGGGGCAGGCCCCTTGCAAAAGGTGCGGCCCGGCGTGGGTGTTGGCGACCAAAGACAAGTTTGAGTCCAAGATGACCTTGTCTGCGCAACCAATTGGCTCTTTCTGGCTCATAGCCTTCGGGTAGATTGCCAGAACGATTGTGGCTGGTATGTTTATACCACCATGTGTGAGGAGATCGACGATGGCCAAGTTCGACTGGCATTCCGACGATGTTAATCGCGAAACACCTGTCACCGGAAATTATAAGTCAACCCAGAATGTTCGGCGATTCATGAAGTCTCAATGCGGTGAGAATTTCAAACTCGACCGATCTTTCATGCTTTGGATCAAGGACGGCAATCCAAAGACAATGGGTGATGTTGCTGACGAATGGATCAACCGACATTCCCGAAAGACGCTCACTGATGATGGGGGGCCGTAGTAGCGTCCGCTACATCCGCATTGCAGCCATCGCACACCCCCCCGCAGAAAACCGCGAGGGGGAATTGTCACAACATGCTGCTGGCGCGCCGCCGTTGGCTCGCCCGTGACACATCCAGTCCGGGGCGTGCTTTGGGCGCACGGGGACCGTCGGATGCCGCCACGTTTCACTTGATCCGGGCATGCCACCGGCCCCAGACTTTGCCCGGACAAAGGAGGACCCGATGATCCCGACACTGCTTATCCTGTTCGCCATGGGCACCCTCATCCGGCTGTTGCCGTTCTGGCTGCTGGCGTTTGGGCTGTGCATCGCGTTCTTTTCGCCGTGGTTTCTGCTGGCCATCGGCTATGGCGTGATCCTGCAATTTTTCGTGGAATACGGGATGCACCGGTTTCTTTATCACAAGAAACCGCCGACGGATCAAAGCCCGTTCAACGCGCTCTATCGCAGCCATATCGGGCACCACGAATACCCGACCGAACCCGAGTTTTTCACCGGCGACGATCATTGGTATCCGGTGCGGTTCGGTCTGCTGTCGGTGGCGGGGCACATCGTGGTGCTGTGGCCACTCGTGGGGCTGGAAACGGCGGCGCTGTGGTCCATCGTGGCGTTGTTTCTGGGGTCCGTGTCGGCGTTTGCGTTCTATGAATACTGTCACACGCTCGCACATCTGGCGGTGCCCAAGGGGTGGTTCGGGCGGCGCATCACCCAAAGCCATCTGGCGCACCATTATCAGGATCACCACGCGACGTTTCACGTCAGTTTCGGAATGGGCTGGATCGACCGGCTGTTCGGCACCCCCCATGACAAGCTGCGGGCGCGGGAACGGTTCGACCGGGACACCATGTTGTCGCTGGGCATGAACCCCGACGATCTGCGTCTGGTCACGGCGCGCAAGGCGTTCGGGATTATCCGTCAACCGGGGGGCAAGGGGCCGTTCAAGGCGGGGGTCACGTCGGGGGTCACGGGGCCCGCAGCGTAAACGTGGCGCTGTCGCCCGCCCCTTGGTCTACAGTAAACCGGACCTCGTCACCGCGCACTTCGACCAATTGACAGTTATAGTCGATTGGGTAGCCGGACCAATCCATCTCGCGGCAGAAAAACCCGTCCTGCCACGCCCATGTGCCGGTCACGGGCCAGCGGACGGCATTGCCGTTGATCGTGCCATCGGCGGCAACGGTCAACGTGATCCCCATCAACCCGTTGCGCAGTTCCTTGCCCTCCAGCAGGGCCAGAAACGCATCCTTGTCCTTGACGGCCTCAAACGCATGGGCGGTTGCGGGCAGGGCACATGCGGCCAACAAGGCCAGAACGGTTGATTTCATCGCAGCACCACAAACTGATTTGCAATTCTACGCAGCGGTCACCGACCCGGATCACTCGGGGTCCTGCAACCCCAGCACGTCGATCATGTCGTATTCGCCGGGGGCCTTGCCTTGGCCCCAGATCGCGGCGCGGATGGCACCCTTGGCAAACAGGCTCCGGTCGTCGGCGATGTGGCGTAAAACGATGCGTTCGCCGGGTCCGGCAAAGATGACATCGTGTTCGCCGATGATCCCGCCGCCGCGAATGGCGGAAAACCCGATATCGCCGGAGCGGCGTTTTCCGGTGATCCCGTCGCGGCCCCGGTCGGCAACGTCGGTCAGGGACACAGCCCGACCCACGGCGGCAGCCTCGCCCAGCATCAACGCAGTGCCGGACGGGGCATCAACCTTTTGATTGTGGTGGGCCTCGACAATCTCGATGTCATACTCGGGGCCAAGGGCGGCGGCGACCTTGCGGG
>JBGSIZ010000027.1:0-19617 GCA_041742255.1 Marivivens sp. | reverse complement strand
GCTGGCCAAGGGGGCGCGGATGCGCGGCGCGGTCATTACTGAGCGCACCCGCGTGTCGGGCATCACCCGCGCCGACCGCCGTGTGACCGGTGTTGATTGGCAGGCCGAGGATGGTTCTGCGGGCCACATCGCCTGTGACATGATCGTCAATTGCGCGGGCATGTGGGGGCACGAAGTCGGCCGGATGGCGGGGGTCAATGTGCCGCTCCATGCCTGCGAACATTTCTATATCGTGTCCGAACCTATTGTCGGCCTGGAGCAGCTACCCGTCCTGCGCGTTCCCGATGAATGTGCCTATTACAAGGTCGATGCGGGAAAATTGATGCTGGGTGCCTTTGAACCGAAAGCCAAACCTTGGGGGATGGACGGCATTCGGCCCGAGTTCGAGTTTGACCAGCTCCCCGAAGATTTCGACCACTTTGAGCCGATCCTTGAAGCCGCTGTGAACCGGATGCCCATTTTGGGGCAGGCGGGCATCCACACGTTTTTCAATGGTCCCGAAAGTTTCACCCCCGACAACGCCTATCATCTGGGATTGGCCCCCGAGATGGACAATGTCTGGATCGCCGCCGGGTTCAATTCCATCGGTATCCAGTCGGCGGGCGGCGCGGGCATGGCCTTGTCCCAGTGGATGGACGCGGGGGAAAAACCTTTCGACCTTGGCGATGTCAATATTGCCCGGATGCAGCCGTTTCAGGGCAACAAGCGGTATCTTAAGGAACGGGTGAGCGAGACGCTCGGCCTTTTGTATGCCGACCATTTCCCCTATCGCCAAAAGGCCACGGCCCGTGGCGTGCGCCGGACCCCGTTTCAGCATCATCTGGACCAGCAGGGTGCCGTGTTTGGTGAATTGGGCGGGTGGGAGCGCGCCAATTGGTTTGCGCGACCGGGGCAAGAGCGCGAGTATCGGTATTCGTGGAAACGCCAGAATTTCTTTGACAATGTCCGCGAGGAGTTGGCCGCCGTCCGCCAGAATGTCGGCATGTATGACATGTCCAGTTTTGGAAAATTGCGGGTTGAAGGGCCGGATGTAGAGCCGTTTCTGAACCGCATTTGCGGGGCCGATGTCGCGGTGCCGGTGGGCAAGATTGTCTATACCCAATTCCTGAACCGCCACGGCGGTATTGAGGCGGATGTGACTGTGACCCGGTTGTCCGAGGGTGCCTATCTGGTGGTGACCCCTGCCATCACCCGGCTGGTCGATCAGACGTGGATGCAGCGGCATTTGCGCGATGAGCGGGTCGTTATCACCGATGTCACCGCGGGCGAGGCCGTGTTGGCCGTCATGGGGCCAAACGCGCGGGCGTTGATGCAGGCGGTGTCGCCCAACGATTTTTCCAATGAGGTCAACCCCTTCGGCACCGCGCAGGAGATTGAACTGGGCTATGGCATGGCCAGAGTGCACCGTGTCAGTTATGTTGGCGAGCTGGGATGGGAGGTCTATGTATCGTCCGATATGGCCGGACATGCGTTTGAAACGCTGTGGGACGCTGGGCAGGGCATGGGCCTGAAACTGGCCGGGATGCATATGATGGATTGCGGGCGGATCGAAAAAGGGTTCCGCCATTTCGGGCATGATATTTCCGCCGAGGATCATGTGCTGGAGGCCGGATTGGGCTTTGCCGTGGCCATGGGCAAGGCCGATTTCATCGGGCGGGACGCGGTGCTGCGCAAACGTGACGCGGGGCTGGCGCGGCGGATGGTCCAACTGCGCCTGACCGATCCGGAGCCGTTGTTGTATCATAACGAACCTGTGCTGCGGGATGGCAAAATTGTCAGTTATGTCACCTCGGGCGCCTATGGACACCATTTGGGCGGGGCGATGGGGATGAGCTATATTCCCTGCGAAGGGCAAGCCGCCGACGAGGTTCTGGGGTCCGTTTACGAGGTGGACGTGATGGGCCAACGGGTGCGCGCCGAGGTGTCGCTGCGGCCGATGTATGACCCGACGGGGGCGCGGACCAAGGCATGATCCCTTGAACTGGCGCGGGGTTTCGGGCAGGGGGTGGGCATGACCCAAACCCCGCCCCCCCGTGTTGAGACCGGCGATAGCCCGCGCGGATTTGCCTTTGCGTTGGCCGCGTATTTCCTGTGGGGTTTTTTGCCCCTTTACATGAAGTTGCTGTCCCATATCCCGCCCGCCGAAGTGGTGGCCCACCGTGTCGTGTGGTCGGTGCCGATCGCGGGGGCGGTGTTGATCGTGCTGGGCCGGACCGCCGATATTCGTGCCGCGCTGATGTCGCCCCGGATGTTGGCGATGGGCTGTGTCACCGCCGCATTGATTTCCATCAACTGGGGGATTTACGTCTGGGCGATCACGTCCGGGCACGCGCTGGATGCGGCACTGGGATATTATATCAACCCGATTTTCAGTGTATTTCTGGGGGCTGTTTTGCTGCGCGAGCGGTTGACCCGGTTGCAATGGGTGGCTGTCGCGTTGGCGTTTGCCGCCGTGGTGGTTTTGACCGTGGACGCGGGACGGTTGCCGTTGACCGCACTGGCGTTGACGGCGAGTTGGGGTTTTTACGCGTTTTTCAAGAAGTGGCTGCCGATTGGTCCGAACCAAGGATTTCTGTTGGAGGTGCTGATATTGCTGGCCCCCGCGCTGGGATACTGGGCATTTCTGGAGACGACGGGGGCCAGCCATTTCACGATTTTGTCGCGTGATTTCTGGCTGTTGTTGGGGTGCGGCGTTGTGACGGCTGTGCCGCTGCTTCTGTATGCCAATGGCGCGAAAAAGCTGCGGTTGTCCACCATTGCGATCCTGCAATACCTTGCGCCGACTATGATTTTTCTGACGGCGGTGTTTGTGTTCAAGGAACCGTTCGGGCAAGCGCAGGCGGTGGCGTTTCCGATGATCTGGGCCGCGCTGGGCCTGTATTCGTTCGCGATGTTCCGTCGGCGATGACCGCCTATGACCCGCCCCACGACCCGTTGGTGATCCTGCACCACGACCATCAGGTGCTGTTGGTGGACAAACCGGCGGGCCTGTTGTCGGTGCCGGGCAAGGCCGAGGATTTGGCGGATTGTTTGTTGGCCCGCGTGCAGGCCGCATTTCCCGAGGCGTTGCTGGTGCATCGGTTGGACAGGGATACGTCCGGCGTCATGATCTTTGCCGTGACCCCCCATGCCCAGCGTCATCTGGGCCTGCAGTTTGAACATCGGCAGACCAAAAAGACATATATCGCAAGGGTTTGGGGCGAGATGGCGACCAAGATGGGGACCGTTGACCTGCCGTTGATCGTGGATTGGCCGAACCGCCCGTTGCAGCATGTGAACCATGAAACCGGCAAGCCCGCCGTGACCGATTACCGCGTTGTCCGGGTGGGCAAAGGCGAAAGCCGGGTGCGGTTGATGCCATGCACCGGGCGGTCGCATCAGTTGCGGGTGCATATGCAATCTCTGGGTCATCCGATCCTTGGCGACCCGTTTTATGCGACGGGGGCCGCCCGTGATTTTCCCCGGATGATGCTGCATTCCGAGACGTTGCAGTTTCGCCATCCGGACGGTGGGGCGGGCATCCGCGTGACCGCGAAATGCCCGTTCTGACCCTGTGATTTCGCATCGGTATTGCGTCGGTATCCGGACGGTGTCGTTTCAACCCAGAAACGACTTGATCGCGGCCACCTCGGAGGGCGCGATGTCGTGCCCGCCCGCGTGCCAGTGCAACGTCACATCCGCCCCTTGATCCGTCAGCCATCCGGCCAAGGCCGTGGTGAGGGGGGCCGGACAGATCGGATCCCGTTGCCCCGCCGTAATCAGGATGCGTCGCCCGGACAGCCCCGGTTGCGGCGCAGGCGTAAACGGGATCAGCGGATGCAGCAACACGATCCGGTCCAGCAAGTCCGGCCGGGTGAACGCCACATTGGCAAGGATGTTGGCCCCGTTGGAATAACCCAGACCGATGGTCTGCGCGGCCCCGGTGGCAGTTTTTTCATTTGCGATGAACGAGGCCATCGCCGCCGTCCGCCGCCCGAGGTCGTCCATGTCATAGACGCCTTCGCCCGTGCGCCGGAAATACCGCAGTGCCCCGCCTTCGGACACGTCGCCGCGTGGCGAGGTGATGTGCGCCGTGGGCATCAGGGACTGCGCGAAATCGTGGAATTGGTGTTCTGTGCCCCCGGTGCCGTGAAAGGTGAGGAACAGGGGCGGGCCCGGATTTGCACCCGTTTGCCCCCCCTTGGTCCGTGCCGCGTGATAGGTCATGCCAGCGGTTCCAGCCGCCGTTCCAGCGCCGCCCGCAGGTGTTCATGCTGTGCGGGCAGTTTGAGCGCCTGACCCAGATGTGCTGTGTCTTCGTCCCGGTCAAAGCCCGGTTCGTTGGTCGCGATTTCAAACAGCACCCCGCCCGGCGTGCGGAAATAGATCGCCCAGAAATAGTCCCGGTCAATCACCGGCGTGACCTGATAGCCGGTGTCCAGAAGCGCCTCGCGCACTTCGAGTTGGCGTGCTCGGTTTTCCACCGCAAAAGCGATGTGGTGGACCGTTCCCGCCCCCGACAGACCCGGTTCCACCAGCGGTAGCGTTTCGATGTCGATCACGTTGGCGTCGTTGCCGCCCGGAACGTGCAGACGCGTGACGTTGCCGGATTTGTCCGACTGTTCATACCCCATGAATTTCAGCAACTCGACCGAGGCCCCGGCGTCGCGCAACCGCATGTCTGCCGAATGAAACCCCCGGATGCCCATATCCGCGCTGACCCCGTTGCCCGTCCACGGTGTCCGGGCGTCGGTTTTTTCCACCAGCGCGAACAGGTCCCCGTCCGGGGCTGCGAACAACAGCCGGTTTTCGCCAAAGCGGGTGTCGGTCGTGGTTTTCACATCGAAGGTTGCCAGCCGGTCTGCCCATGCTGCCATGGTGCCCACGGGAATGGCGAAGGACGTCCGCCCGACCTCGCCCGTGCCGAGCCGACCGCGTGCCGCCCGGGGAAAGGGGAAGTAGGTCATGACCGTGCCGGGCGACCCTGTTTCGTCGCCGTAATAGAGGTGGTAGACGTCCGGCGCGTCGAAATTCACCGTCTTTTTCACCCGGCGCAGGCCGAGGACGGTGGTGAAGAAAGCGTTGTTGGATTGCGCGCCGGACGCCAGTGATGTGACGTGGTGCAGACCTTTGATCTGGGTGAGCATGGAAGCCTCCTGTTTGCGTTGAACCGGAGATAGCATGTTTTTGGATGCGCAAAATGGTTCAGGATGCACCGGTATTGTGCGATTGTGAACATGAGGAGGGGGCGCTGCCCCCGGCCTGCGGCCTCCCCCGGGATATTTCAGGCACAAAGGCATGAGGGTGGCGGGTATGAAAAACGCGCCCGACCAGGGGGTGGGGCGCGTTTGAGGGGGTGTCTGTTGTGGGCCGGGGTTATTCCGCTGCCCAGCCGGAGATTGCCTTGACCTCGAGGAATTCTTCGATCCCCCATGTGCCGCCTTCGCGTGCCCGGCCCGAGGATTTGACCCCGCCGAAAGGGGCCCCCGCCGCCCGCGATTTGCCGTTCATTTCCACCATGCCCGACCGCAGTTGCCGTGCCAGCCGATTGCGCCGGGGTCCGTCCTGCGTCTGGACGTAGTTGGTGAGGCCGTAGGGCGTGTCGTTGGCGATGCGCACGGCCTCTTCTTCGGTGTCGAAGGGGATGATCGAGAGGACCGGGCCAAAGATTTCTTCGCGTTCGATTGTCATGCCGGGTGTGACGTCTGCAAAGACGGTGGGCCGGACATAGAACCCTTTGTTCATCCCTTCGGGGAGGCCAAGGCCCCCGGCCACGAGCCGCGCCCCTTCGTCGATGCCTTTTTGGATGTAGCCCTGAATCTGGTCCCATTGCCGTTTGTTCACCACGGGCCCGATATGCGCCCCCGGTTCGGACGCGGGGCCGACGGCGGTGTTGCGCGCCACCTCGGCTGCGATTTCAACGGCTTGGTCGTAGAACGACCGTTCCACCAGCATCCGGGTCGGCGCGTTGCACGATTGTCCGGAGTTGTAAAAGCAGTGCGTTGCCCCGCGTTTGACCGCCTTGGCATCCGCATCTGCGAAAATCAGATTGGCCCCTTTGCCACCGAGTTCAAGCGTGACCCGTTTCATGGTGTCCGCTGCCGCCTTGGAGATCGCCCGACCGGCCCGGGTGGAGCCGGTGAAGGAAATCATGTCCACGTCCGGGTGGGTCGACAGTTGCGCCCCGACCCCCATGCCGTCCCCGTTCACAAGGTTGAACACGCCGGGCGGGCAGCCGGCGTCATGCACGAATTCCGCGAACAGAAGCGATGAGAGTGGCGATTCTTCGGACGGTTTGAGAACGATGGTGCAGCCCGCCAGAAGCGCCGGGATCACCTTGAGCGTCACCTGATTCATCGGCCAGTTCCACGGCGTGATCAGCCCCACAACCCCGATGGGTTCCAGCGCGATCCGGTCGTTGGGCGTGTCGGCCCGCAGGGGGCGGATCCATTCGATTTCATCAAAGGCCGCGAGGAAGTTTTCCAGATGCCACGGCAGGCAGGGCGCCTGATCGGCGATGGACATGTCGATGGGTGCCCCCATTTCCAGGCTGATCGCCTGTGCCATTTCCAGACTGCGTTTGTTGTATTGGTCGAGGATGCGTTCCACGAGCGCCTTGCGGTCGGCCGGGTCGGTGGCCGCCCATGCCGGGAACGCCGATTTGGCGGCCGCGACGGCGGCGTCGGTGTCTGCCTGATCCCCCAGCGAGATGATCGCACAGGTGTCTTCGGTCGAGGGGTCGATCACGGCGCAGTCGCGCGGCGTGACTGGCGCGACCCACGCCCCGTTGATGTAAAAGTTCCGGTTGATGATCATGGCGAGCCTCCGCGGGATTTGATCAAATTTGGACGCACCCTTTCATCGGTGCGGTAAATTGACAAGGGTGGTGGTATCCTTGTGCCGTGTTTCTTATGTAAGGCCTGACCCGAACAGTCCCAAGGAGCACCGACATGAGCCTGCGCATCAACGACATCATTCCGAACCTGACGGTCGAGACCGATCAGGGGACGTTTGCCCTGCATGACTGGATCGGCGACAGCTGGGCCATTCTGTTTTCCCACCCAAAGGATTTCACCCCCGTTTGCACGACCGAATTTGGTGCCGTGGCCCAACTCGCCGCTGAGTGGGACAAGCGTGGCACCAAGGTCATGGGGATCAGCGTGGACGGCGTCGAGGACCACCGCAAATGGAAGGCCGATATCGAGGCCACCGCCCATGCCCCTGCCGGGTTTCCGATCATTGCCGACACCGATCTGACCGTTGCCAAGGCGTTTGATATGCTGCCTGCCGAGGCCTATTTGCCCGATGGCCGCACACCTGACAACACCGCCACCGTGCGCGTGGTGTTCATCGTCGGCCCCGACAAGAAGCTGAAGCTGTCGATGACCTATCCGATGAATGTGGGCCGGAATTTCGCCGAAGTTCTGCGCGCGCTGGACGGGTTGCTGACCGCCGCCACGCATGGCGTTGCCACCCCCGCCAATTGGGAAGTGGGGGAGGATGTCATTATCCCCGCCAGCCTGAGCAACGAGGCCGCCACCGCCAAGTTTGGCCAGTTCGAGACCCTGTTGCCGTATCTGCGCAAGACCAAGCTGCCCGTCTGAACCATCCCTGTCTGACCTGAGTGCAAGGCCCCGCCCGACCCGGCGGGGTCTTTTGCTGTCGTGGACATTGCCCCCTGCATCGGATATCTGCCGCCCCAAGTGCCGGAAGGGAATAAAGTGGCTGATCGCAAGACACTGACCATCGGATGGCGCGAGCCTGTGGCGTTGCCCGAATTGGGTATCGGCCAAGTCATCGCCAAGATTGACACCGGTGCCCGCACGTCCGCCCTGCATGCCGAACGTATCCGCCATTTTGACCGCGACGGTCGCAGTTGGGTCCGGTTTCATGTCCCCCATGCCGGGTTGGCCGAGGCCGTGGATTGCGAGGCCCCCGTCGTGGATCGGCGCCACATCCGCAATACCAGCGGCGTTCCCGAGGAACGGATCGTGGTGCAGACCCTGTTGCGACTGAATGGCCGCCGCTGGCGCATTGAACTGTCACTCGCCGATCGTATGGCGATGGCATTTCCGCTTATCCTTGGCCGGACGGCGATTCGCGGACACCGCATAGTTGTGAACCCCGGCCGGTCGTTGCTGACTGTCCTGACCCGGAAGGAGCCGGTATGAAAATTGCCCTTATGGCCCGCAACGCTGGCCTGTATTCGCACCGCCGATTGGTCGAGGCCGCCCAGGCGAGGGGTCACGAGATCGACGTGATCAACACCCTGCGCTGTTACATGAACATCGCCAGCCGCCGCCCCGAGATTTATTACAACGGCGAAAAGCTGCCTCGGTATGATGCCGTCATTCCCCGGATCGGTGCCAGTGTCACGTTTTACGGTCTGGCCGTGTTGCGCCAGTTCGAGATGCAGGGCGTTTATCCGTTGAACGAAAGTGTCGGCATTGGCCGCAGCCGTGACAAGTTGCGGTCGATGCAGTTGTTGGCCCGCGATGGGATCGGCCTGCCTGTCACCACGTTTGCCCATGATGCCAAGCAGACCGAGGAGGTTCTGGCGCTTGCCGGCGGTGCCCCGTTGGTCATCAAGTTGCTGGAGGGCACCCAAGGCATCGGCGTTGTGTTGGCCGACACCAACCGCAGCGCCAAATCCGTGATCGAGGCCTTTCGCGGGGCCAATGTGAACATTCTGGTGCAGGAGTTCATCAAGGAGGCAGGCGGCACCGATATTCGCGCCCTTGTGGTTGGTGGCCGTGTGGTCGCCGCGATGAAGCGCACCGGAGCCGAGGGAGAGTTTCGGTCCAACCTGCATCGCGGTGGGTCTGCCGAAGTCGTCAAGCTGTCCCCAGAGGAACGGTCCACCGCGTTGCGCGCTGCCCGGTCCATGGGGTTGAACGTGTGCGGTGTTGACATGCTCCGCGCCAATCATGGCCCCGTGGTGATGGAGGTCAATTCGTCCCCCGGTTTGGAAGGCGTGGAGCGCGCCACCGGCATCGACATCGCCGCAAAGATCATCGAGTTCATCGAAAAGAACGCCCAGGAGGGCAAGACCAAGACCAAGGGTAAGGCGTAACCCGTGCGCAAGCCGTTCGAGATTGCCGGAAAGCGGATCGCCCCCGGACAGCGGTTGACCGTTGATTTGCCCGTCAGCACCTTGTCCGACCATACCCCCGTCACGATGTCCGTCCATGTCATCCACGGCAAGAAACCCGGCCCGGTGTTGTTTGTGTCCGCCGCCATCCATGGCGACGAGGTGATCGGTGTCGAGATTGTCCGCCGGTTGCTGCGGATGTCCAATCTGGACACCATGGCCGGCACGTTGTTGGCGGTGCCTATTGTCAACACGTTCGGATTTCTGAACCAGTCCAGATATTTACCCGACCGCCGCGACCTGAATCGGGTGTTTCCCGGCAGTCCGGGCGGGTCGCTGGCCGCCCGGTTGGCCCACTTGTTCTTAGCCGAGATTGTGATGCGTTCCGATTTTGGCATCGACCTGCATTCTGCCGCTGTGCAGCGGACGAATTTGCCGCAGGTCCGGATTTCGCCCGGTAATGACCGGTTGGTGGATATGGCCAATGTGTTTGGTGCCCCTGTCATCCTGAGTTCCAAATTGCGCGAGGGGTCGTTGCGCATGGCTGCTGCCGCACGCGGCATTGACATGTTGTTGTATGAAGCGGGCGAGGGACTTCGGTTTGACGAATATGCCGCCCGCACCGGCGTCATGGGCATTTTGCGCATCATGCGTCAGTTGAACATGGTCGGCTCCAAGGGCGTGGCCCGACCCAAGGTGACCCCTATTCTGTCCCGCCATTCCCATTGGCTGCGCGCCCCTGCGGGCGGGTTATTGCGCATGTTCCGGCAGGCGGGCGATGCCGTCGTCATAGGCGAGGTGATCGGGATCATTTCCGACCCGTTTGGCGAGAATGAAACCGAGGTTGTTGTCACCGACCCCGGCATCATCGTGGGCCGCGCCAACCTGCCCGTCGTCAACGAAGGCGATGCGTTGTTTCACATTGCCGAATTGCCCCGCGCCCAAGGCGAGGTTGTGGGCCTGTTGGCCGAGCAATTGGATGCGCAGCCGTTGTTTGACGAGGACGAGATTATCTAGGCCGCTTCGGGCAGTGCCGGGTTGCGCGGATAGAGGAACACCGGTGCCCCGAGTTCCACCCGGTCATAGAGGTCCATGATGTGGCTGTTCACCAGCCGCGCACATCCATTAGACACCGCGCTGGCGATGGTCCAGGGTTGTGGCGTGCCGTGGATACGCAGGAAACTGTCCCCCGCGCCGGGGTAGAACAGATAGAGTGCCCGCGACCCAAGCGGATTGTCCGGCCCGCCGGGCATCCCGTCCGCATAGCGCGCGTAGTGGTCCGGGTCCCGTTCGATCATGTCGGGCGTCGGTGTCCAGCTGGGCCATTCTTTTTTCGCGCCGACGAAGAATTCGCCGTGTTCATACAGGTTTTCCCGGCCCACCCCGACCGTGTAGCGGATCGCCATCCGGTCCGGCAGCGTCAGGTAGAGCCGGAACGAATTGGGGTCCACATGGATCTGGCCGGGGGCCAGATTGGCCTGAAGCCGGACCATGGCGGGCATGAATTCCTGAGGCACCACATAAGTGTTCTGGTCCTGAGCGAGTGCGGGGGTGCCAAAGGCGGCAGCGGTGGAGGCGATAAACGTGCGACGGTTAAACATGATTACTTCCTGTTGGTTATCCCTATCTTAACCGCTGTAGGGCCGCACGGAAGCCTGACAATTTCGTGAAGGCACCGGGTGTGTTGTTTTGGTGCGCCGTTTGTCTGCGGCGCGACCCGGTTTTGCCGGGTTCAAATCACGTCGGTTTTGCGTCGGTATCCGGACGGTATGGAGGACGCACCGTCCGGACCGATTTTCACGGGTCACCTGCCGCGTTTCAGACCAGATGTTGATTGAAAAATGCGATGGTCCGGTCCCATGCCAGCGTTGCCGCTGCTTCGTCATAGCGCGGGGTGGTGTCATTGTGAAAGCCGTGGTTCACGCCGTCATAGATGTGCGCCTCGAACGTCTTGCCGTTTTCGGTCAGCGCCGCCTGATAGGCGGGCCATCCGGCGTTGACCCGGTCATCAAGCGCAGCATAGTGGATCAGGAGGGGTGCCTGAATGGCGGGCACGTCTGCCGCGTCCGGTTGCCGCCCGTAGAATGGCACAGAGGCCGCCATGTTGGGATAGGCCACCGCGAGCGCGTTGCAGACCCCGCCGCCGTAGCAGAACCCGACCGCGCCCACCTTGCCCGTCGAACCCTGCGCCGTGACGAGGTATTCAAAGCCCGCAAAGAAGTCGGCCATGAGTTTGGCCGGGTCGATCTGCCCCTGAAGGTCCCGCCCGGCGTCATCGGTTCCCGGATAGCCCCCGAGGGGCGACAGACCATCCGGACCAAGGGCAAGGAACCCCGCCTTGGCCACGCGCCGCACCACGTCTTCGATGTAGGGGTTCAGCCCCCGGTTTTCATGGACGACCAGAACCGCAGGAAGCGGCCCGGTGGCCCCCGCAGGGCGCGCCATCAACCCGTTGATCGCCCCGTTCCCGTCCGGGCTGTTGTAGGTGATGCGCATGGTTTCAATGGCCGGATCATCCGGGGCCACCTGTTGCGCCAGCGCGTAATTGGGTTGCAAGGATTCGAGGATTGCCGTCGCCGTGACCCCGGCGGCCACATATTTCGTGGCGTTGGACAGGAAATCCCGTTTGGTCATCTTGCCGTGGACGTAACCATCGTAGAGTTCCAGAAGCCGAGGATCGAAGTCGGATGCTTTTTTGCGTTGCATGGGCTGTCTCCCTTGGGTTGGTTTCCAGTGGAAAACGTAGCCGGATTGTGTGACATGGCCGCCCCGAAAATGAAAAACCCCGGCTGTTGGGCCGGGGTCTGACAGGATTGTGAAGGCGTGTGCCTGTTTTCGCGGCTTATTCGGCCGCTGCTTCTTCGGCGATTTCCTTGCCGGTGGTCTGGTCCACCATTTTCATGGCGAGCCGCACCTTGCCGCGGTCGTCAAAGCCCAGAAGTTTGACCCAGACTTCCTGACCCTCTTTCAGAGCGTCGGAGGGGTGGTTCAAGCGCCGGCTTTCGATTTGGCTGACGTGAACGAGCCCGTCTTTTTTGCCAAAGAAGTTCACGAACGCCCCGAAGTCCACGAGTTTGACCACGGTGCCTTTGTAAACCTTGCCTTCTTCGGGTTCGGCAACGATTGCGTAGATCATGTCGTAGGCTTTCTGGATCGCCTCGCCATTGGCCGACGCGATCTTGATCACGCCGTCGTCGTTGATGTCCACCTTGGCGCCGGACAGTTCCACGATTTCGCGGATGACCTTGCCGCCGGACCCGATCACTTCACGGATCTTGTCGGTGGGGATCTGCATGGTTTCGATGCGCGGTGCGTGGATCGAGAAATCGTTCGCCCCGGTCAACGCCTTGGACATTTCGCCAAGGATGTGCAGACGCCCGGCCTTGGCCTGAGCCAGTGCCTTTTCCATGATTGCGGCGGTGATCCCCGCCACCTTGATGTCCATCTGGAGCGAGGTGATCCCGTTTTCGGTCCCTGCAACCTTGAAGTCCATGTCGCCAAGGTGGTCTTCGTCGCCCAGAATGTCCGTCAGGACCGCGTAGGACCCGTCATCTTCGAGGATCAGACCCATCGCCACACCGGCCACCGCCGATTTCAGCGGCACGCCTGCGTCCATCATCGACAACGAGCCACCGCAAACCGACGCCATCGAGGAGGAGCCGTTCGATTCGGTGATCTCGGACACGATCCGGATGGTGTAGGGGAAGTCCGTTGCCGCCGGCAGAACCGCCTGCAACGCCCGCCACGCCAGTTTGCCGTGACCGATTTCCCGACGACCCGGTCCGGAGACCCGACCCACCTCGCCCACCGAATAGGGGGGGAAGTTGTAGTGCAGCAGGAAGTTGGATTTGAAGTTGCCGTGCAGCGCGTCGATGAATTGTTCATCGTCGCCGGTCCCCAGCGTGGTCACCACCAGACCCTGGGTTTCCCCACGGGTGAACAGAGCCGAGCCGTGGGTCCGCGGCAGAAGCCCGGTTTCACAGACGATGGGCCGCACAACGTCCAGCCCCCGCCCGTCAATCCGGCGGCCGTGTTTGACCACGTCGCCGCGCAGAACCTTGGATTCCAGTTTCTTGAGCGCGGTGCCAAGGTTGGCATCCGCCCGCTGGTCGTCGGTCAGAGCCGCCTTGATCGCCGATTTGGCGTCCGACACGGCCGTTGTCCGTGCCTGTTTGTCGGTGATCGCGTAGGCGTCGCGCATCAGCGCCTCGCCTGCGGCCATGACCGCGCCCAGAAGGTCGCTGTAATCCGGCGGGGCAAAGTCGAAGGGTTCCTTGGCCGTGGTTTCGGCCAGATCAATGATCAGGTCGATCACCGGCTGAATCTGCTGGTGCGCAAAATTCACAGCACCCAGCATTTCCACTTCGGTCAGTTCGTAGGCTTCGGATTCGACCATCATCACGGCGTCTTTGGTGCCCGCGACGACCAGATCGAGCCGCTGCTGCGGGTCCGTGCGGATCCCTTGCATTTCGTCCACGGTCGGGTTGAGGATGTATTCGCCATCCACGAAACCAACCCGGCAGCCCGCGATCGGACCCATGAAGGGTGCGCCGGAAATGGTGAGCGCGGCGGAGGCGGCGATCATCGCCACGATGTCCGGATCATTGACCAGATCGTGCGACAGGACGGTGCACATCACCAACACTTCGTTCTTGAACCCGTCCACGAACAGCGGGCGGATCGGACGGTCGATCAGGCGGGCGGTCAGCGTTTCCTTTTCGGTCGGCCGCGCCTCGCGCTTGAAAAAGCCGCCCGGAACCTTGCCGGCGGCATAGTATTTCTCTTGGTAGTGAACCGTGAGCGGGAAGAAGTCCTGCCCCGGTTTGGGTTCCTTGGCAAAGGTCACGTTGGCCATGACGCTGGTTTCCCCCAGCGTGGCGATAACGCTGCCGTCTGCCTGACGGGCAACCTTGCCGGTTTCCAGTGTCAGGGTTTCTTCGCCCCACTGGATGGATTTTTTCACTTCGTTGAACATCTGTCGTTTCCTATCAGGGCCTGTCTCGGCGTTCCGAGTGCCCATGTGTGTATGCGGCCCCATTGCCGCCGACCCCAATCCTTTGCGAGCGCCGGGGTCAGGGCGCTGCGTCGCAGATGGGGGGCCATTACACCACAAAGGCGTGTTTGGGAAGAGTTGCCAAAGTCGCCCCCCATGCGCGCCCTTGCCGGGCCTGCCTTGGGTGACCTATTCAAAGGACAGGCAAGGGAGCGGTGACATGGCGTGGATTTATCTGGTTCTGGCGGGCGCGCTTGAAATTGTCTGGGCGAGTGCGATGAAGCAATCGGGCGGGTTTTCCAGACTGGGCCCGACGGTGTTCATGGGCGTGACCATGATCGGGTCCTTGTGGTTGCTGGCGCTGGCCATGAAAACCTTGCCGCTGGGCACATCGTATATGGTGTGGACCGGCATTGGGGCCGTGGGCGCGTTTGTCGTGGGCATCGTGTTCTTTGGCGAGGCCGCCACCCCGATGCGGTTGTTTGCCGCCACAGTGATCGTGTCCGGTATCGTGTTGATGAAGCTGGCGAGTTGATAGGCCCACACGGCAAGGTTGTTTCGATAAGTGACCTCCGATAGGTATGGCGAGCCGTGATGTGGAGCGCTGTTGATGCGGGGTTGGTTGGTATTTGTGTTGTCGGCGGGAGTTGCCTTGTGTGCCGCCGTTGTTCTGCTCGTGCCGCAGCAAAAGCCCGATACGCTGGGCGCTGTTGCCTTGTTGATGATGATCCTCGCCATTGGTCTGGCCCGGTCCCGCCCGGTCCCGCCGCTGATGTTTTTCCCCTCGCGCGCGATGATCTTTTTGCTGATTGCTGTTGCCGTCGCCGTGCCTGTGGCCGTGGTCGCCCGCGCGTTTGGCCGGTTGGACCTGCTGGCCCTCGTGTTTCACATCGAGTTCGGGATGCAGGGTGCCGGGCTGTCCGACCTGCGCAACGAGATCCTGACCGCCGTTCTGGCCGGGCTGTTTTATCTGGGGGCCCTCGTGGTGTTGTCCCGTATGACCGCCCGCAAAGAGTCCGTTCTGGTGGGGGGCGCTGCTGTCTTGGTTGGTTTTAACCCGTTGGTTCTGGTGGTCGCGTTGGGCCTGGTTCAGGATCAGCCCGCGTTGAACCTGACCACCCGGTTGGCCGTTCCGCAGATCACTCGCCCACAGGTTTTGCCTGATGTCATCGTCATTTATCTGGAAGGCGTCGATCGCGCCTTTGCCGATGCCGCCCGGTTTGGCACCGCCTATGACCCGATCCGGGATCTGGAGGCCGAGGGTCTGACCCTGACAGGTGTCGCGCAGGTTGACGGCACCGGGTGGAGCATGGCCGGGATCGTTGCCAGCCAGTGCGGCGTGCCGTTGTTGCCCAACGGGTTGCGGTTTCGGAACAATTATTCCGGGCAGGTCGATTTTCTGGATGGCCAGACCTGTTTGGGCGATGTGTTGCACGCCCACGGTTACTCTGCCGCGTTTGTTGTGGGCGGGGAGGGAGGATTTGCCGGGCTGGACCATTTTGTCGCCACCCATTCCAACGGCGAACTGGTGGACAAGGAGACCATGGCCCGGATGTATGATGCCCCCACCTATGCCGCCGCCACTGCCGGGTGGATCATGGATGACCAGATGGTGTTTGACGCCGCCTTGCGCACCCATGACGACCTGCGCGCCACCGGTCGCCCGATGTTTCTGACTGTTGAGACGACCGGTCCGCATGGCGACAACGCCTTTGTCGCCCGCCGGTGTGTTCCGGATGGTCAGGCCCGCATCCTGCGCGATCTGCCTGCCGCCGCCCGTTGCACCACCGCGTTGATGGAAGATTTCATCGCCCGCGTCCGTGCCATGGATCGCGACCGGCCGTTGGCCATTGTTGTGATGTCCGACCATATCAACCACAGCGCCCACATGGCCCGTGACGCCCCCCGTGCGGGTCGCCGCAACACTGTGGTTCTGGTGGGTCTGGGTCAGACCCCCGCCCGGATCGGCCGCGAGGCCAGCATGATGGATGTGTATCCCACCGTGCTGGCGTGGCTGGGATTTGCCCCCCTAGATGTCCGCGCCGGGTTGGGCGTGTCGTTGTTTGCCCCGGTGCCCACATTGCGCGAGGAGGTTCCCCCGGACGTGCTGGATGCCAACCTGATGCGCGACCCGGCCTTGGCCCGCGCGGTCTGGCAGCCCGAGCCGAGCGGCGATTCCGGGTTTTGACCGTTGCCCCCGCCCAAACGAAAACGCCCGCCAAAGGGGCGGGCGTTTTGCAGGTCGTGCTGGCCGTCCGTTACCGGCGCAGGCCGAGCCGTTCGATCAGCGACTGATACCGCGCCACGTCTTTGGATTTGACGTAGTCCAGCAGTTTGCGCCGTGTAGCGACCATGACCAAAAGGCCGCGACGGCCGTGGTTGTCTTTTTTGTGCATCTTGAAGTGTTCGGTCAGCGTGGCAATCCGCGACGACAGAATGGCGACCTGCACTTCGGGCGAACCGGTGTCGCCGGGCTTGATCGCGAAATCCTGCATCAATTGGGCTTTTACTTCGGGCGTGATCGACATCGGGGTCTCCTGAGTTAGGGGTGAATGGCGCAGGCCGGGATGTCGTCCAGCAAGGCCCTTGGAGGCGTGACCCGAGGCGGATGCCTGCGGGATGCGTGCGTTTAGGGGGATTTGACGTGAAAGGGAAGGTGATTCGTGTGTCCCGTCAGGCCCTCTTGTCAGACCCCCACAAGCTGCACCGTGCCGAGGTCAAAGGTGGACAGCGTTCCGAGCCACGCGATTTCCTGACCGTCCGCCAGAAGGGTCAGCGCCCCCGGTTCCCCCCCAAGGGTCAGCGTCGGCGCATCCCCCGAGAGGTCGTAGGCCACGACGATGGTGTCTTCTGTGCTGCTGTAATCCTCGATCATCGCCGGGCCGGAGCCGGTGGACAGGAGCGAGAACCGGTCCGCCCCGGTTCCCCCGTTCAGGTTGTCCCCCGCGTGCCCGATGAGGAGGTCATCCCCCGCCCCGCCGTTCACATAGTCCAGCACGTCGTCGTTGCCGCCGTCGAGTGTGTCGCTGCCCAGACCGCCGTGCAGAACGTCCTGCCCCGTGCCCCCGTCCATGGTGTCATGCCCGAGCGACCCCAACAGCGCGTCGTCCCCGTCGCCGCCGTCCAGCCAATCGTCCCCGTCGCCGCCGTTCAGTTGGTCGTTGTCCGCCCCGCCAAAGAGGGTGTCATCCCCGATGTGTCCGAACAGGCTGTCGCCGCCGTCCGTTCCATAGACCGTGTCCCCGTCTGCCCCGCCGTGGAGGTCGTCATTGCCCGCCCCGCCGTCGATCAGGTCTGACCCGCCTTCGCCGTCGATATAGTCGTGGCCATCCAGCCCGGAGATGTCATCGTCCAGATCGCCGGTGATGAGGATGTCGTCGTCGTTGCTGCCGAGGATACCGGGTGCGTCCCCGGCCAGAACGGTTGTTTCGGGCGCTGTTTCGTCCGCTGCTGCGTCGTCCTGTGGATCGGACCCGTCCGGCAGGAATGCTGCCCCAAGCATGGCGATGGAGAAAAGACCGAGAAGTGCCAGCATGACAATACCTGTGACCGGATGTTCTGCCGATGTTCTATCACGCTTGCAATTTGAGTGGCATTCAAACTGAAAGAAGGGTTAACGCCCGGTGCCCGTTCCCGTGCCTGCCCCGGTCTCTGCGAGGAAGTGCGGCAGGAATGCTGCCAGCACGGCGGCTGGATTTTCTTCCATGGCGAAATGGCCGCTGGTGCAGCTTTGCCCCGTGACCTGAGGTGCCCATGCCCGCCACAGCCCCAAGGGGTCCCCCGTGCGTGCCGGAAAACCGCTGTCTGCCCACAGGAAATGCAGGGGTGCCCCGATGGTGCGCCCGGCCTGTTTGTCTGCATCGTCCAGTGCCCGGTCGATGCTGGCCCCGGCCCGGTAATCGCTGCACATGGCGTGCAGATGCGCCGGGTCGCCCGCCTGTGTCCGGTAGCTGCTCAGCGCTGCCGCGCTGAACGGTGCCAAGGATTTGGACAGCGTCCATGCCCCCAGCGTCCAGTCGATATAGCCGGACGGGTCTGCCCCGATCATCCTTTCCGGCAAGGGCGCCGGTTGCGCCAGAAAGGTCCAGTGATAGGCCGCAAGCCCAAGGTCCGCAGACCAGTGCGCCCAGAAATCCCCCGTTGGCACGATTTCGATGATCCCCAGCCGGTTCACCCGGTCCGGGTGGTCCAGCGCCAGCCGATACGCCACCCGACCGCCCCGGTCATGACCCAGCACATGCGCCCGGTCGATGCCGAGGGCGTTCATCAGCCCCACGATGTCCGCGGCCATCTGCCGTTTGGAATAGGTGCTGTGTGCTGCGTCGTCTGGCGGTGCATCGCTGTCCCCATAGCCGCGCAGGTCTGGCACGATGACGTCGAAATGCTGCACCAATGTCGGCGCTACCGTTTCCCAGCAGTGATGGTTTTGCGGGTAGCCGTGCAGCAGGATCAAGGGGACCCCCGTCCCCCCACGATGCACCGAGAGCCGAACAGCCCCGCAGGTGACATAGGATTGGGTGAAACCGGGGATCATGCCCCCATGCTGTCAAACCCCGCCACAAGCCGCAAGAGCCTGTGGGACAGCGCGCCGGGGTGCCGCGCCGACAACGCCTGCGCCAGTTGGGTGTAATACCAGATGGTGTCTGATCGCGGTTGGCTGAACCGGGTCCAGACCACCGCCCCGACCCTGTCGAAATCGTCGGTGATGGATTGCGCGTTGTGAACCTTGTCCGCGAGCGTCACCAACACCGCGTCCGGGTGTTTGGTGCCGATCCCGGCGATATAGGCCCGTTTGCGCGTCGCCCAGTCCGGTTTGGGGTCCGTCACCGCATCCGTGCAGGCCAGCACGATGTCCCGCACCCGCCCGCCGAACCGCTCCCCGATGTCGTCCGCCCGCGCCATGCCCCCCTGATCCTCGACCGCGTCATGCAGGAGTGCCCCGATCGCCTGATCCTCGTCCCCGCCGTTTTCCAGCGTGAGCGAGGCCACGGCCAGAAGGTGTGCGATGTAGGGCACATCCGATCCTTTGCGCGTTTGGGTGGCGTGGAGCGTGTTGGCATAGGCGAACGCATCGCCAAAGCGGTGTGTGGTCACGGGCGTGACTCCTTTTTCATGTCAATTGGGATGCCCAAAGGATAGGGCCGGGGGCCGCAGCCCGGCAAGGGTTTTTCGCCCGTAAGGTGGGTTTCAACCCACCCCACCTGTCAGAAATCTATCGCGATCCCTTTTTTCTCCCAATCGCCAAAGCGCACGGGTTCTGGTCCGTCCCGCCCGCCCAATTCCGGGGGCAGGGGGGCCGATTTGGCTGCGTCCCGCCGCGCCTGTGCTTCGGCCAGTGCCCGTTGGGCGGGGGCGGGTAATTCCCGCTGGGCGGGGGCGGGGAGTGGTTGTTCGCTGTCGCCTGTTTCCGGTTTTTCGCTATCGCTCATGGCACCGTTCCTTGCTCCATCTGTTCCCTTGATATACGCGGGCGCAGTTCAGGCTCAAGGTGACCCATGGCAAATGCCCCCCAACAAACCGGATTTGCGCCCCGTCGCGCCGCCCATGCGCTGCT
>JBGSIZ010000026.1:0-10063 GCA_041742255.1 Marivivens sp. | reverse complement strand
GCTGATGTTGCCGCCAAAGCGGTTGATCTGGGTCAGCAGATATTCGCGCTCGAACAATTCGCGGGCCTCGCGCAGCGGCAGCGTGGCCAGTGGCCCGGCCAGAATGACCCGCGCGCTGTCCCCGGTCGGTTCGGCCTGCGCGGGCAGTTCGCGGGCTGAAATGGGCTCGCCCGTGTCGCCAAGGATCAAGACCCGTTCGATGACATTCTTCAACTGCCGCACGTTCCCCGGCCAGATCATCGTCTGCAGCAATGCGCGGGCATCATCGGCCAACTGGCGCAGGGGAAGGTTCTGCACGCGGTTGAAATGGCTGATGAAATGTTCCGCCAGCAACGGGATATCCTCGCGCCGTTCTTCCAGACTGGGCACATGGATCGGGACCACGTTCAGACGGTGATAGAGTTCCTGCCGAAAGTTCCCCGCCGCGATTTCGTCCTGCAAATCCCGGTTGGTGGACGAAATCACCCGCAGGTCCACATGCACCTTGTCGCCGCCGCCAACCCGGGTGAATTGCTGGTCCACCAGCACCCGCAGGATTTTCGACTGGGTGCCGGGGGGCATGTCCGCCACTTCGTCAAAATACAGCACGCCGCCATTGGCCTGTTCCAACAGCCCCTTTTCCACGCCCTTTTCGGATGTTTCGCGGCCAAAAAGAACCTCCTCCATCCGGTCGGGTTCGATCGAGGCCGAGGACACCACCACAAACGGGGCCTGCGCGCGGGCGGAGTTGGCGTGGACATAGCGGGCGGCGATTTCCTTGCCCGCACCGGGCGACCCGGTCAACATGACACGGCCATTGGATTTGGTGACCTTGTCCAGATGGGATTTGAGCGCGCGAAACGCCGCACTTTCCCCCAACATTTCGGCGGATGGTCCTTCGCCGCGTTTGAGTTCCTGATTTTCCCGGCGCAACCGCGACGTTTCCATCGCGCGTTTGATAACGACCATCAACTGGTCGATATTGAACGGTTTTTCGATGAAATCATAGGCCCCCTGCTTGATCGCGGCGACCGCAATTTCGATGTTGCCGTGCCCCGATATAATGACAATCGGAATTTCGGGATGGCTGCGTTTCACGGATTTCAGGATGTCGATCCCATCCATGCTGCTGTCCTTGAGCCAGATATCAAGGATCATCAGCGCGGGTTTTTCGCGGGCAATCTCGGCCATGCAGTCATCCGACGTGCCCGCAAGCCGGGTGGTATAGCCTTCGTCGCGCAGGATGTCGGAAATCAGCTCGCGGATATCGCGTTCGTCGTCGGTGATCAGAATGTCGCCCATGGTGTCCTCACGCTGGTATCTTGGCGCCCTGTGCCACGGCGGGCAACACGGGCAAATCAATGACGGCGGCGGCCCCCGGCCGCGCGTCGGTCGCAAAGGGGGCGGCATCGCGCAGGTGCAGGGTGCCGCCGTGTTCTTCGATGATCTTCTTGACGATGGGCAGGCCCAGCCCGGTGCCTTTTTCCCGCGTCGTCACATAGGGTTCAAACAGGCGGGTCCGGTCATCCGGCAGGCCGATGCCATTGTCGGAAATGGTGATCCGGGCCGCCGTGTCGCCTGTGGTCAGGGCCACGCGAATTTCGGGGGAGAACCCTTCTGGCGCGCCCTTTTCCTGCAGGGTTTCAATTGCTTCGCCTGCGTTCTTGATGAGGTTTGTCAACGCCTGCGATATCATCGTGGCGTCAACATCGGCCATCACCGGCACGCCCGGCAAATCAGCCGTGATCAGGACATCGGGCTGCCCCGCCTGTTGCAAGGTCACGGCGTCGCGCACGATCAGGGCGATGTCATTGGCCGCCCGCACGGGTTCCGGCATCCGGGCGAATTTCGAAAATTCATCAACAATGCGGCGCAAGTCATTGGTTTGGCGCACAATCACATCGGTCATTTGTTCCAGAATGTCCGAGTCTTCACCGACCTTGGGACTGAATTTCCGTTTGATCCGTTCGGCGGACAACTGGATCGGGGTGAGCGGGTTCTTGATCTCGTGCGCGATGCGGCGGGCCACGTCGCCCCATGCCGCCATCCGCTGCGCGCTGACCAGATCGGTCACATCGTCAAACGCCACTACATACCCTTCGAGCGCGCCTTCGTCAGAGCGCCGCGTGGACACCCGCGCCAACAGGGTTTCCTGTTTGCCCATCCGGGTCAGGTTGACCTGTTCCTGCACCAGTTCGCGTTTTTCGCGGCGCAATTGGTCAAACAGCGGTCCGAATTCGGGGATCGCCACCGACAGCATCACGTCCCCCAACCCATCCGCCACGCCCAGCAACCGGCCCGCCGACCGATTGACAAAGGTGATCTTGCCCGCCGCATCCACGCCCACCACGCCCGAGGTGATCGACGACAGAACCGAATCGAACAGCCGCCTGCGCCGTTCAATCTGGCGGGTGTTGTCCAACAACGTCTCGCGCTGCGCCCGCAGTTGCCCCGTCATTTCGTTAAAGTTGCGGCCAAGCTGGGCAATCTCGTCGTCGCCGTCTTCCTCGATCACGCGGACGTCCAGATCGCCGCCGCCGACCTTTTGCGAGGCCGTCACCAGACGCCCCACCGGGCGCGACAACCGTTCCGCAAACCAAAGACCCAACCAGATCGCGGCAAGGATCAAGATGACGGCGAACCCGACATACAGCAGCCCGAATTCGAACAAAAGCCGCCCGCGGTCCTTTTCCAATTGTTCATACAGGCCAACGGTTTGTTTGGTGTCATCGAGCAGGGACAGGATGCCACCATCCACCTCTCGGCTGACATACAGATAGCGGTCAACGAACGCCTCAAGCGGGATCAGCGCCCGGAATTCGTTATTGGCCCAATCCTCGATAATCAGGATGCCATCGGCCTGTGACCGGGCAATCTGGTCGGCGGTGACCGGTTCGAAATCGAATTCATAGGACCGCGCGCCGCGCACGATGATGTCGCCGCTGCCGTCAATCACGAACGCTTCGGTCAGGCCGCGTTCGATGCTGGATTGCACCTGACCCAGCGCTTGCCGGATCTGTCCGGTTTCCATGAAGAAATTGCGTTGCCGTTCAAGGTTGAGATAGGCCGCCAGTGACAGCCCGTCGCGCGTGAGGTCTTGGCGGTGTTCATCCTCGTAGGCTTGCGCCGCCGACAGCGAGGTGCCCAGAACCGTGCGCACACGGTCGGAAAACCATCCCTCCAGCCCCACGTTGATGGTGACCACCGCGAACACCGCGACCAACACCGCCGGGATCAGCGCCAGCAGCGCGAATACCCCCGTCAGACGCAGGTGCAGCCGGGACCCCGCCGATTTGGCCCGCCGCGCCATGATCAACTGCGCCACCCGCTGCATCACGAGTGCGGCCACCACCAGAACATAGACAAGATCGGCCAGCAGAACGAACCGCAGGGACGGCGCATTGCCCCCCTGATCGAGCGGCCCCAGCACCACAAACGTCAGCCCCGCCAGAACCGGACCAAGCACGACCAGACCCAACGTCGCCGCGTTCTGCACCCGCCGCAGACGCCGCCACCGGCTGGTTCGTGTAATGACGGCACCCATGAGGGTTCGCTGCACCGGATTGCCCTGTTGTTGGCGGGTTGCCCCCGCACCGCTGTCCATCGTGGGTCCCGCCCAGCCCCAGACTGAGTCTGCGACAAAGGGGCCACGGTCTGTTGCGGTTTTACATCAACTTGCGGCGCCGTGTCACGCGGATATCCAGTTCGGTGATCTTTTTGCGCAAGGTATTGCGGTTGATCCCCAAAAGTTCGGCACATTTAGCTTGGTTACCGCCCGTCGCATCCAGCGCGATTTCGATCAGCGGTGTCTCCACCTCTTTTAAAATCTGGTCATACAGGCCGTTGGGCGGCAGCATCCCGCCATGCAGATCGAAATACCGCCGCAGGTGTTTGGCGACCGAGGCCGACAATTTGTCCCCGTCACTGACCCCGCGCAGGGGTTCAACGGCGGGTTGCTGCGACAGGACGGCTTCCATTTCGGCGCGGGTGATATCCTCTTCGGACGACGTGACCACCAGCCGCCGGATCGCGTTTTCCAATTGCCGCACGTTGCCCGGCCAACTGTAAAGCCGCGCAAGATCAAGCGCGCCGCCCCGCAACCGCCGCAACGACAGCCCGTCACGTTCGGCCCGCGCCAGAAAGTGGTCGGCCAGCAGTGGAATATCGTCCACCCGTTCGCGCAAGGGCGGCAACGCCAGCGTGACGCCCCCCAGCCGGTAGAAAAGGTCCTCGCGGAACGCCCCGGCCTCGATCCGGGCGCCCAGATCGGTTTGGCTGGTGGCCATGATGCGCGGCGATGCATCGGTCAGGCTGTCCAGCATCCGCACGATGCGCCCCTGCGCCTCGTCCGACAAATCGCCCACTTCGTCAAACAACAGCGACCCGGTGCGCGCCCGCGCCAGAACCGCCGACGGCCCGTCCATCCCCATCAGATCGTTGGGTGATACCACCACAAACGGCAGGCCCCGGCGGTCTGACAGGTCATGGATCGCCTTGGCAATGAGCGATTTTCCGGTCCCGCTTTCGCCTGTGATAAGAACCGGCAGTTGCGTGTTCATCACCCGCGCCACCAACCGATAGAGGTGCTGCATCGCGGTGGTGCGGCCCACCAGCGGCAGATCGCTGGCTTGGGGGTCCGGATCGGCCTTGGGGCTGGGCACCCGGCGCTTGATCTCGAGCGCGCGGGCTGCCCGTTTCATCAGATCGGGCAGGTCGAACGGTTTGGGCAGATAATCATAGGCATCTTTTTCGGCGGCTTGAATCGCAGTCATGATCGTGTTTTGCGCCGAAATCACGATCACAGGCAGGCCGGGCCGGGCGGCGGGATGCGCGGCAATTGGTCCAACCCGTTGCCATCCGGCATGACCACATCGGAAATCACCAGATCGCCTTTGCCTTCGTCCACCCACCGCATGAGCGTGACAAGGCTGGAGGTGGCGTGAACCTTGCACCCCGCCCGCGTGAGCGCCTGCGTCAGGACCGTGCGGATCGTGCGGTCGTCATCTGCAACCAATACTGTTCCGTCCATCAGATCTCTCCGTCCATGACTACAATATCCTTGGGGACCAGTGGCAGCGACACCCGGAACACCGTGCGCCCCGGCACGCTGTCCACCGAAATCCACCCGCCGTTTTCGCCCACCAGTTTCGACACGAGTGCGAGGCCAAGCCCGGTGCCGTTTTCGCGCCCCGACACAAAGGGTTCGAACACGTCCCCCGCGATATCGGGGGGCAGGCCGGGGCCGTCATCAATCACCTCGATTTGCAGGGGCAACCGCGCCTGTGTCCCATCCGCCCGCCGCACCCGCAGCGATGCATCGTAGAACGTGCGCAACCGGATGGACCCGCCCGGCCCCCCGGCCTCGGACGCATTTTTCAGCAGGTTCAAAAACACCTGCGTCAACTGGTCGGGGTCGGCATAGGTCGCGGGCAAGGATGGGTCGTAATCCTCGACAAACATCATATGCGCCCCGAATCCGACCGAGGCCGATTGCCGTGCGCGGTCCAGAATGTCGTGGATGTTGACCGTCTGCCGCGCGGGGGGCCGCAGATTGCCGAATTGTTCCACCTGTTCCAGCAGTTTCACGATCCGCCGACATTCATCCACGATGAGGTCGGTCAGTTCCTGATCCTCGGGCGTCAATCCCATGGCCAGAAGTTGCGCCGCCCCAGTGATCCCGGCCAGCGGGTTCTTGATTTCGTGCGCCAGCATTTCCGCCATGCCGATCGCCGATTTCGCGGCCTTGCCCGACGATGCGTTCGTCGTCACCCGCCCGGCAATTTCGCGCGGCGAGATCATCATGATCATATGCCCGTCATCCGCCCCCTGCAGCGGCGAAAACTGGATGTTGCATTGCATCGGGGACCGCTCAGCAGACCCTACATCCACGTCATTCACAAACAGCGATGTCCGGTTTTCACGCGCCCGCCCGAACGGCCCCGCAATATCGGCGGCCACCGACAGTTTGGCCCAGACCACCGCCCCCACCAGCGATTTGTTGGACAGGTTCAAGAACGCCTCGGCAGCCGGGTTGCTGTCCACGATCCGGTCATCATGGTTGAGCAACAGCGCGGGCACCGGCAACGAATTCCACAAGGCGGCATCCTGGATCATGCCGCGTCCCTTTGGTCCGTCATGGCACCCCCCGCGATGTGGCGGATCACCTGTGCGGGGTCCGTCGTGGTCAAGATGGCGTGGCGCAGGGGGGCAGGCGTGCCGCCCTGATTCATATACCACCCCAGATGTTTGCGCGCGACCCGGACCCCAAGCGGGACGCCGTAAAACCGCAGCATCGCCTCGTAATGACCGCCGATCAGGTCGGCCAATGCGGCCCCGTGTGGCACCACGGGCGCGGGCCTGCCCCACAGGTCCGCCGCGATTTGTGCCAGAACCCATGGCCGCCCTTGCGCCCCGCGCCCGACCATGACCCCGTCCGCCCCCGACTGCGACAGGGCCATGCGCGCCGTGCGTCCGTCCGTGATGTCACCGTTTGCGATGACCGGGATGGTCACCGCGTCTTTGATCGCGCGGATCGCTGCCCAATCGGCCTGTCCCTTGTAGAACTGGCAGCGGGTACGACCATGGATCGTGATCAACCGCACCCCTGCCCCTTCGGCCCGCTGTGCCAGCGTGCCCGCGTTCATCAGCGCGTCATCCCACCCCAGCCGGGTTTTCAGCGTGACAGGGATGGTCACCGCCCCCACCACCGCCGCAATCAGGGTCAGCGCGTGATCCAGATCCTTGAGAAGGGCGGACCCCGCATAGCCGTTCGTCACCTTTTTCGCGGGGCAGCCCATGTTGATGTCGATGAACGTGGCCCCGTTGGCCTCGACCATGCGGGCGGCTTCGGCCATCCAATACGCCTCGCGTCCGGCAAGTTGGACCGCCGTGCGCCCGTCGCCCAGACCCAGTTCCGCCCGTTCGCGCACCCCCGGTTTTGCCTGCACCATTTCCTGACTGGCGACCATTTCGGACACAACCCACCCGGTCCCGAACCCGGCGACCAACTGCCGGAACGGCAGGTCCGTGATGCCCGCCAACGGCGCAAGCGCCACAGGCGGGTCCAGATGCGGCCCGGTGGGGGTCAGGGAAAGACGGTCAGTCACAGGGGGGTCTGCCTAATTGCTACGCGCTTGATCCCATCCCTATGGTCCGCCCGGTCTCAATTCAATGCACGGCGGGCGCGCGGACTGCTAAATTTCAGGCAGAAAATCACCAATGCCTGTTTTTTGCGCACAACGCCCTCGCAGTCACCATTTGCACCGCCTTTCCTGACCGCTTAGAGACCGGATATGCCGCAGATCCTAAACCAATGACCACAGGACGCCCAACCGACATGACCACTGCCATTCTGATTGTTGCCGCAGGCCGGGGCACCCGCGCGGGCGGACCCGTGCCCAAACAATGGCGACCGCTGGCGGGCGCGCGGGTGATCGACCACACTGTCGCGGCCTTTGCGGGCATCGGGCCGATGGTGATCGTGGTGCATGCCGATGACATGGTCCACGCCGCAGATTTTCCAGGTGTCCAGATCGTGGCCGGAGGCGACACCCGAGCGGCATCGGTGTGCGCGGGGCTTGCCGCACTTGTGCCGTTTGCCCCTGACCGAGTGTTGATCCACGACGCCGCCCGGCCATGTGTCCCACGCGACCTGATTGAACGGGTGCGGGCCGCGTTGGACCACGCACCCTGTGCCGCTCCGGCACTGGCCGTGACCGATGCGCTGTGGCGCGGTGCGGATGACATGGTCACGGGCACCCAAGACCGCACCGGGTTGTTTCGCGCCCAAACCCCCCAAGGGTTCCGGTTTGCCGACATCCTGACCGCCCACCGCACCCATCCCGGTGATGCACCCGATGATGTGGCCGTGGCCCGCGCCGCCGGATTGCCCGTGCAGATCGTGGACGGGTCCGAAGATAACCTGAAAATCACCACCCCCGCCGATTTCGCCCGCGCCGCCGCCATTCTGGCCGCGCGCCAGACCCCGCAAAAGGACACCCCCATGGATATCCGCACCGGCAACGGTTTTGACGTGCATCGCTTTGGCCCCGGCGACCATGTGTGGCTGTGCGGCGTGAAGATTGCCCATGATCACGCGCTAGTGGGCCATTCGGATGCTGATGTGGGGATGCACGCCGTCACCGATGCCATTTATGGCGCGCTGGGCATGGGCGATATCGGCCAGCATTTCCCGCCCTCAGACCCCCAGTGGAAAGGCGCGCAAAGCCATATCTTCCTGCGCCATGCCTGTGATCTGGCCCGCGCGCAGAGGTTCACGATCACCCACGCCGATTGCACCCTGATCTGCGAATACCCCAAGGTGGGACCGCATGCCGCCGCGATGAAAATTGCAATGGCCGCCATCATGGGGATGACCCCCGACCGCATCAGCGTCAAGGCCACCACGTCTGAACAGCTGGGGTTCACGGGCCGGGGCGAAGGGATCGCGGCGCTGGCCACGGCCACATTGGTGAAATCATGAGCCGCCTGATCGCCACGTTTTTCTACGTCGGTTTGTTACGTCCGGCCCCCGGCACTTGGGGGTCGGCGGTTGCGGTGGGTCTGGGCCTGCTCCTGCACGGGGTCGGGGGATTTCCGCTGTTGGCCATGGCCACGCTGGCCGCCATCGGCTGGGGGTTCTGGGCGGTGGAACGGGAACTGACCGACCGTCCCGGCGATGATCCGTCCGAAATCGTGATCGACGAGGTGGCGGGCCAATGGCTGGCCCTGTTGGCCCCGTCGTTCGGGTTCTGGATGATGGGACTGGACACCTGGAATTTTCCCTATCCGGGATGGGTCGGCGCGTTTGTGTTCTTTCGGCTGTTTGACATCTGGAAACCGTGGTTGGTGGGCCGCGCGGATGCCCGCCACGATCCCGCCGGTGTCATGCTGGATGACCTTTGGGCGGGCTTGTTTGCCGGGATCGCCACCATGATCGCCGCAGGTGCTGCACATGGAATTTTGATGTGACCGCCCGTGAAACCCTGACTGCAGCACGCAAAAAGGGCATCCGCATCGCCACCGCCGAAAGCTGCACAGGCGGCATGATCGCTGCAGCGCTCACCGATATTGCCGGATCGTCGGACGTGTTTGACCGGGGGGTGGTCACCTATTCCAACGCCGCCAAAACCGATCTGTTGGGCGTGGACCCGGTCACGCTGGAGACGCACGGCGCGGTGTCGGAAACTGTGGCGGCCCAGATGGCCTATGGCGTGTGGACCCGGTCACTGGCGCAGGTGACGGTCAGCACGACAGGCATCGCAGGCCCCGGCGGGTCCGACCACAAACCCGAAGGCCGCGTGTGTTTTGGCATCGCAACCCCCAATGGCGTGACCACGCAAACGGTAGAGTTTGGCGCATTGGGCCGGGCACAGGTCCGCGCCGCGGCGGTCACCCACGCCTTGGACCTGTTGCGCACCGCGATTGACGGGCTTTAACCCAGCGCGGCCACAAAATCCGCCAGACTGTCCCCGAACGCGGCCTGCTGCATCTGATTGGCCCCGTCGGCCCCCAACAACCCCGCTGCCTTGCGCCGCAGTTTTGCGGTGCGGTCCGGCACCGTCAGGGGCGCGTCCAGATCGTGACGGGCGGTGTGCGCTGTGCCATCCCGCAAGGTGACCGTCACCACCGATTGCATTTCGCCCACGCCCGCTTCCGCCACAACGGTCACCCGGTCGCGCAGCGCCACGATGTCTGCCCTGCCTGTCATATCGTCCGAAAACGATGCAATCGCCCCGGTGTCCACCCCCGCCAGCGCCATGGCACAGGTCACCCGGTAGCTGAACTTGGCCCCCAGCCCGGTGTCGGGGGCCTGTTGATTGCACACGGTCATCCAGCGCGGGTTGGTCTGGATGCGGACGGCGGCAACCTGTGCGGGGTCCGCGCGCAGCCCCCCGACGGCCTCCAGCATGGCGTGCAAACCGTGGCAACAGGCGTGAAATTTGTGGCTGATCCGTTCGAACATCCACACCGACCCAAGGTCGTCAAACCCCGATATGTCGCCAGCCCCGTGGTGCGTGGGTCCAAACCCCAGCGGCCCCGACAGGCCCAAAGGGGCCGCCGTCATGCCCGCCTGCGCCAGCAG
>JBGSIZ010000025.1:0-31333 GCA_041742255.1 Marivivens sp. | reverse complement strand
CCGTGATTTTGCCCGCCGTTATCCTTGCCGGGGGCCGGGCCACGCGCATGGGTGGCGGCGACAAGGGGCTGCGGATGGTCGCAGGCCAGCGCCTTCTCGATCATGTCCTTGCGCGGCTGGCGTCGCAATGCGCGCCGATAGCCATCAACGCGAACGGGGATGCGGCCCGGTTCGCCGATTTTGGCCTGCCGGTTTTGCCGGACAGCCTGCCAGACTACCCCGGTCCCTTGGCCGGGGTTCTGGCGGGCATGGATTGGGCGGCGGCGTTGGGGGCACCTGCGGTGATCTCTGTGGCCGCCGACACACCGTTTTTCCCCGGCGACCTTTCGACCCGGTTGCAGGCGGCGGCGGGGGCCACGGGGCTGGCGCTCGCGGCGTCACCAGATGCCACCGGCACCGTCTGGCAACACCCCACCTTTGGTCTGTGGCCCATCGCCCTGCGCCATGACCTTCGATCCGGCTTGGCGGGGGGGCTGCGCAAGATTGTCCTATGGACAGACCTCCACCACGCAGGCACAGCCCTGTTTGACAGCACGCCCTTTGACCCCTTTTTCAACATCAACACGCCGGATGACATCGCAACGGCCCAAGGATTGCTAAAATGAAGGTCTGGGGCATCACGGGCTGGAAAAACACCGGGAAAACCACGCTGACCGAGCGCTTGGTGGCGCGGTTCACGGCGTCTGGCCTGACCGTCTCCACCATCAAACACGCTCACCACGACACCGACGTGGATCAACCGGGGCGTGACAGCTACCGCCACCGGGCGGCAGGCGCGTCCGAGGTGATCGTGGCCTCGCCGCAGCGATGGGCGTTGATGCACGAATTGCGCGGGGCCGGTGAACCCCCGTTCGAGGAACTGTTGGCGCACCTGTCCCCCGTCGATCTTGTGCTGGTCGAAGGTTACAAACGCGGACCGCATCCCAAAATCGAAACCCACCGGATGGCCACCGGACGCGACCTCATGGCACCCGACAACAACATCCGGGCGGTCGCGTCCGACATCGCCTTGCCGGATCTGGATCTGCCAGTGTTCGACCTAAACGACATTGACGCCATCGCGGCCTATATCCGCGCGCAGGTGGGTCTGTGATATTTGATCGCGTCGCCGTGCTGGACTGGTCGGCAAGCGGAAAACCCAGCCGGGGCAAGGATTCGATCTGGCTGGCTGTGGCAGATGCGGACGGCTTGCGGGCCGAAAACATCGCCACGCGTTTGGCGGCGCAGGCAACGCTGCACACGCTCATCACGGACAGCATCGCACGCAAACGCCGATTGTTGATCGCGGCCGACTTCGCCTATGCGGCCCCGGTCGGTCTGGCACAAACTTTGACCGGACAGCGGCACGCCTTGGGGCTGTGGGACTGGCTGGCACACCGGGTCACCGACACCGACGTGAACCAGACGAATTACCGACAGGTCGCGGCGGCCGCCAACAGCCACTTTACCGGCGAAGGACCGTTCTGGGGCAACGGGCAAAAGGCCGACATGCCGGGGCTGCCGCGCACCAAACCTGACCATCCACCGGACCTTGGGGAATACCGGGCCGCCGAACTGGCCGGGCGTCAAGGGGGGCTGTGGCCCAAAACCATCTGGCAATTGGCCGGGGCCGGGGCGGTCGGCGCGCAATCCCTCACCGGTATCCCCATGTTGGCACGCCTGCGGGCGGCATTTCCGGGACAGGTCGCGGTCTGGCCGTTCGAAGATGCAACCGCCGCGCCCGTCGTCATCGCCGAGGCCTATCTCAGCCTGCTGGGCGACGCGGTGACCCAAATGACCGCAGGCGGCATGGTGCGGGATCAGGCACAGGTGCGGCTCCATGCGCAGGCGTTCCTCTCGCTGTCGCAAACGGGTGGGCTGGGGCGGCTGTTCACGCCTGTCCAACCACGCGATACGCTGGAAACCGAAGGCTGGTATCTGGGGGCGGGGGCGGCGCAGGTGGTGCAATCCGCGCTGCCACGGGCGGCCCCACTGACCCCGCCCCGGCTGAAAAACGATTGTTTCGCCTTGTCGCAAGGGGTGGATTGGGTTCCGGTAGACACGGCACTCGACCGGTTGCGGGGGGTGCTGCACCCTGTGACAACAACCCAGATAATCACGCCATCACAGGCACTTGGCCGGATTTTGGCCGCACCCGCCACGGCGGTCCGGTCCAACCCGCCCGCACCCAACGCGGCGGTAGATGGGTATGGCTTCGCCCATGCGACAACAGGCACCGGGGCGCAACGGCTACCGCTGATGACCGGTCGGGCGGCGGCGGGGCAACCCTTTGCCGGGGTGGTTCCGGGCGGCCACGCCATCCGCATCCTCACGGGCGCGATCCTGCCCGAAGGGGTGGATACCGTGGTGATGGAGGAGGACTGCGCGACCGATGGCGCGACGGTCGTCTTTGACGGTCCGGTCAAACCCCGGTCCAACACGCGAAACGCGGGCGAGGATATGGCGGCAGGGGCTATCGCGCTGCCAGCCGGGCACCGGCTCCGGGCCCCCGATCTGGCGCTGCTGACCGCCCTTGGGATCGGCACTGTGTCGGTGTTCCGGCCCTTGCGGGTCGGGATTCTGTCCACGGGGGACGAACTGCTGGCCACCCCCGGCGACCCTGCGGCGTCCCATCAGATTTACGATGCGAACCGGCCCATGCTGGCCGGAATGGTCACAGGCTGGGGGCACGATGTTGTCGATCTGGGGATGCTGCGGGACGATCCCGCCATTATTTGCGCGGCCCTGACGCAGGGTGCCACACACTGTGACGCGATCCTGACCAGTGGCGGGGCATCAGCAGGGGACGAGGACCATATTTCAACCCTTCTGCGGGACCACGGGGCGCTATCTACATGGCGGGTGGCGATGAAACCGGGGCGGCCTTTGGTTTTGGCGCAATGGAACGGGGTTCCAGTGTTCGGACTGCCCGGCAATCCGGTCGCGGCGTTTGTCACGGCACTGGTGTTTGCGCGCCCGGCACTGTCGGCACTCGCGGGCGGGGAATGGACGCTGCCGCGCGGTATCATGGTCCCTGCGGCCTTTGCCAAATCGAAAAAGGCGGGACGCCGGGAATACCTGCGGGCGCGGCTGACCGCCGATGGCCACGCCGAGGTGTTCGCGTCCGAAGGCTCCGGGCGGATCAGCGGTCTGTCATGGGCCACGGGACTTGTGGACCTGCCCGAACCGGCTGCGGACATTGCGCCCGGAACACCCGTGCGGTTCATATCCTACGCTGATTACGGGATCTGACGAACGGGCAACCTACCCTTTGCGGATCAGATAGGCCTGCGCGGGGCCAACCTCGGTGGCACCTTCAAACACATGGCCAGCCTCGGCGCAGAAATGCGGCACATCCACGATGGCGGCAGGGTCCGTGGCGATCAGGCGCAACACCTCGCCGGATGCCATGGTCTGCAACCGTTTGCGGGCCTTCAACACCGGCAACGGACACAGCAGGCCCGTTGCATCCAGTTCGATTGTCCATTGGTTCATGTCGGTCATGGCGCTTCCGGTAGATAAAATTTCGTATCCTGTCCATGGCGCAGGTCATTTATGTGGGATCACTGGGCGGACAGTCTGGGCAAGGACCGCGCGTTGCGTCACCTTTGACAGGTTCGAACAGGGAAAACGCGATGGCACTCGACGACAAAAAAGGCGTCTGGAAATCTGGCAAAGGCAAAGGGCGGCACACGCCCAAAGGTCGGCAACTGGACGATGCCGCGTGGGACAACGTGCGCGACCTCCTTGGGGACCGGCCCCGGCGGCGCGACCTTCTGATCGAATTTCTGCACCTGATACAGCACGCCCATGGCTACCTGCCCGCGCCGCATCTGCGGGCCTTGGCCGAAGAATTGCGGATCAGCATGGCCGAGGTGTGGGAAGTGGCGACGTTCTACGCCCATTTCGATCCCCGCCGCGAGGATGAGGCACCGCCGCCGGACCTGACGATCCGGGTTTGCGACAGCCTGTCGTGCGAATTGGCCGGGTCCGAGGCACTGATTGCGGCATTGCAGGCGGGCATGGACCCGGCCCGCGTCCGCGTCCTGCGCGCGCCCTGCATGGGGCGCTGCGACACGGCCCCGACCCTTGAAATCGGGCATAACCACATCGACCACGCGACCGTGGCCAAGGTCGAGGCGGCGATCGCGGCGGACGACACCCACGCCCACATCCCGGCCTATGAAACGCTGGCGGCCTACCGGGCGAACGGCGGCTACGCCAAACTGGCGGACCTGCGCGCCAACGGCGACTGGGAACAAGTGCAGGCGGATATCCTGTCCTCCGGCCTGCGCGGGCTTGGCGGGGCGGGCTTTCCTTCGGGCAAGAAATGGGGATTTGTGCGGGGCAACCCCGGCCCCCGCTATCTTGCCGTGAACGGGGACGAAGGCGAACCGGGCACGTTCAAGGACCGCTATTATCTGGAACGCACCCCCCATCTGATGCTTGAGGGCATGTTGATCGCCGCATGGGCAGTGCAGGCCGAAACCTGTTTCATCTACATGCGCGACGAATACCCGGCGGTGCTGCATATCCTCGCCACGGAAATCGCGGCGCTGGAACAAGCAGGGATCGTGGCACCCGGCTATATCGACCTGCGGCGCGGGGCCGGGGCCTATATCTGCGGCGAAGAATCCGCGATGATCGAAAGCATCGAAGGCAAGCGCGGCATCCCGCGCCTGCGCCCGCCGTTCGTGGCACAAGTGGGCGTGTTCAACCGCCCCACGCTGGTCCACAACGTGGAAACCCTGCACTGGATCGCGCGCATTTGCCGCGACGGCGCGCAGGTCCTGAACGCACACGAAAAAAACGGCCGGATCGGGTTGCGGTCCTATTCGGTGTCCGGCCGGGTTGCCAAACCGGGCGTCTATCTCTTGCCCGCCGGGTCCACGATCACGGACGCCATCGCGGCAGCCGGGGGAATGGCCCCCGGACACACATTCTACGCTTACCAACCGGGGGGGCCGTCCTCGGGTCTGTTGCCTGCGTCGATGAACGACATCCCGCTGGATTTCGACACGCTGCAACCGCACGGCACCTTTATCGGGTCGGCGGCGGTCGTTGTTCTGGGCCACAAAGACAAGGCACGGGACGCGGCCCTCAACATGGTGCGGTTCTTTGAGAGCGAAAGCTGTGGCCAATGCACGCCCTGCCGGGTGGGCTGTGAAAAGGCGGTCAAACTGATGCAGGCCCCCAAATGGGACGCGGACCTCTTGGGGGACCTGTGCACGGTCATGACGGATGCGTCGATCTGCGGCTTGGGGCAAGCGGCCCCAAACGCGATCCGCCTGACGCTCGAACATTTTTCAAACGAGGTCTGAGATGGCTGACGGAAACCAGACCCCCACAATCGCCTTCACACTTGACGGTCAGCAGGTGCAAGCGCACCAAGGCGAAACCCTGTGGGACGTCGCCAAACGCCACGGCACCGATATTCCGCACCTGTGCCACAAACCGCAAACGGGATACCTGCCGGACGGCAACTGCCGGGCGTGCATGGTCGAGATTGACGGCGAACGGACGCTGCAACCATCCTGTTGCCGGCATCCGTCCAACAACATGGTCGTGACCACCAACAGCGACCGGGCGGTCAAATCCCGGGCGCTGGTGATGGAACTGCTGCTGGCGGACCAACCGGAACGGGACGCGGCCCACGACAAATCCAGCCACCTGTGGGACATGGCGGCAGCCAACGGCGTGCACACCAGCCGTTTCCCAACGATCGAGGTGGAACGTATCCCACTATTGGACGACAGCCATGTGGCGATGCGGGTCAATCTGGATGCCTGCATCCAATGCGGGCTATGTGTGCGGGCCTGCCGGGATGTGCAGGTCAATGACGTGATCGGCATGGGCGGGCGGGGGCATGACGCCTATCCGGTGTTCGATTTCGACGACCCGATGGGAAACAGCACCTGCGTGGCCTGCGGCGAATGTGTGCAGGCCTGCCCAACCGGGGCCTTGATGCCCGCCACCGTCGTGGACGCGGACCAAACCGGGGACCGGGCGGATTTCGACAGCGAAACCACCAGCGTCTGCCCGTTCTGCGGGGTCGGCTGTCAGGTCAGCCTCAAGGTCAAGAATGGCGCGATCAAGTATGTGGAGGGGATCAATGGCCCCGCGAACGAAGGGCGGCTGTGTGTCAAGGGACGGTTCGGCTACGACTACATCACGCACCCGCACCGTCTGACGAAACCTCTGATCCGCAAACCGGGGATGCCCAAGGGGCTGAACGTCGATCCGGGCGACCTCATGACCCATTTCCGCGAGGCAACGTGGGACGAAGCCCTTGATCTGGCGGCGGGCGGTATGGCGCGGCTGGCACAGGCGCACGGTGGGCGGGCGGTGGCCGGGTTCGGGTCAGCCAAATGTTCGAACGAAGAAGCGTATCTGTTCCAGAAACTGATCCGGCAGGCGTTTGGGCACAACAACCTGGACCACTGCACGCGGCTGTGCCACGCATCATCGGTCGCGGCGCTGATGGAAAACGTCGGGTCCGGGGCGGTCACGGCAACCTTCAACCAGATCGAACATGCGGATGTGGCGATTGTGATCGGGGCCAACCCGGTGGAAAATCACCCCGTTGCGGCGACCTATTTCAAACAGTTCGTGAAACGCGGCGGCAAGCTGATCGTGATGGACCCGCGCGGCGTAGGGTTGCGGCGGTTCGCGACGCATATGCTGAAATTCCGGCCCGGCGCGGATGTGTCCATGCTCAACGCGATCATGCATGTGATCGCGCACGAAGGGCTGGCCGACGATGCCTATATCGCACAATTCACCGAAAACTGGGCAGCGGAAAAGGCCCATCTGGCCGACTACGCCCCCGAAAAGATGGAGAAAATCTGCGGCATCCCGGCCGATCAACTCAGCGCTGTGGCCCGTGATTTTGCGAACGCCAAGGCGGGGATGATCTTCTGGGGCATGGGCGTGTCACAGCATATTCATGGCACCGACAATGCGCGCTGTCTGATTTCGCTGGCGCTCATGACCGGGAATGTCGGCAAACCGGGGGCCGGGCTGCACCCGCTGCGGGGACAAAACAACGTGCAGGGGGCATCGGACGCGGGATTGATCCCGATGTTCCTGCCAGATTACCAGCCGGTGACGGATGACAACATCCGGGGCACGTTTTCGGCGGTCTGGGGGTCCGGGGATTTTTCGGGCGAACGCGGGCTTACGGTCACGGAAATTCTGGACGCAGTCCACGCGGGCACCATCCGCAGCATGTATATCCTTGGTGAAAACCCGGCCATGTCCGACCCCGACGTGACCCACGCGCGCGATGCATTGGCCAAACTCGACCACCTCGTGGTGCAGGATATTTTCCTGACCGAAACCGCGAACTATGCCGATGTGGTGCTGCCTGCGGCGGCGTTCTACGAAAAAAACGGCACCGTCACCAACACCAACCGGCAGGTGCAGATGGGGCGGGCCGCCGTCCAACCCCCGGGCGACGCGCGCGAGGATTGGGCCATCACAACCGACATCGCCAACCGGCTGGGCCTTGGGTGGACCTACTCCCACCCGTCACAGGTTTTTGCAGAGATGAAGCAAACCATGCGGTCGCTCAATCACATTACATGGGACCGGCTGGAGGTTCAGGGGGCGGTCACCTATCCGTCGCTGTCGCCTGATGATCCGGGGCAACCGATCGTGTTTGGGGATGGGTTCCCGCGCGCCGGGGGCCGGGCGCGGTTCACCCCCGCCAGCGTCATTTCCCCCGATGAAATGCCCGATGCGGACTATCCGATGATCGTGACCACCGGACGTCAGTTGGAACACTGGCATACAGGGTCAATGACCCGGCGGGCCACCGTTCTGGATGCGCTCGAACCCGAGGCGAACTGTTCCCTGCATCCGCATACGCTTGCCCGGCTTGGGGTGGAACCGGGCGGCATGGTCCGGCTGGAGACCCGGCGCGGGGCCATCACGATGCTGGCGCGGGCTGACCGGGCCTTGGCGCTGGATATGGTGTTCGTGCCCTTCGCCTTTGTCGAGGCGGCAGCGAATGTCCTCACAAATCCGGCACTGGACCCCTATGGCAAGATCCCGGAATTCAAATTTGCCGCCGTGCGGGTCACGGCAGCCTGATCAGAACACGGCGTGGTCGCCCCGATCCACCGTCGCCGTGCCATCCAATACGGCGCGGTAATAGTCAAACAGGGTTTCTGATCCGGTTTCCGGGGTGGCGTCGGCGTCATATGTTTGGGTCCGGGCATCCCAGACCAACATGGATTCCGTGGCATAATATCGTCCGATGCGGGCCAGTTCGGCCTTGGCCTTGGCGCGAAAATGAAACCGACCGGATACCGACAGGATACCGACAATAATCGAAAGCATCGCCACCGGCACCCGGCGCACCCGAACCGGGCGGCCCAACAGCCGGGACAGCGCGGCCACCTGATCCATCGGCGTGATCGCGGGGCCGGGCCCGCCAATTGGCAACACTTTGTTTTGCATGGAAGAATCCGTCAGGCACCGGACCAAATACCGGGCAAGATCATCATCACTGATCGGCTTGCACGTGGTCAGGGTGCCATTCCCAAACACCAAAAACGGCCGCCCCGCCCGAACCCGGTCCAACTGCCCCGACAAACTCTTGAAATACGCCGTAGCCCGCACAATCGACCAAGTCATCTGACTTGCTTGCAGCTCGGCCTCGAACGCTCGTTTCGCGTTTTGGAACGCCAGTTTCGGCTTTTGCACGCAGATCGCGGACAACAGGACAAAGTGGGGCACGTTTGCGCGTTTTGCACATTCTAAAACGATAGAATTGGCATCTTTATCAATACTCCATGCATCTTTGGCATCGCCCGTTCGGGACGCCAAACATGATATAACCGCATCAAGCGGCCCATCTGAAAACACATCCCGCGATAGTGCTGCGGGGTCCAGAATGTCCGTCACAACACATCTTGCACCCGGAATGATCGTTTCCCGCCGCACGGCACAAACGACGTCGTGACCCTCCAAAACCAACGCCCGCGCCACCGCCCGCCCAATGGTCCCGGTCGCCCCAAACAAGGCAACACGCAGAGGCGACGGCATGTGCGAAGGCGCAGGCGACATTGTCAAAGGGTCCGATCCAGCCGTTTCGCCACACAAAAAATGGCGATCCCGGGAGGAATCGAACCCCCAACCTGCCGATTAGAAGTCGGCTGCTCTATCCAGTTGAGCTACGGGACCACACTTGCGGGGTGTAGCGGCCAAGTGTGGCCTGATGCAAGGGGTCAGGCGGCCTGAGTTGCGTCGGACACGGGCATCCCTTGCCAGACACGGCCATGATATTTCTGTATCCGCCGCAACAGCGTGGACCCGGCATGGGTCGCAGCCAGTTCGGCAATGCGCGCCTTATGGAACTGCACTGAACCTTCATGCAGGCGGCGCAATTCGGGGTCTTTCATCAACTCCGCCACGCCAGTCCTCACATCTGCGGCAAAGCGCAGGATGCGGGTATCCGCAACATCGTTGTCGTCGTATTGCTTGAAATATTTCAATTCCAAGGGGATATCGGCATGGTTGGCGTCGCCTCGATCCGTTTTCATCAGGAAGTTTTCCATCGACCGCAAGGCGTAATGGTTTAACTGCGCCCAGCCATATCCGGTGCCGTCCCCCATCGTAAACTTGAACCGGCCCTTGTAAAACGACTTTGGCAGAACCTGCCCATCGCCGTTCAGGAATGTCACCTTGTCCAGATCGTCCTTTTCAAATTCGGGCGCATGATTGCCGATCCATTTCATTGGCGTGCCTTTGCGCACCAGTGATTTAACGCCGCGCGGCTTTGGCTTGGGATAGGGCGCGTCATCGCGGGCAGTAGACCGGGTGCAGCGTTCCATCAGCAATGTGTCGGCGGGGTCAAATGCGACCTGACCGTTGACGCCAAAACTGAGTTGATTGACGGAGAATACGTCCGCCGTGCCCATTTTGTCGATCAAGGCGGCAAGGGTGCCGTCGCCCACATTGATACACAGAAATTCATCCACATCGAACGACATGTAAAAATCTGAACGGCGCACGCGGCTCATCGTGTTGATGTATCGCATGACGGACCAGTGGTGGTTGGTGGACCCCACAGATGTGGAGGGGTTGGGCATGTGGCGGACCAATCCCATGTCGTCCAAACGGTCCAGCATTGCGTCGGTGCCGTCCGTGCAGTCGTTCGTGAAGACCAGCGGATCATTGAACCCGATCAGACGGTGATACACCAACCATTCAAGGATGAATGGGGCCTCGTTTTTCATCGGTGTGATGGAGGTGATGCGCATTTTGGCCTCTGACCGGATTGGGGCGGATCATATTGCCCAACACTAACAGCAGGTCACAGCCCGGTCCATTGCCCGACGCCTTCGCGATACAGAGTGTCCGCCGCTGTGGCCCCAAAGATTCAGTGGGTCCAGACGCCACGCCGCGCGGTCGAAAAATTTTCACCGTATCCGCCCGCCCGCAGGATCGGCTTGCGGGTTTTCGGGTCCTGCACAACCACGTCGATGCCGTTTTCCTTGGCATAGGCAATCGCGGCTTCTTTGGTCTCGAACGACATGCGCACCTGGCTTTGGGTGTCACTTGACGATGTCCAGCCCATCAATGGGTCCACATCGCGCCCGGTCTCGGCAACAAACTCGAGTATCCAACCCTTGGTCTTGGCGACCCCCGATTGCATCGCGGTGCGGGCAGGCATGTAAATTCGGGCGCGCATGGCTTTCTCCGTGGGTTTGATGATCTCCGTATCCCCCAAACCCGTGCGCCATGCAATCCCCGGCGACGGAAACGGGTTGATCCGGCGTTAAACCCGCGTCACTTGGAAACTGGCAGTGACACAAGGGGAAACGGGGCAACCGAATGGCGTTTTTCAGGTTCCTGATCCGGAAACATCCGATCCTGTCGGCCCTATTTGCTTTGGCATTGATCGGGTTGGTGGTGTTTTCGGGCGGATTTTTGCGGCAGGCGCTATATTTCAGCGACCCAGCCCACCGCAACCAGACGCTCGAAGGATGGATGACGCCGGGCTACGTTGGAAAATCGTGGGACTTACCCCCGCCGATGGTGCGCGACAGCCTGCAATTGGACGAAACGATGAAACCGCGCGGGCGGCCCATGATGCTGTCGGAAATTGCGGCACTCCAAGGGGTGACGCTGGCCGACCTGCAAGCGCGGGTCGAGGCCGCCCGGGACCGACTGGACCAACAGCGCAATCATGGCCCACGCCCCGAAAGTGACGGGGCCGGACAATGACCGATACCTTGCTCGCCTTGGTTCCGGCCTATGGGATATGGTTGATTTTCGGGTCCGTGTTACTGTCTTGTTTGGCGCTGCCGATCCCGTCTTCGGTTCTTGTGATGACGGCGGGCGGGTTTGCGGCAGCCGGGGATCTGGTTTTGTGGCAGGTGATCGGCGCGGCGTTCGGCGGGTTCGTATTAGGGGATCAGGGCACATACCACGTTGCCCGTCGGGGCGGTCCGGCGTTGCTCGCCCGGTTTCGGGACCGCCCGCGGGCTGGGGCGTTGTTGCAACGGGCGGAAACCCTGTTGGAAAAACGGGGCGCGGTCGCGGTGTATCTGAGCCGGACGATTGTCAGCCCGCTTGGCCCATACCTTGGGTATCTGGCGGGCGCGCTTGGGTTTGGGTGGGTGGCCTATTCGGGGGCTGCCGTTCTGGGGGCGGCAACATGGTCTACCGCCTATGCCGGTTTGGGCTACATGTTTGCGACCCAGATCAGCCAATTGGCCACGTTAATCTCCAATTTCGGCGGCATCGTCATTGCAGCGACAATCGCGGCCCTGACCGGGCGCTGGCTGTGGCGCAGTTGGAAGGCACACCAGTCTGAACAGGACGACACGGTCTCCTGACACCGGTTGTCAGCACCTCCCCTTGCACCGGAACAAAATAGGCACAATTGTAGGTATTGCCGCCGGAGACCATAGCCATGCACAACAATCGCCCCGATCACATCCCCGCCCCATTGCCCATGCAGCAATCCGCGCCGCAAAAGCGGGACAAACTGGAGGGCGGGCGGCCGTTTGTCCTGCGAACCGAATTTGAACCAGCGGGCGACCAACCCACCGCAATTGCCGAACTTGTGGCAGGCGTGCAGGCGGGCGAACGGGATCAGGTTCTTTTGGGGGCGACGGGCACCGGCAAGACGTTCACCGTGGCCAAGATCATCGAGGCCACACAGCGCCCCGCGATCATTCTGGCCCCGAACAAGATCCTGGCGGCCCAGCTTTACGGCGAATTCAAAGGGTTCTTTCCAGAAAACGCAGTCGAATATTTCGTAAGCTATTACGATTATTACCAACCCGAGGCCTATGTCGCGCGGTCCGACACCTACATCGAAAAAGAATCCCAGATCAACGAACAGATCGACCGGATGCGCCACTCCGCCACCCGCGCGCTGCTGGAACGGGACGACGTGATCATCGTGGCGTCCGTGTCCTGCATTTACGGGATCGGGTCGGTGGAAACCTATTCCGCAATGACCCAAGACCTGTTCGTCGGCAAAATCTATGACCAGCGCCAAGTGATGGCAGACCTGATCGCGCAAGCGTATCGCCGCAACGATGCAGCCTTTGCTCGCGGGTCATTCCGGGTGCGCGGCGACAGCCTTGAACTCTGGCCCGCCCACCTTGACGACCGGGCATGGCGGCTGTCGTTCTTTGGCGAGGAATTGGAGAGCATCACCGAATTTGACCCCCTGACGGGGCAAAAGACCGACACTTTCGAAAAAATCCGGGTCTATGCCAATTCGCTCTATGTCACCCCCCGCCCCACGATGCAGCAGGCGACCAAAGGCATCCGCGCCGAATTGAATGTCCGGCTGAAACAATTGGTGGACGAAGGCAAACTGCTCGAGGCGCAGCGTCTGGAACAGCGCACCAATTTCGACCTTGAAATGCTGGAGGCGACGGGCGTCTGCAATGGCATCGAAAACTACTCCCGTTATCTGACGGGCCGCGCGCCGGGGGAACCACCGCCCACGTTGTTCGAATTCATCCCCGACAACGCTATTGTTTTTGCGGATGAAAGCCACGTCAGCGTGCCGCAGATCGGGGGCATGTACAAAGGCGACTATCGGCGCAAATTCACGCTTGCCGAACACGGGTTCCGCCTGCCGTCGTGCATGGACAACCGCCCGCTGAAATTCGAAGAATGGGACGCCATGCGCCCGCAATCCGTGTTCGTGTCGGCCACGCCTGCCGCGTGGGAATTGGAACAAACGGGGGGCGTATTCACCGAACAGGTGATCCGCCCCACAGGTCTGGTTGACCCCGTGATCGAAATTCGCCCTGTGGAAATGCAGGTGGACGATCTGCTGGACGAGGTCCGCAAGGTGGCCGCGCGGGGGTTTCGCACGCTGTGCACCACGCTCACCAAACGCATGGCCGAAGACCTGACCGAATATATGCACGAACAGGGCATCCGCGTCCGCTATATGCACAGCGACATCGACACCATTGAACGGATCGAGATTTTGCGTGACCTGCGGCTGGGTGCCTTTGACGTGCTGATCGGGATCAACCTGTTGCGCGAAGGATTGGACATTCCCGAATGTGGCCTTGTCGCCATTCTGGACGCCGACAAAGAAGGGTTCCTGCGGTCCGAAACCAGCCTTGTGCAGACCATCGGGCGCGCCGCGCGAAACTCCGAAGGCCGGGTCATCATGTATGCCGACCGGATCACGGGCAGCATGGAACGCGCGATGCGGGAAACCGAACGCCGCCGGGCCAAGCAAGAGGCGTATAATCTTGAACACGGCATCACGCCGACGACCGTGAAAAAGAACGTCGAGGATATTCTTGCGGGCCTCTACAAAGGCGACGTGGACATGAACCGCGTCACCGCCAAAATCGACAAACCGTTGTTCGGGGCGAATTTGGAGACGGTTCTGGACGGATTGCGCACAGACATGCGCAAAGCCGCTGAAAATCTGGAATTCGAAGAAGCCGCCCGCCTGCGGGACGAGGTCAAGCGGCTGGAAGCGGTCGAACTGACCATCGCCGACGACCCCCTCGCTCGGCAATACGCGGTGGAAAAGGCGGTAGAGGACAGCGCCAAGGCATCCGGCCGGTCAACCGGCGGAAGGGGTGGCATGCGGGGCGGGAAAAGCAGGTATGGGGGGAAGAGGTAGCAACAAAATCCGTTATTGCAGCTACATGAGCGGTATATTCACGGTCCACGTCCGGCGCCTACAATAAGGCGCCGGATACATTGGCAAATCGTTCAGCGGACGCTACGCCCGCTTCACCAGCTTGATCACGAACAGCAAAATCACTGCCCCAATCGTGGCATGAATGATCGAGGCTACAATGTCGCCGCCAAGGGCAAATCCGACTCGCGGCAGGATCAGGCCGGCGACGAATGCGCCTATGATGCCCACGACGATATTGCCAAGCAGGCCAAACCCAAAGCCCTTGACGATAAGCCCCGCGAGCCAGCCCGCGATGGCCCCGATAAGAAGAAATACGATAAGTCCGGTCGCCGTCATGTCAGATGCTCCTGTGGGCCGGTTCAAACCGGCGAAGGGGCAACCCTATCCGGTCGCCCCACCACACCCCAGACATTTGCGCATCCACGCACAGATTGGGCCGCTTTCCGCCCATCACTCTTCAGAAATCGAATAACTCGCCCAGAAACCCGCCCTTTTTCTTGCGGTATCCGTCGCGGCCCCGGTCGTCGTCGTCGCGGTCATACATGCGGTCGGGCGCACGTCCTGCCGGCGCAGTAGGTGGGGCAGGCGGCGGCGCGGCGCGATCAATGATCTTGTCCAACTCGCCCCGGTCCAGCCAGACGCCCCGGCATTGCGGGCAATAGTCAATTTCGACCCCGGCGCGGTCTGTGATGACAAGCGGGGTTCCGTCGATGGGGCACTGCATGGGCGTCTCCTGTTTGATGATCTGCGCCGGATATGGGGACGCGTTTTCCGGGCGCAAGCCGCCGGCTTTAGTTTTGGCGGAATGTCGCAGCCGGTTTTGGCACCGGGACACCGTGCGTCCACCGCACCTGCCCGCGCGTCACCGCCCCTTGGATCAGACGCCCCGGCTGGCGGACCTCGGGAAAGGTTTCTGCCCAATCCCGATACCGATCGTTGGTGACGATCCGCACCTTCATGTCACGCGCGGACCGCAGCAGAAAATCATCGGCGACCGTTCCTTTGGGCACCACCAACACGTCCTCGGGCGGCAGGGCCAGACGTTGGGCCAGTTCTGCATCATCCTGATATCGTGTTCCGATTTTGTAACCGACGCTGGCATCAAAAATGACACCGGGGCGAAATCCCTGTGCCTCCAGATCGCGGACCACGGCGAAAACCGTGGCAATCTGGGGGCTTTCCGCATCCCAGAACAAAACATTGGACCCATCGACAAGGATGCGCGGCTTTGGCGGCGACCTTGGCGGAGTGCGAGGCACCCAAGGGGCGCGCGGGGGCCGGGCGCGCCGGGGATACAGAACACGGTGCAGCACCCGGATCAGGATCGCGGACACCAGCGCGAGGGCCAGAACAAACAAACCAGTGGCGATTTCAGGCGTAACCATAGGTTGTGTTTATCCGGCAGATTGCGGCCTGAACAGGGCAGGGCGTTGCCATTTTCCGGGCTTTGGCACCCCGTGTCACGCCCGTCGGCGGCCCCCGCCCGCTTGACTCCGCGCGGCCAAATCGTCAATACGCTGGGCAACGTGGGGTCGTAGCTCAGTTGGGAGAGCGCGTCGTTCGCAACGACGAGGTCAGGGGTTCGATCCCCCTCGGCTCCACCAATAAAATCAGATAGTTAGACCGCCGCCATGACCGAGACAAAACACCCGACTGGCGCGCCTTGGCGGAATTTCTATGGTCGTATCCATGGCAAGACCATGCGACCCGCGCAAAAGGACTATCTGGAAGAGGACCTTGCCGGATTGTCGCTAGACACTGTCCGGTGGGACGACAATCCAGACCGCCAACCTCTTGATCTGAAATCTATTTTTCCGGGCGCACGTGAGGTGTGGCTGGAGATCGGGTTCGGCGGCGGCGAACATATGGTGCATATGGCCGCCCAAAATCCGGATGTCGGCCTGATCGGATGTGAACCGTTTATCAACGGTGTTGCCATGCTTTTGGGCAAGATCCGCAGCGCCCGCGTGACGAATGTCGCCATTCACCCCGGCGACGTGCGCGACATTTTCGATGTGCTGCCCCCTGACAGCGTTTCCAAGGCATTCCTGAACTACCCCGACCCCTGGCCCAAGCAACGGCACCACAGGCGCCGATTTGTGACGCAGGACCATCTTGTGCCGCTTTTCCGGGTCCTGCGCCCCGGGGCCGAATTTCGCGTGGCGACGGACATTCCCGACTATGTGCGCCAGACCCAGCGCGAGGTGCCGATGGCGGGTCTGCGCAACACCGCTCAAGGCCCCGATGACCTGCACACCCCGTGGGGCGACTGGCCCTCAACCCGATACGAACAAAAGGCGCTGCGCGAAGGTCGCACCCCGCATTACCTGACATTTCTAAAGCCCGCGTAAACGCACCCGTCCGGCGTTGCCCATGGACGCCCGATTTGTCCCGCGATAAACCTGCGGAAATTTCAAAGGATCCCCCATGTCCGGCCACGACACCCCCATCCCGATGACATCCCGCAAATCCGGCCCGCTGACCGGCATTGCCAATGTGCCGGGGGACAAATCCATTTCGCATCGATCCCTTATTCTGGGCGCATTGAGCGTGGGAGAAACCCATATTACCGGGCTGTTAGAGGGCGAAGACGTGATTGATACTGCCAAGGCCATGCGCGCCTTTGGGGCAGAGGTCACCAACCACGGCAACAGCATCTGGACCGTGAATGGCGTGGGCGTGGGCGGGTTGGCGGAGCCGTCGCAGGTCATCGACTGCGGCAATTCCGGGACGGGCGTGCGGTTGATCATGGGGACGATGGCCACATCGCCCATTACCGCCACATTTACGGGCGACGCATCGTTGAACGGGCGGCCCATGGGGCGCGTGACCGATCCCCTGGCGTTGTTTGGCACCCGCGCCTATGGCCGGACGGGGGGGCGGTTGCCGATGACGATCGTAGGGGCCGCCGAACCTGTTCCGGTGACCTATACGACACCGGTCCCGTCGGCGCAGGTAAAGTCCGCCATCTTGCTGGCCGGATTGAATGTTTTTGGCGAAACCGTGGTGATCGAGCGTGAAGCGACCCGCGACCATTCCGAACGGATGCTGGCCGGATTCGGCGCCAAGATCACGGTAGAGGACCTGCCCGAGGGCCGCGTGATCACTTTATGCGGACAACCAGAATTAATTTCACAAAAAATTGTGGTGCCGCGCGATCCGTCCTCGGCCGCGTTTCCGGTTTGCGCTGCAATCATCACCGAAGGGTCGGATGTTCTGGTGCCAAACATTGGCCTGAACCCGACCCGCGCGGGGCTGTTTACAACCCTGAAAGAGATGGGCGCGGACCTGACCTATGAAAACCTGCGCGAGGAAGGCGGCGAACCTGTCGCCGATCTGCGCGCCAGATTTTCCCCCAACCTCAAGGGCATAGAGGTTCCCCCTGCCCGCGCGGCGAGCATGATTGACGAATACCCGATCCTGTCCGTTGTCGCCAGTTTCGCCCAAGGCGTGACGATCATGAAGGGTGTCAAAGAACTGCGCGTCAAGGAAAGCGACCGCATCGACGCCATGGCGCAGGGGCTGCGGGCGGCGGGGGTTTTGGTTGAGGACGGCGAGGATTGGTGGACGGTGGAGGGGCGGGGGTTTGGGGCGGTGCCGGGCGGCGTCACTGTCGCATCCCGGTTGGACCATCGGATTGCAATGTCGTTTGTTATCATGGGGTTGGCCACAGAACGGCCGATCACCGTGGATGACGTCAGCCCGATTGCCACCTCGTTCCCGATTTTTGAATCGTTAATGGCGTCGCTCGATGCGCACATTGTGCGGGATGCGGTGTGAGGTGGCCGAAGATCCGAAATCGCCGTGGCGGGGCCGGATCGTGCTGGGGGTCCTTGTTTTCATGGGCATTTTGATGCTGGTTGAGCGGATGGCCGGCGTCAATCCGGGGGCGTTTTGATGCGGTTCACGGTGGCGATTGATGGCCCTGCGGCGGCGGGCAAGGGCACGATATCAAAAGCTGTCGCGCAACACTTTGGTTTTGCCCATCTGGATACCGGGCTTTTATACCGGGCCGTGGGGGCGCGGACCCTGTCGGGAGAGGATGCGGCGGAGGCTGCAAAAAACCTGCAAACCGTTGATTTACAAAAAGAAAACCTGCGCACTCCGGAGGTCGCAGAGGCCGCCAGCAAGGTCGCCGTCCTGGCCGATGTCCGTGCCGCTCTGGTCGCATTTCAGCGCGATTTTGCCCAACGGGATGGCGGCGCCGTTTTGGATGGCCGCGACATCGGGACAGTCATCTGCCCCGACGCAGAGGTGAAATTATTTGTCACCGCCACCGCGCAAACCCGCGCCGACCGCCGCTATAAAGAGTTGAAAGACAAAGGGTTAGACGTGGACCCGTCCCAAGTTTTGGACGATGTGCGCGCCCGCGACGACCGCGACAGCACCCGCGCGGAGGCCCCGTTGCGCCCTGCCCCGGACGCCATTCTGATCGACACCAGCACCTTGTCGATTGAAGAGGCCGTTGCGCGTGCGGTGGCCGTGATCGAGGCAAAGCGTTAACGCCAAAACGGGGTTGCGGTTTTGCGTCGGTATCGCGTCGGTAATCCGTCGGTTCCGAAATTGGGGCACCGCGCGCCGTTTACCCAAATTCATCCTTTGGCAAGCCCGGCGCAGCGTCAGGTTCTGTGCGCCTTCGCACAGCCCCCCGCCGCCCCGGACAGTCGCAGGCCCTGCCCCGCAGACCCATATGTGATGGGAGGGCAAAGGCCGCGCGAGGCCCCGCCCATGACCCTTTTGCAGTTACTGGAGACACCCATGCTTCTCGATCGCCTCAACTGGCGTTACGCCACGAAAAAGATGGACCCGACCCGCAGCGTTCCCGCAGACAAGATCGACGCCATCGTCGAAGCGGCGCGTCTGGCCCCCACATCGAGCGGGTTGCAGCCGTTTGAAATCATCATGGTCACCAACCCGGACGTAAAGACCGCGTTGCAAGCCGCAGGATTTGGCCAGAGCCAATTCGTGGACGGGTCCCACATCATGGTTTTTGCCGCATGGGACAACTATACCGAGGCCCGTATCGACGGCGTGGTTGCTGCATCTGCCGCCGCGCGCGGTGGCCCGAACGAGGGTCTGACCGCCTATTACGACAACCTGAAGAGCATGTATCTGCCCCGCGATGCGCAGGTGAATTTCGAACACGCCGCCCGGCAAGCCTATATCGCGCTGGGTCTGGCGTTGACGGCCGCCGCGTTTCAGGACGTGGACAGCACACCGATGGAAGGGTTTGACCCCGCGAAGGTCGACGACATTCTGGACCTGCCGGCGCGTGGATTGAAGTCTGTCGCGATCCTTGCGCTGGGATACCGCGATGCCGAAGGCGATTGGCTGGCCGGATTGCCCAAGGTCCGTCGGTCCCGCGAGGATTTGGTGACCGAGGTTCTGTAACCCCGGAATAGCAGAGGGGGCCGGACGGAATCCCCGTCCGGCCCCCTTTGTTTCAAGGCTTGCAGCATTCCCCGTCCCGTTGTAAGGCAACCCCAGTCGAAGTGGGGGAACATCCACGCGCGTGAGAGTTTGGCAGGGTCGGGTTACCGGCCCTCTTTGTTTTGCGCGCACCTGCTGTGACACCAACCCAACGAAAGACCGGCGGAGACAACCGCCTGGCCCGAAAAATGACTTGAAAAGGATACAACACCGTATGTGCGCCAAGAACGCCATGGAGGAATTCGAAGCCCTCCTTAACGAAAGCTTCGAAATGGACACCCCGAGCGAAGGTTCGGTTGTCAAAGGCCGTGTGATCGCGATTGAAGCGGGTCAGGCCATCATCGATGTCGGCTACAAGATGGAAGGCCGCATTGATCTGAAAGAATTCGCAAACCCCGGAGAAGACGCGACCATCGCCGTTGGCGACGAGGTTGAAGTGTTTCTGCGCCAGGTGGAAAACGCCCGTGGCGAAGCCGTCATTTCCCGTGAAATGGCCCGCCGCGAAGAAGCATGGGACCGTCTGGAGCAAGCCTATGCCAAGGAAGAGCGCGTTGATGGCGCCATCTTTGGTCGTGTCAAAGGCGGCTTTACTGTCGATCTGGGCGGCGCTGTTGCCTTCCTTCCCGGCAGCCAGGTTGACGTCCGCCCCGTGCGTGACGCCGGCCCGTTGATGGGTCTCAAGCAGCCCTTCCAGATCCTGAAAATGGACCGTCGCCGTGGCAACATCGTGGTGTCCCGTCGTGCCATTCTGGAAGAGTCCCGCGCCGAACAGCGCGCCGAAGTCATCGGCAATCTGACCGAAGGTCAGGAAGTCGACGGCGTGGTCAAGAACATCACCGAATACGGTGCCTTTGTTGACCTTGGCGGCGTTGACGGCCTGTTGCACGTCACCGACATGGCATGGCGCCGCGTCAACCACCCCTCTGAGATCCTGGCGTTCGGCGAGACCATCAATGTCCAGGTCATCAAGATCAACAAGGAAACCCACCGTATCAGCCTTGGCATGAAGCAGCTGCAGGACGATCCGTGGGACAGCGTTGAGGCCAAGTTCCCGCTCGAGTCCGTCCACATGGGCCGCGTCACCAACATCACCGACTACGGCGCCTTTGTGGAGCTGGAACCCGGTGTCGAAGGTCTGGTCCATGTCAGCGAAATGTCGTGGACCAAGAAGAACGTCCATCCCGGCAAGATCGTTTCCACCAGCCAAGAAGTCGAAGTCATGGTTCTGGAAATCGACAGCTCCAAGCGTCGCGTTTCTCTGGGCCTCAAGCAGACCCAGCGCAATCCGTGGGAAGTGTTTGCCGAAACCCATCCCGAGGGGACCGAGGTTGAAGGCGAAGTCAAGAACATCACCGAATTCGGTCTGTTTGTTGGTCTTCCCGGCGATATCGACGGCATGGTCCACCTGTCAGACCTGACATGGGATGGCCGTGGCGAAGATGTCATCGGCGATTACCGCAAGGGCGACATGGTGCAGGCCAAGGTCACCGAAGTGGACGTTGAAAAGGAGCGTATCTCGCTCTCGATCAAGGCCATGGGCGGTGACCCCTATGCCGAAGCCATTGGTGGCGTGAAGCGTGGGTCGGTCATCACCGTTGAGGTCACCAAGATCGAAGATGGTGGCATCGAGGTCGATTACGAAGGCATGAAGTCGTTCATCCGTCGGTCTGACCTGTCCCGTGACCGTGCCGAACAGCGCCCCGAGCGGTTTGGCGTGGGCGACAAGGTTGATGTGCGCGTGACCAACATCGACGCCAAGACCCACAAGCTGGGCCTGTCGATCAAGGCCCGCGAAATCGCCGAGGAAAAGGAAGCGGTTGAGCAGTACGGCTCGTCCGACTCCGGTGCGTCGCTGGGCGATATCCTTGGTGCTGCGCTCAAGGGCGACAAGTAACCACACCGACCTTAACCGGTCACCAGACCCCCGCTGCCGCAAGGTGGCGGGGTTTTTTGTTTGGTCGGGGGTCCACCCGAATCACTATGGCCGGATGCCGGTCGTTTTGTGTCAAAGCCGCCCGCACCCCAGCGCCGACCGCCCGTCCCAGCCATTCAAGCGCCAAAATGTCGCAGCCGCCCTGCAAAACCCGCCGATGGCGATGTTCCGTCTATTTCCCGATCCACAAGTTGTGCGTATAGTTTTGAAACAGCCGCAGGCCGAACCTGCCGACGACAGACAATAATGGGGGGTCCGCCGATGATCAGATCTGAACTGATCCAGAAAATTTCCGATGAAAATCCGCACCTGTATCAGCGGGATGTCGAAAAGATCGTGAACACGGTCTTTGAAGAGATCACCACCGCCATGTCCAAAGGCGACCGCGTCGAACTGCGCGGGTTTGGCGCATTTTCCGTGAAAAAGCGGGACGGTCGAACGGGCCGCAATCCCCGCACCGGCGAAGCCGTGGATGTGGATGAAAAGCATGTGCCGTTCTTCAAGACCGGTAAGCTGTTGCGCGACCGCCTGAACGGACAGTAGACTGCGTTCATGAACACAATCCGCTATGCGTTCTGGGCTGTTGTCGGCCTGTGTCTGATTATTGTCGGGCTTGCCAACCGTGGGATTGTCACCCTGCGGCTGATGCCCGGACGTTTGAGCGATCTGTTGGGCCTGTCCCCCGATATCGAGGTGCCGCTGTTCGTGGTCATCTTTATCGGCGTTGCCGCTGGTCTGTTCATCGGATTTTTCTGGGAATGGGTCCGTGAAGGCCGGATGCGCGCCGATGCCCGCGCCAAGGGCCGCGAGGTTGCCCAACTGCGCCGCGAGATGGATCTGATGCGCGACGCCGATGGCGACGGCAAGGATGACGTTCTGCAACTGTTGGAAAGCCCGCGCTGACCATGGCGGCCAGCGTGCGCGTCAAGATATGTGGCCTGACCCGGCCACAGGATGTGGCTTCGGCCCATGCCGCCGGGGCCGCCTATGCCGGGTTCGTGTTTTTCCCGAAATCCCCCCGCAATCTGTCGATTGCCGACGCCCGCGCGCTCGCCCTTGAGGCCCCGGCAGGGTTGGCCAAGGTCGCGTTGGTCGTTGATGCCGATGATGCCTTGTTGGATGCCATCACGTCGCAAGTCCCATTGGACATGCTGCAATTGCACGGCCACGAAAGCCCCGCCCGCGTTCGCGCCGTGCAAGACCGATACGGCCTGCCCGTCATGAAGGCCGTGGGGATCGCCGACCGCGCCGATCTGATCACGTTGCAGGAGTATTGGCAGGTTGCCGATCAGATATTGGTTGATGCCAAGCCCCCCAAAGGCGCAGACCTGCCGGGGGGCAATGGAATCTCGTTCGACTGGACGTTGTTGAGCGAGCGGCGCTGGCCCTGTCCGTGGATGTTGGCCGGGGGTCTGACCTCGGACAACGTGGCGGAGGCGGTCCGTTTGACCCATGCCCGGCAGGTCGATGTGTCGTCCGGTGTGGAAAGCGCGCCCGGGATCAAGGATGCCGACCGCATCGCCCGATTTGTCGCTGCTGCCCAAGGCTAGCCCTGCCCCCTTTACCCGCCCGCCTGCTGGCGCTAGGTCAGATCATCAACGTGGCGGGAGACAATGCGATGGCGAACGATCTATTCAACAGCTTTATGACCGGCCCCGACGAAAATGGCCGGTTCGGCGATTTCGGCGGGCGGTTCGTGTCCGAAACGTTGATGCCTCTGATCCTTGATCTGGAGGCCCAATACGAATTCGCCAAGACCGACGCCGCGTTCTGGGCCGAGATGCACGATTTGTGGACCCATTATGTGGGCCGCCCGTCACCGCTGTATTTTGCCGAGCGCCTGACCACCCATCTGGGCGGTGCCAAGGTGTATATGAAGCGCGACGAGCTGAACCATACCGGTGCCCACAAGATCAACAACGTGCTTGGCCAGATCATCCTTGCCCGCCGCATGGGCAAAAGCCGGATCATCGCCGAAACCGGCGCGGGCCAGCACGGCGTTGCCACCGCCACCGTCTGTGCCAAATTCGGCCTGCAATGTGTCGTCTATATGGGCGCCCATGACGTTGAACGGCAGGCCCCCAACGTGTTCCGGATGCGTCTGCTGGGTGCCGAGGTGATTCCCGTCACCTCTGGCCGGGGCACATTGAAGGACGCCATGAACGATGCCTTGCGCGATTGGGTCACCAATGTCCGCGACACGTTCTATTGCATCGGCACCGTCGCCGGTCCCCACCCGTATCCCGCCATGGTCCGCGATTTCCAGTCGATCATCGGCAAGGAAGCCAAGGAACAGATGATGGCCGCCGAGGGGCGTTTGCCCGACACCCTGATTGCCGCCATTGGCGGCGGGTCCAATGCGATGGGCCTGTTTTACCCATTCCTTGACGACACCTCTGTCAACATCATTGGGGTGGAGGCCGGCGGCAAAGGCGTTGACGACCGGATGGAGCATTGCGCCAGCCTGACCGGCGGTCGCCCCGGCGTGCTGCATGGCAACCGCACCTATTTGTTGCAGGACGACGATGGGCAGATCCTTGAGGGATTCTCGATTTCTGCCGGATTGGACTATCCCGGTATTGGTCCCGAACATGCGTGGCTGCACGATATCGGCCGCGCCAAATATGTGTCCATCACCGATGTCGAAGCGTTGGAGGCGTTTCAGCTGTGTTGCCTGCAGGAGGGAATCATTCCCGCCCTTGAGCCGTCCCACGCGCTGGCCCATGTCATGAAAATCGCGCCGACCCTGCCCAAGGATCACCTGATCATCATGAATATGTGTGGCCGGGGCGATAAGGATATCTTTACCGTGGCCAAGCACCTTGGGTTTGACATGAAGATCTGAATCGTTTGATTTCAACGACTTGGGGTCGCGCGGGCAGCCGTGCGGCCCTTTTTCATGCCATAAACTGTGGTTTAGGCGGATGGGCCGGGGGTTTAGGCCCCCCCCGATAAACCCCCGTCCAATAGCCCCCCCGGCCCTGCATCGGTCAGGTTGAGGTCATGGAGCAGCGACCCTGCACCCTGACACAAACCTTAAAAGGATCACACGATGCGCAAACTTCTTTTGACAACCACCGCCCTTCTGTCCTTGACCACCGGCGCCGCCTTTGCCGAATTGTCCACCCAGCAGATTGCCGATATGTTCCCCGGCGCCGCCCAGATCGAGATCAAGCGCGGCCTGACCACCACCAAGGTCGAGGCCATCGTGGGTGCCGAAAAGATCGAGGTGATCTTTGACAATGCCACCGATGCCGTGCTGAAGCGCGAAGTCGAAACGTTGAGCGGCGACGATCTTGCAGAGATCACCGGGTCCTGCGGCGACGACAACGATGATGATGACAGCACCGACGACAGCGACGACGATGGTTGCGACGATGATCTGGATGATGATGATCTGGACGACGACAGCGACGATGATGAAGATGACGACAGCGATGATGACAGCGACGACGACAATGACGATGACAGCGACGACGACAATGACGACGACAGCGAAGACAATTGATCGACGCAGCGGCCTCTTGCCGTTGAACATGCCCCTCGCCATTGTGGCGGGGGGTTCCCCCATTCTGATCGGAGCGTGACGCCCGTGCTACGCATTTGCCTGATCTGCCTTGCCTTGCTGGGTGCGCCGTCCGCTGTGGTCGCGCAATCCATCGAGTCGCAGATGATTTCCCAACTGACCGATCAAGGGTTTGACGACCTTGAAATCACCCGCACCCTGTTGGGGCGCGTTCGGATCATCGGGTATAGCGACACCTATCGCCGGGAGTTGGTGTTCAACCCCGCAACCGGCGAAATCCTGCGCGATTACCTGGTGGCCATTTCTGGCACATCGCGTGCCGCGCCACGGCTGTTTGATCCAAGCGACGGTTCGGGCGGCAACAGTGGCACAGGCGGTGGTGGCACCGGCAGTGGCGGCGACGATGACGACACGGACGATGATACCGACGATGACATCGATGAAGATGATGGTGACGACGGGTCAGATGACGACGACGAAGGGGACGAAGATTGATGTCTGGTATCGTCCGCGTTCGTAAAAGTGGTGGTTTTGACAGTGTGGCGCGCCGATGCTGAACCGTACTGTCATTTCCCTTATCCTCGCGGTTCAGGTTGTTTGCGCCGTATTCTGGTTGTCCAATATCCTGTCGTCCCTCCTTGGGTTTGCCCCTTTCGGCTGGCAGGCTTTTGAGTTCATCGAAATCGGGGCCGCGTTTGGCCTCATCCTTGGGGCCGGATTGGGCGCGTTCATCCTGCGCCAGAGTTTCCGCGCCACGGCCAAGGCCGAGGAGAAACTGCGGCTTGCGTCCGGGGCGTTCATGGAATTGCTAGAGGAACGGTTCGGCGATTGGGGTCTGACCCCCGCCGAACGTGATGTCGCGTTATTTGCCATCAAGGGCCTGTCCACCGCCGATATTGCGACCCTGCGCAACACGTCCGAGGGCACGGTCAAGGCCCAGACGAATGCCATCTACCGCAAGGCGGGCGTTACAGGTCGCCCCCAGCTGTTGAGCCTGTTTATCGACGATCTGATGCAGGACACATTGCCCAGCCGGATGGCCGGGGCGGATGCATCGGCGTCTGGCGCGCCCGTGCCACTCGACACCACCGAGCCACCGGCCCAATCTGCCCGGATGTGACCCCCTAGGCGTCCATCTGATGCGTCATCAGGACGTCCAGCGGCACGATGTCCGTGGCCCGCGCATGGGTTGCGGCAAGATTGACCAAGGGCGCACAGCCTTCCTGATGCGCCTGCAGGAAACGCCCGGCGCACAGGCACCAGTAATCCCCGGCCTTTAACCCCGGAAACCCGAATTCGGGCCGGGGCGTAGACAGGTCGTTGCCCACATATTTGGAATAGGCCAGAAATTCGGCGGTCAGAACCGCACAAACTGTGTGGCTGCCCCGGTCCTGCGCACAGGTGTCGCAGGCCCCGTTGCGAAAGAACCCGGTGAGCGGGTCAGTCGAACAGGGCTGCAAGGCGGTGCCCAACACATTGACAGAGGGGTCTATTTCCATGGATGCGCACCTTTGCCGGGTTCGGGTTACAGGGGAGACGTAGGGTTGGGCGCCTGCCATTCCACCCAACGGCCATGGAAATCCGCCCGCCCGAACGAAAGCGTCAGGTCCCCCGGCCAAAGGCGCAGGGTCAACGCCGCCCCATTTGCCCCGCCATCACTTTCCATGCCAAACCACGCCAGCGGGGCATCTTGCGTGGCCCCTGCCCCTGCCGTTTCCAAAAGCGCCGTCGCCGTGGATTGGGTCGTGGCCGGGAAATACTGCCACGCGATTGTGCTGTAGATCAGGTGACAGGCCCCATTGCGAGGCGTGAGCCGTCCCGCCAGCCAATCGGCGGCATCCGCCTTGTCCGGGGCGCTGGTTGCCAGCCCGATCGCCGCTTGCGTCAGGTGCATCCGGTCCGGTTGATCCGCCCACAGATAGGCCCGCAACCGGAGTTGGTCTGACGGTGCCCGAGGGTCGAGGGGGTTAAGGTCAACGCCCCGCCGTTCTTGCACCCGCGCCGTAGACAGCGCCGGGAGAGTCCCCCGCCAGTCCGGTGCCAACGTCACAGGCGATCCCGTGTCCCCAAAGGATTGTGCCCCAGCCCGCAGGCAGAACTGGTCCCAATTCAGGTTAAGGCCCGCACTGGCCCCGAGTTCAGACAGGTGCAGCGGCAGACCGAACCGCGCGGTCAACCAGTGTCCGACACCGATCAGCACCGCCGCCCGGCGCACTTCGTTGGTTTGGGGCGCGTTGGTGATCCAGTCGTCGATGAAACGATCATGCTGCGCCATTGCGGCTTGCACGGCCTCCCAAAGGGTGGCCTCGTTCGCGACGTGGGGTGGGTAGACCGCCGCAAGCCCCGGATCGCCAGACAGGCGCAGTGCATGGAGCGCCCCGGCAAGACGGAGCGGAACCGACGCCGCCCGTGGCCCAAGGTCCCCCGGCCAGTCGAACAACCGATTGGTGAGCGTTGACCCCGGTTCCAACCGATCCGCCAGAACCCGGCACAGCAGGTCCATGAAGGGCGACCCAAGGCTGCTGCACGCCGCCGCCTGATCCCGTAGAGCTTGGCGCAGACGGTCCGTCACCGAAACTTGTCCGCCAGTTTTTGCAAGGTTGTGCGGGTGTCTGGAGCTGCTGCGGCGGGTGGATTTTCTTTGTCCGGCTTTGGCGCCGTCGCGGGCGGCTGTGCGTCCCCTTTGGTCCCCGTGGACGACCGCGCCGGCGCCGTCCGGAGTGCAATCGCGTTCAGAAACCCCGAACCGTCCCCATTGCCAAGTGCGGCCGCGCCGTCACTGATCCCGCGCAGGACGTCGTCCAGCCAATCCTGTTCGGCCTTGGCGAAATCCTGCAGGACATAGCCCGCCACCCGGTCCTTGTGCCCCGGATGCCCGATCCCCAGCCGCACCCGGTGATACGCCTCACCGATATGTTGGTGGATGGACCGCAACCCGTTGTGCCCCGCGTGCCCCCCCCCGGTCTTGAGCCTGCATTTCCCCGGCGCAAGGTCCAGTTCATCGTGGAACACCGTCACATCGTCGGGGGTCAGTTTGTGGAACCGCATCGCCTCGCCCACCGATTGCCCGGACAGGTTCATGAAGGTGCCCGGTTTGAGCAGGATCACCTTGTCCGACCCAAGCCGCCCCTCGCTCACCTCGCCTTGGAACCGCGCGCGCCACGGGCCAAAGCCGTGGTCGGACGCAATCCGGTCCACGGCCATAAAGCCGATATTGTGGCGGTTTCCGGCATATTTGGCCCCCGGATTGCCAAGGCCTACGATGAGTTTCATGGCCGTAACCTAGCGGGCTGTGGCCCCGGTTGCCAGTCTGGAACGGGCCTGCATCGGTTCAAAATCCGGCCCAAACGAAAACGGGGCCCCAAGGGGCCCCGCCGTCTGACTGTGTCGCGCATCGCCGAATTATTCGGCAGCGCCCTCTTCGTCGTCCGCCACCCCAGACGAGCGCAGGCCCGAGGGTGCCGAAATGTTGGCAATGACGAAATCACGGTCGATGACCGCCTTGGTCCCTTCGGGCAGGGTCACGTCGGAGATGTGGATCACATCGCCAATGTCACGCCCGGTCAGGTCCACGGTGATGTGATCCGGAATATCCCCGGCCAACACGTTCAATTCCACCTCAGCGCGGACAACGGTCAGAACGCCACCCTTTTTGATGCCGGGGCAGTCTTTCTGGTTGTCGAAATCGACGTGAACGAACACGTCCACCCGGCTTGTCCGTTTCAGACGCATGAAGTCGATGTGGACCGGCAGGTCCTTGACCACATCGCGCTGCACGCCGCGGCAGATCACCCGCACGTCGTCGTGGCCTTCAACCTTGAGGTTGAACAGCGTGGACATGAACCGCCCGGCCCGCAGACGGGTGAGCAGTTTATTGAAGTCAAAGTTCAGCGGGACGGGATCAGCGCCCCCACCGTATACAATGCCAGGTACGTCGCCGTTGCGGCGAGCTTGACGGGCGGCCCCCTTGCCTGTCCCCGTCCGTACCGTGGCGTGAAGATCAGGGATCTCGCGTGCCATGGGTCGTTCTCCTAAGGTAAAACCGCCCTCCAAGGGTGTGCGGCTGGATCGAAGCCGCGCGTATAGGGGGGATTGAGGGGAAAGGGAAGGGGGCATTTTTGGGGGTGGACAGGCGAGCGGGTCGGACATAGCGCGCCGCGACTGTCTGCGACGAACCCATTGCGGACTGTCAGCCCGGATGCCAAAACTGGTGAATACCGGGACAGTTCTGTGATCTTGCACCGTGCAAGAACGCGCCCATCCGAGTCGCCAGACGTCAGACATGAGTGCCGAAATGGACAAATTGACCGGGGCCAAAATGCGACAATCCTTTACGATCCTACAACCGGCCGTTCCTTTGTCTTTTCGGTTGCCACTGCTGATCGGCGGGCTGTTGTTACTTGCCTTTGGACTGGTTGGGTTGGTGCGCGCAGGCCCGATCCTCGTCGCCGGCCTTTTTGGCGAAACGCCGTGGCCCCCGCATTTTGCGATTGGATCGCTCGTGACTCTGGTGGCCACTGGGCTGGGCGTTGCGATGATCCGGCCCTGTTTGTTCCCTGAAACGACTGTCGTCTTTGATGCCTCGACCCAAGAGGTGCGTGTGACGGAGCGGTATCCGTTTGGCATCCGTCGCAGGGCCGCATTTGCGTTCGCCGATATGCGCCCGCCAGAAGTTTTCTGGCACAAGGATCAGGAATATTCGGTTGGCGGATATTGGGAGTTGAAAGTGACGTTCCCCGATGGCCGCACTGTCACACGTGCGCCCGATGCTGTCCGCCAGTCCGATCAAAAAGATCAGGCCGAGGCGTGGCGTGCAGAAATCCTGCGGATGCGCCGGTAACATCGCCCCTGACGGCGCAGTTCATGGGGCGGGAGGATCAGAGAAGTCGCATGCCATGGCGCGTTGTCGGAAAGTAAAACCGCCCTCCAAGGGTGTGCGGCTGGATGAGTCCGCGCGGTTAGGTGGGATTGAGGGGAAAGGGAAGGGGGGATTTTGGGGGGATAGGTGGGGACAGGCTTTTGTAACGCCTGGCGGCCAAGGTGCGGTACGAGCCTACAGCAGACCCACACGCCCTGCGCAGCGAGATAAAAAACTTAACCTTCTGGCCTCCCAAGACGACGACTTTGGGGAGTGTTGTTTTAGCGGGACTCAGCCGGTGATCAAAACCTTAAGTCTCAGTGCGATCCTTTCGCTTGCCTGTGTTACGAGCGCCTTTTCTGGGGTTTGTGACTATCGGCTCAGCCAGTTGGTCAGTCCTACAGCCGCAGCTGCTGCGGCCACAGTAGGTGGCGCTGGGGCGACTGTTGGCCCCGCAACCATGGCTCTGGGAGGGCTTTATTTCTTTCCGCACGCAGCCAGTGGAACTTTGATGTTGGGGTCGACGCTTGCAGGGGCTTCGGGCGCCGGAACGGTAGGTATCATCGGAGGCAGTGGATTTGCTGCTAGTGTGCTTGCGGTACTTACCGCGCCAATCACGTTGATCGTTGCTGGTGGAACGGCCGTCACGGTTGGCGGGCTGGAAGTCGGATGCTATTTCGTTGATGAGCGGATCACCGACGAAGAAGATGTTCTTGCAATTTTGAGGCAAGTTTCGCTGACTGCCAGTCAGGAATACTTCAAGCTGTTTGACGTGAGCGATCAAGAGGCCGCCGAAACAGGGGGAGTCAGCCGTGTTCGCGTACCTGATGAGGCCGGAGAGTATCAGTTTTACGCGGTAGAAGATCTCTATATCGTGAATGGAGAATTACTTCATCGCGATTGGTTCTTTAACACTTCGCTTGGTAACATAGGCGCTGCGCTCGTTTCAGAGCCGTAGCCGTCCTTCCGGATGAGGAATGTCCTTGGTCACGCGGTAAGAAACTGCCAAGGCGAGGGCCTTTTCGCTCTTCATCCGCTGAGAATGGCCGCTCAGTCCCGCAAAGCTGACCGTCCGCCCCCCCCTTCACTCCCCTCTCAACCAAACCGCCCCATACCCCGGCAGCACCACTTGGCCTGCCTCTAGCCGCAGGTATTCTCCGCTCAGCAGGTCGCGGTAGGGGCGGCCGGGGGTGAGGGCGAGGCTCCAGGGGGTGATCCCTTGGGGTTGGTTGCTGAAGTTGAACAGGCACGTCACCGTCCGGTCGTCCCCCAGCCGCGCGACGCCGAACAGGGCCGGGTTGCGCAAATCGAGGATGCGCGTGGGCACGTCGGAGGCCAGTTGCGGCGTGGTCTTGCGCGCGGCGATGATCCGGCGCACCCCCGCAAGGATTTGCCCGCGCGGCCCCTGCCCCGCCTCGGCGGCCCCCACAATCGTCCAGTCCAGTCCATCGGCGGGCG
>JBGSIZ010000024.1:0-40395 GCA_041742255.1 Marivivens sp. | reverse complement strand
ACGGTCGCGCACGTCTTCGGCCAACCGGGCCTGTTCCACGAAAAACCCGACGCAGTCATGCCGGGCGCGGATCAACGACAGATCACAGGCCGGACTGGCCAACCGCCGTTCCAGCAACCGCGCGCCACCGGGGGTCACGGTCCGGTCAATTGCTGCCAGCAGGGACCCCGCACGACCCCCGCCCAAGGCATGGGTCAACTCCAGCGACCGTCGCGTCGCCGCGTCAATCTGCATCGCGGCACCTTGGCGTTCGGCCACGGGCGGGCGCAGCAACGGCAGATTGCCCTTTTGGGTGATCTCCAGATATTCGACGACGGCGGCCATGGCCGAAACCTCGGCCCGGTCAAACGTCCCGAACGCATCCAGCGAAGCAATCTGATATAGGGCACACAGCCGCTTTTCACCGGACGTGCTGTCAAACGCGGCGCGCCCCAATGTGGTCACCGCGGCACCCGCATCGGACACTATATTGGCCCAATCGCCCTCGTCGCCCTCGGCCAGCAACACCTCACGCGGACCCAACCGGGCCAATTCGGGGCCCAGCCGGGTGGGCGCACAAGGCATCACATGAAACGCCCCCGTCGATATATCGACCCATGCCAATGCGGCGGCGTCCCGCACGGTCGCAAACGCAGCAAGGTAGTTGTGCCGCCGCGCGTCCAACAACGTATCCTCGGTCAGCGTGCCGGGGGTAACCAGCCGCACAACGTCCCGCCGCACCACCGATTTTGACCCGCGCTTTTTCGCCTCGGCGGGGTCTTCCATCTGCTCACAAACGGCAACCCGGAACCCCTTGCGGATCAACGTCAGGAAATATCCCTCGGCAGCATGAACGGGGACGCCGCACATCGGGATATCCTGGCCCAGATGCTGACCCCGTTTGGTCAACGCAATGTCCAGCGCGCCGCTGGCGGCGACGGCGTCGTCAAAAAACATTTCGTAAAAATCGCCCATCCGGTAAAACAGGATCGCACCGGGATGGGCGGCCTTGATCTCCAGATATTGCGCCATCATGGGCGTTACGGTGCCTGCACTGGCCGTCATGGGTCCCCCGGAACTGCTCTGCCGACCCTACAAAGCGGATGTTAGCGGCGAAAGCCGAAAACGCAGCCGTTGCGGCCCGCCCCCCATCCCCGCTATGCCTGTCGAACGATCAGGGAGGATCTTCATGACACGGCAGAAAATCACGCGCGAAGAGGCGCTCGCGTTTCACCTCGACCCGACCCCCGGCAAGTGGGAGGTGCAGGCGACCGTGCCGATGACGACCCAGCGGGATCTGTCGCTGGCCTATTCCCCCGGCGTCGCGGTGCCCTGTCTTGAAATCGCCGAAAACCCCGGCACCGCCTATGACTACACGAACAAGGGGAACCTTGTGGCCGTCATCTCGAACGGCACCGCCGTTCTGGGGCTGGGCAACCTTGGCGCACTGGCCTCCAAACCGGTGATGGAGGGGAAATCGGTCCTGTTCAAACGCTTTGCCGATGTGAACTCCATCGACATCGAACTGGACACCGAAGACCCGGATGCGTTCTGCAATGCGGTCCGGCTCATGGGGCCGACCTTTGGCGGGATCAATCTGGAGGACATCAAGGCCCCCGAATGTTTCATCATCGAACAAAGGTTGAAAGAGGAGATGGACATCCCCGTCTTTCACGATGACCAGCACGGCACGGCGGTCATCTGTGCTGCGGGGCTTATCAATGCGCTGCACATTTCTGGCAAACAGATCGGCGACGTGAAAATCGTTCTGAACGGGGCCGGGGCGGCGGGCATCGCTTGTATCGAGCTGCTGAAATCCATGGGCGCGCGGCATGACAACTGCATCGTCTGCGACACCAAAGGCGTGGTCTATCAAGGCCGGACCGAGGGGATGAACCAATGGAAATCGGCTCATGCGGTGAAAACTGATCTGCGCACGCTGGACGATGCGATGGTGGGCGCGGACGTGTTTCTGGGCGTGTCGGCCAAGGGGGCGGTGACGGCGGAAATGGTGGCCTCCATGGCGCCCAACCCGGTCATCTTTGCCATGGCCAACCCCGACCCCGAAATCACCCCCGAAGAGGCCCACGCCGTCCGCAGCGACGCCATCGTCGCCACCGGCCGCTCTGATTATCCAAATCAGGTCAACAACGTGCTTGGCTTTCCCTACCTGTTCCGGGGCGCGCTGGACATTCAGGCCCGCGCGATCAACGACCCCATGAAAATCGCCTGTGCTCATGCGCTCGCCGCCCTCGCCCGCGAAGAAGTCCCGGACGAGGTGGCGCTGGCCTACGGGCGCAAATTGACCTTTGGGCGCGATTACATCATCCCGACGCCCTTTGATCCCCGGTTGATCCACCGGATCCCCACGGCGGTTGCGCGGGCGGGCATGGATACCGGGGTGGCGCGGCGGCCCATCGTGGACATGGAGGCGTATGAACTGTCGCTGAAATCCCGCATGGACCCCACCGTGTCGATCCTGCGCGGGCTGAACGCGCGGGCACGGGCGGCACAGGCCACCATCATCTTTGCCGAAGGCGACGATCCGCGGGTCTTGCGGGCCGCCGTGGCCTATCAACGCCAGGGGCTGGGCAAGGCCATCGTGGTGGGCCGCGCCCATGACGTGCGCGACCGTCTCATCGCCGAAGGTCTGGCCGACGCGGTGGATGAACTAGAGGTCGTGAATGCGGCCAACACGACTCACCTCGATGCCTACAAATCGTTCCTTTACGACCGCTTGCAGCGCAATGGATTCGATGCACAGGACATTCACCGGCTTGCGGCGCGGGATCGGCATGTGTTCGCGGCGCTGATGCTGGCGCACGGGCACGGCGACGGGATGGTGACGGGGGCGACCCGGAAATCGGCGCATGTGCTGCAACTCATCAACCACGTCTTTGATGCCTCGCCCGCATCCGGGGCGGTTGGGGTGTCGGCAGTGTTGAACAAGGGCAAGATCGTGCTGATCGCCGATACGCTCGTGCATGAATGGCCCGATGAACACGACCTTGCCGACATCGCAGAACGGGGTGCGGACGTGGCGCGGGATCTCGGGCTTGATCCACGGGTCGCGTTCCTGTCGTTCTCCACTTTTGGCTATCCGGTGTCGGAACGGGCGACCAAGATGCATCAGGCGCCCAAGGTTCTGGACGGACGCGGCGTCTCCTTTGAATACGAAGGCGAAATGACGGTCGATGTGGCGCTCAATGCGCGGGCACAGGAACAATATCCGTTTTCGCGGCTCACGGGTCCGGCGAATGTGTTGGTGGTGCCGGCGCGACATTCGGCGTCGATCTCGGTCAAACTGATGCAGGAAATGGGCGGGGCCACGGTCATCGGGCCAATCCTGACGGGCGTGGAAAAACCGGTGCAAATCTGCTCCACGGTGTCCACGGTCAATGACATCCTCAACATGGCGGTCATTGCCGCGTGCAAGGTCGGCTGATGGCTATTTGGAACCTTGGGTCGATCAACGCGGATTTCGTCTACCGGGTGCCACATGTGCCCGCGCCCGGTGAAACGCTGGCGTCCACCTCGCGCCAGATGTTTCTGGGGGGCAAGGGGGCCAATATGTCGGTGGCCGCCGCGCGGGCCGGGGCGCGGGTCCATCACATCGGGGCAGTTGGCAGCGATGGGCGCTGGGCGGTTCGGCGGCTTCTGGAATACGGGGTAGACACGCGGTTCATCGCAGAAACCGAGGTTGAAACAGCCCAGGCGATCATCGCCGTCGGGGATGACGGCGAAAACGCGATCATCCTGCATCCCGGCGCAAACCATGTGATCCCCTTGTCACAGGTGCAGGCCGCCTTGTCCGAGGCGCGGACGGGCGACCGCATCCTGTTTCAGAACGAAACCAATCTGCAATTGGACGCGGCACAGGTCGGGCGGGATATGGGGCTGACCGTGTGCTATGCGGCGGCCCCCTTTTCGGCGGACGCGGTGCAGGCGGTTCTGCCGCTTCTGGATTTCCTCATCCTGAACGAGGTCGAGGCAGAACAACTTCGCGCGGCCACGGGCCTCTCGCCGGACGCGCTCCCGGTGCGGGATGTGATCGTGACGCTGGGGGCCAACGGATCGCGCTGGTTCGGGACAGACGGCGCGCAACATTTCCCGGCCATTCCGGTCGTGCCCGTGGACACAACCGGGGCCGGGGACACCTTTACCGGTTACGTTCTGGCCGGGCTGGACCGGGGGATGCCCATGGCGCAGGCCATCGGGCAGGCCACGCGCGCGGCCGCCCTCATGGTCACGCGCCTTGGCACTGCCGACGTGATCCCCGATCTGGCCGAGGTGCAGGCCTTCCGGCCCTAGTGGTTCTTGGCAAACGGGGCGGCGTCGCCCCACAACTGGGTCACGCGGGCATCGCGGCCACAGGCATTGCGATAGAATGCATAGGCCTCTGATTGCCGTTTGGGTCCGCGCCGGGTCAACACCGTCGCCGTGCCGCGCGCATAATTCTGGTGATACGCCTCTGCATCGGCAAAATTCGGGGTGCCACGGATGGGCGTGACAATCCGCTGGCCCAATGCGGCTTGGGCCTCGGTCTTGGCGGCCTCGGCGGCGGCTTGCTGGGCGGCGGTCGTCACGAACACGGCAGTGGTATAGCTTTCGCCGCGGTCACAAAACTGACCCCCGGCATCGGTGGGATCAATGGACCGGAAAAACAGACCCAACAACGCCTGCGTGCCGATCTGATCGGCGTCATAGGTGATCTTGACCGCCTCGATATACCCGTCGTGGTTTTCGTAGGTCGGGTTCGGCGCGGTGCCTCCGGCATAGCCCGACACAACATCGCTCACGCCCCGCACCGACTCAAAATCGGATTCGACGCACCAGAAACAGCCGCCCGCGACCACGATCGTCTGGGTGTCGCGTGCGGCGGCGGGTCCGGATTGGGCAATCACGCCCACCACAATCGCAGCGCCCAGCGCCCATACCTTCACAGATTGCAGACAGGCTCGGTTGAAAATTGTCATGATAGTCTCCTTTGGCCGTAAGGTGTCCCATTGCCGGATGCTGGGCACAATTCACCGGACCGTGATGTCACGCGCTCTTTACCCCTTGGAACAATTGGCCCGCTCGGAAATAGTCGGGATCGCGTCTCAAACCAAAGGATACCGTCATGCGCATCGCCATGTGGTCCGGCCCCCGCAACCTGTCCACCGCCCTGATGTATGCCTTCGGGGCGCGCGGGGATTGCGCGGTCTGGGACGAACCATTCTATGCGCCCTACCTCGCGGCAACTGGGGCGGATCACCCCATGCGGGAGGCCATCCTTGATGCCCACGAAACCGATCCAAACTTGGTCGCTTTGGCCTGCACAGGGTCTATTCCGGGCGATAAACCCCACCTCTACATGAAACACATGCCACACCATATGGTGGCGGGGTTTCCGCTGGATTGGACGGCCGATTGCGTCAACATCCACCTGATCCGGCACCCGGCGCGGGTGGTGGCCAGCTATGCGGAAAAGCGGGATCAACTGACCCTCGTCGACATCGGCTATGCGCAGCAAACGGCGCTCTATGACCGGATCGGCGGGCTGGTTATCGACAGCAGCGACATCCGGGCCAACCCCGCCCAAATGTTGCAGAAACTCTGCGCGGCGATCGGTCTGCCATGGGACGCAGGGATGCTGTCATGGCCCGCAGGGGGCCGGGCCGAGGATGGGGCATGGGCGCCGCACTGGTATGGGGCGATCCACACCTCAACCGGGTTCGCCGGGGCCGAAGGGTCCACGCCCACACTCACCCCGGCGCAACAGGCGCTCTGCGACGCGGCGCTGCCGCATTACAACAGGCTCGCGGCGGTCAAAATGCGCTAGGGGTCACCCTTTCAACAACGCCGCCAGCTTTAACGCGACAGCGGGGTTCCCGCTCACCTTCAGCTTGCCCATGACCACGCCGGTCATCGGGTTCAACTTGCCCTTGATCAACTTCTCAAGGTTCTCGGTGCTGATCTTGATGGTGCAATCGGCGTCGGCATCGTCATGGGTGACGCCGTCGGGAGACAGGAAAATGATCCCGTCCGCCCCGCAATCAAACTTTAACCGGTCGGCAAATCCAACAGACTGGGCACCCTTGCGCATCAGGGCGGTGATCTCGTCAAACGTCACTTTGCGACACGACGGTTGCGGGTTGCGATCAGCTTGAGCCGCAAGGCATTCAGGCGGATGAACCCGGCGGCGTCCTTTTGGTCATAGGCACCGGCGTCTTCTTCGAAGGTGACATGGGCCTCGGAATACAACGAATGGTCGGACCAGCGGCCGACACAGGACGCGACACCCTTGTACAGCTTCAACCGAACGGTGCCGGTCACATGCTCCTGGCTCTTGTCGATCAGGGCCTGCAACATCTCGCGCTCGGGGGAAAACCAGAACCCGTTGTAAATCAACTCGGCATAGCGGGGCATGATGCTGTCCTTGAGGTGGCCAGCGCCGGCATCCAGCGTGATCTGCTCGATCCCGCGGTGGGCCTCCAACAACACGGTGCCGCCGGGGGTTTCATAAATCCCGCGGGATTTCATGCCAACAAACCGGTTTTCCACGAAATCGAGGCGACCAATGCCATGGGCGCCGCCCAATTCGTTCAACCGGGTCAGGATGGTGGCAGGGGACATCGTCTCGCCATTTATGGCGACGGCATCGCCACGCTCGAACGTGACTTCGATATATTCGGGGGTGTTGGGGGCATCCTCGGGGGCAACGGTGCGCTGATACACATAATCGGGGGCCTGCTGGGCCGGGTTTTCCAATGCCTTGCCCTCGGACGACGTGTGCAACAGGTTGGCATCAACAGAAAACGGGGCCTCGCCACGCTTGTCCTTGGCAATCGGAATCTGGTTGGCTTCGGCAAACTCCAACAGTTTGGTGCGGCTGGTCAGATCCCATTCGCGCCACGGGGCAATCACGCGGATTTCGGGGTTCAACGCATAGGCGGACAATTCAAACCGCACCTGATCGTTGCCCTTGCCGGTGGCGCCATGGGCCACGGCATCGGCACCACAGGCGGCGGCGATATCCACCAGATGCTTGGAAATCAACGGGCGGGCGATGGACGTGCCAAGCAGATACAGCCCCTCATACAACGCATTGGCGCGGAACATCGGAAACACGAAATCGCGCACGAACTCTTCGCGGACGTCAAGAATATGAATGTTCTCGGGCTTGATGCCCAACAGGATCGCCTTTTCGCGGGCAGGCTCCAGTTCTTCGCCCTGTCCCAGATCGGCGGTAAACGTCACCACCTCGCACCCATATTCGGTCTGCAACCACTTCAGGATGATCGAGGTATCAAGACCCCCCGAATAGGCAAGAACGACTTTTTTCGGGGCGGTTTTGGGGGCGGACATGGGCATGGCTCCGGGCTTGAATTCGGCCCTCGGCCTACCGGGTTTTCGGGGTCAGGGCAAGCCGGGGGGAATGGGGCCGGGCGCACACCCGTATTGACCTGGCGCAGGCACGCTGTCACCAAAGGCAAAACATTGAAACAGGGAACCATAGTCATGAGTTGGCAAATTGTCCGGCACGCCTTTACGCTCGTTTTCAACAACCTCTCGCACGCGCTCAAGGTGTCGCTGGGGCCTTTCCTGATCGGTCTCGTGCTGGCGGTCTCCCTTGGCTTTGCGCTCAATGTCCCGCTGATGACCCTCGGCGCGATTGACCAAAATGACCCACAGGCCGCCTTGCGGGCGTTCCCGCTGATTGTGGCGGTGCTGATCATATATCTGGTGATCTCTGCATGGGTGGCGGTCGGCTGGCACCGGTTTGTCCTGCTCGAAGAATATCCGGGCATCCTGCCGGCCTTTGGCGGGCGGCCCATTGGGGCCTATGCCGGGCGGCTGGTGCTTTTGGGGTTGCTGCTCGTCCTTGTGGCGCTGCCTTTGCTCTTTGTCTTGGGGCTTGTCTTTACGCCGTTCGCTGGCGGTGAAGTTCGTGGGCTGTTTGTCCTCGGACTGATCTTCGGCATTGTTATGGGATCGCTCCTCGGTTGGTTGTGGTTCCGCATCGCGCTGGTGCTGCCGTCGCTGGCGGTGGGTCAACCTCTCAAGATCGGCGAAAGCTGGGCGGTGACAAAACCGCTCTCGGGGACGATTTTCGGGGTGGTTGTGACCCTGACGGTTCTCAACATCGCGGCCACGTCCTTGCTGGGGCTGATTGGGGCAGGGTTGCCGCTGGTGGCGCAGGTCCTCAACATCGGGGTCACTTGGGTCTTTCTGATGGTGGGCGTCTCGATCCTGACCACGCTCTACGGACACCTCATCGAAAAACGGGATCTGGTCTGATCCGGCGCGCGCCCTGTTAACCAGGGCGCGCCCGCGAATTTCGAAAAATGACACTGACGGAATACCGTCGGAATACCGACGTGAAATCCAACGGCCGTTTTCAACAAAACAAGGGCGTTAACCTCTGATTCGGCCCGTTTGGCGTCTAGGCATTACCGACGTGCCAAAACACCCGCAACAAACGCCCGGTCGCCTTCGTTTCCCAACATATCCGGCACCCCATCGGCGGCCATCCAATGGGCGCTGTGCCCGGGTTCACTCGGCGGCCCGTGCGGGCGAACAGGCAACGCCATATAGATATGGCATACCTTTTCGGCCCACATGTTGTATTCCGGCATGAACACAAACCGCCGAAACGCGCCGATCTTGCGGGGGTCGGCAATCCGCCACCCGGTTTCCTCAAACACCTCGCGGTGCAAGGCGGCAATGGGATGTTCGCCCGCGTCAATACCGCCACCGGGCAGTTGAAACTCCGGCGTGGGGGCCTCCTGAAATGTCAGTAATATCTGATGGTTACGCGGCAAAATCGCATAAACCCCCGGTCTGTGGCGATACACCTGCCCGGTTTTTACAGCCTCGCCATACCGTCTGATCATGGCTTTCCCCTTGGTGCTTTGCCTGTCGTGCCTATATAGGCGCGATATCCCGGATCCGCCCAGTAAGGAAATCCAATGACCCTTGGCAGCCAAATCGCCTGGGACGACACCGTCCTGCCCTTTCAACTTGACCGCTCCAACATCCGTGGGCGCGTGGCCCGTCTGGACGGGGTGCTTGATAACGTATTGTCACAACACGATTATCCGCCACTGATTGAATCGCTTGTGGCGGAAATGGCGGTGCTGACGGCACTGATCGGGCAGTCGGTGAAACTGCGGTGGAAACTGTCCTTGCAGGTGCGCGGCGACGGCCCCGCCCGCCTGATCGCCACCGATTACTATGGCCCCACCGCCGAAGGCGAACCGGCCCGCATCCGCGCTTGGGCCAGCTACAACGCCGACACGTTGGATCACGCCGCCAATCCGTTCAGCCAGATCGGCAAGGGCTACTTTGCCATCCTGATCGACCAAGGCGAAGGAATGACGCCTTATCAAGGGATTACGCCCATCGCCGGGGGGTCTCTGTCGTCCTGTGCGGAAACCTATTTCGCGCAATCCGAACAGTTGCCCACCCGGTTTTCGCTGTCATTCGGGCGGTCCCAAATGCCGGGGCGGCCAGAACACTGGCGGGCAGGCGGCGTCATGTTGCAGCACTTGCCCAAAGCCTCGCAGTTCGTCGCTTCCCAAGGCGGCTCCGGCGAAGGTGGCCTGCTGGGTGCTGCGGATATTCTGGACGAGGACGAAGGCGAAAACTGGAACCGCGCTAACCTCTTGCTAGATACGGTCGAAACATTGGAACTGATCGGCCCCACCGTTCAACCAACCGACCTTTTGGTGCGCCTGTTCCACGAAGAAGAGCCCCGCGTCTACGATCCGCAGGCGGTCAAATTCGGGTGTTCGTGTTCCGACGACAAAGTCCGGCAAAGCCTGTCGATCTATTCTGCCAAGGATATCAGATACATGACGACAGACACCGGGATCGTGACGGCGGATTGCCAGTTCTGCGGGGCGCATTATGAATTCGACCCCAAGACGCTTGGGTTCGAGGCGCAAGGTGCGTCGGTTGACAAGGGCTGACCACATCGCAGGTCTGTCGCGCGCCTTGTTGGCCCGGGGCGCGGACAGTTCTGACTTTGACCTCAATTCGGATATTCGCCTGCCCGAAGGCCGGGTTTTGCGCCCGGCCTCGGTCTTGATCCCGGTCTATGCGGACCGCGCGGTTCTGATCCTGACCAAACGGTCCGGCCAGTTGAAACACCATCCCGGTCAGATCGCGTTTCCGGGGGGCAAACAGGACCCAACCGACGCGTCACCGACCGCCGCAGCCTTGCGCGAAGCCCATGAAGAGATTGGGCTTTCCCCCTCGCAGGTCGAGGTTTTGGGAACGCTTCCCACACATGAAACCGTAACAGGCTACGCGGTGACCCCGGTGGTCGGCCTCGTCCACGGCCCCTTTGCGCCGATCCCCGAAGCAGGCGAGGTTGACGAGGTGTTCGAGGTGCCTCTTGACCACGTTCTGAACCCTGCCCGCTACCGGGTTGAAGGGCGGCGGTGGCAAGGGCGTCGCCGATATTACTTTGCGGTGCCCTATGGTCCCTACTACATCTGGGGGGCGACGGCCCGTATTCTTCGAGCCTTGGCAGAAAGATCGCGCGACCCATGACCCGCCTGACCGCCGATTGGATCACCAGCCCCAGCAGCATGGCCGTTTGCACGATGCTGACCAATGCCGGATATCAGGCGTGGTTCGTCGGCGGCTGCGTCCGAAATGCGCTGTTGGATATGCCTGTGGGCGACATCGACATCTGCACCGACGCGATACCGCAGGTCGTCATGGACCTTGCCAAAACGGCGGGATTGCGGGCGATTCCAACCGGGTTTGACCACGGCACCGTGACCATCCTCGCCCATGGCCAACCTGTTGAAGTTACAACGTTTCGGCGGGACATCGCAACCGATGGACGCCACGCAACTGTCGCGTTTTCAACCAACATTGAGGAAGACGCCGCGCGGCGCGATTTCACCATGAACGCGCTTTATGCTTCGCCCACGGGGGACCTCGCCGATCCGGTTGGTGGCCTGCCCGATCTGCATGCGCGGCACGTCCGGTTTATCGGCGACCCCTCTGAACGGATTGCCGAGGATTATCTACGCATCCTGCGGTTTTTCCGGTTCACGGCGATCTATGGCGACCCCGATCTGGGCATCGACGCCGAAGGTTTGGCCGCCTGTGCGTCCAATCTGGACGGGCTCAAGGGGCTGTCTCGGGAACGGGTCGGGGCCGAGATTATCAAGCTGTTAACCGCCCCCGATCCCGCCCCGGCGATGGCCGCAATGGGGGCCTGTGGCGCGTTGTTGCGGCTGTTGCCCGGTGCGGGCGCGCAATTGCTGACGGTTCTGGTGCATGTGGAACAGGCGGCGGGGTTGTCCCCTGATCCGGTCCGCAGGCTGGCCGCACTAGGCGGGTCCGATGTTGCCGACGCGCTGCGCCTGTCGCGCGAACAGGCGCACAAACTGGACAGGCTCAAGACGGCGATGGACTCCGATTTGCCGCCGGGCGAACTTGGCTATCGTCTGGGTCTGCCAGATGCCCGCGACGCGCTTGCCCTGCGTGCTGCGTTGGGTGGACGAGAGGTGCCGCCGGACCAGTTCGCGCTGGCGCAAACGGGCGCGATGGCGATTTTTCCTATCAAGGCGGATGATCTGATGCCCGCCCTCACCGGCCCCACCCTTGGCGCCGCTCTCCGGGAGGCGGAGGATCTCTGGATTGCGTCCGGGTTTACCCTTGAGAAGTCGGACCTGATCCGGAATTTTGGGTGACAAGCGGTTCAGACTGCGGTATCCGAACTGCGAAATACTGGAGGAACACATAATGGATATCAGGATCACCCCGTTTCTGGCCTGACCAGACCGATCCTGATGTGGCGGTCTGACCCGCCCGCCGCCGTCCATAGTGTTCACGCTCGCAGGAGCTTCCCCCGATGTTTCGTTTCTTTGAAAACCTGATCGACCCCTATTGCGACTATCCGCAAACCGATACGCCACCGCGTAAACTTTGGCCGTTCATGCGCGACTATGCCCAACCCTTCAAAAAGGTGTTCTGGGTCACCGGTATCCTGTCGGTGTTGATTGCCGCCCTTGAGGTGTGGCTGATCGCCTATATGGGCCGCATCGTGGACATGCTGACCGGGCGCGAACCGGGCGAAGTATGGGCCAGGTTTGGTCTGGAATTGATCCTTGTGGCGGTGTTTATCCTGACCATCCGGCCCGCGCTGCATATCGCGCAGATTGCCCTGCTGAACAATTCCATCATCCCCAACTTTGGCACTTTGGTGCGGTGGCGGGCGCATAAACACGTTTTGCGTCAATCTGTTGGCTGGTTCGAGGAGGATTTCGCGGGCCGGATTGCAAACCGTATCATGCAAACCCCACCTGCCGCGGGCGAGGTTGTGTTTCAGATGTTTGACGCCATAGCTTTTGCCATTGCTTATCTGATCGGGGCCGTGATCCTGCTGGGTGATGCTGACCCCCGGTTGATCATTCCGATGATGGCGTGGCTCTTGCCCTATCTTGTGTTGCTGCGGTGGGTCGTGCTGCGGATTGGTCCCGCGTCCGAGGCGGCGTCGAACGCGCGGTCTGCGGTGACCGGGCGCGTCGTGGACAGCTATACCAACATCCATTCGGTCAAGATGTTTGCCCATCATGACCGGGAACTCGCCTATGCCAAGGACGTGATCGAGGAGGCGCGGCGCACGTTCTTTGCAGAAATGCGGCTCTATACGGTGATGGACCTTGCGCTGATGCTGCTGAACGGCGTGTTGATCGTGGGGGTTGTCGGCTGGGCAATCTGGTTGTGGTTCGGGGGCACGGCGACGGTCGGCGTGGTTGCGGCGGCGACAGCACTCGCGCTCCGGCTCAATGCCATGTCAGGTTGGATCATGTGGGCCGTGTCCAACTTCTTTCGCAATCTGGGGGTTGTGGCCGAGGGGATGCAGACCATCGCGCAGCCTGTCACGCTGGTTGATAAACCGGGCGCTGTGGAGCTGGCGCGCGGCCTTGGTCGGATCGAACTGCGGGATCTGAGCCATCATTATGGCCGGGACATGGGCGGTTTGGACCAGATCAATCTGGTTGTGGAACCGGGGCAAAAGGTTGGGCTGGTGGGCCGATCCGGTGCGGGTAAAACCACATTGGTCAAGCTGTTGCTGCGGTTCTATGATGCTGAGGGCGGGCAAATTCTGGTGGATGGCCAAGACATTGCCCGCGTGACCCAAGACAGCCTGCGTCGTCAGATTGGCATGGTTCAACAAGACAGCGCGCTGTTGCATCGGTCGGTGCGGGACAACATCCTGTATGGTGATCCGTCCGCCGACGAAACCCGGATGCAAGCCGCCGCGACCAAGGCCGAGGCGCACGATTTCGTTCTGGGTCTGGAAGACAGTGATGGGCGCAAAGGCTATGATGCGCGGGTGGGGGAACGCGGTGTCAAACTGTCCGGTGGTCAACGGCAACGTATCGCGCTGGCCCGCGTGATCCTCAAGGATGCCCCGATCCTTGTGCTGGACGAGGCGACATCAGCGCTCGACAGCGAGGTAGAGGCCGCCATTCAGGAAACGCTCTATGGCATGATGGAGGGCAAAACGGTCATTGCCATTGCCCACAGGCTTTCTACCATTGCGCGTATGGATCGTATCATCGTCATGGACCGGGGCCGCATCATCGAAGACGGCAGCCACGACAGGTTGTTGGCACAGGGCGGCGTTTATGCCGGGCTGTGGGCGCGCCAATCCGGTGGTTTCTTGGGTGAAGGGGCGGCAGCCGAATGAGGATTGCCGACCTCATCCGCCCGTTTCAACGGGTCGATGATGCGCCCCCCCAAACGCTGGGTCGTTTCATCGGCTGGTGCCTGAACGGGTCGTGGGGGATGCTGTGGGTTGCGGGCCTCACCTCGGCGGCGGCTGGGGTGATGGACGTGTTGACAGCGCTGTTGCTGGGTTGGGTCATTGATGTGACCAGCACCGCGCGGCCTGATACATTCTGGACTGATCAGGTGTTCCTGATCGCATCGCTGTTTGTGTTCTTCATGGTCCTGCGCCCGCTGATTTTCGGGGCGTCGGCGGCGACGAACAACGTGATCGTGCAGCCAAATCTGGGCCCGCAGGTTCTGGGGCGGTTGCATCGCTGGACGATGGGCCATTCGGTGCGGTTTTTTGACGACGATTTCGCGGGCCGGATCGCGCAAAAACAGATGCAGGTGTCCGCCGCTGTGACGGAAATCGCATCGGAATTCATCAACACGATCTGCTTTGCGCTCGCGTCTTTGGTTGGCTCGGTCGTTTTGCTTGTGGCGATCGACTGGCGAATTGCGCTGCTCTTGTTGGCGTGGGTTTTGTCGTATCTCGCCATGATCCGGTGGTTCATGCCGCGTATCCGCCTGCGGTCCAAGGCGCGGGCGAACGCCCGATCCATGTTGGGCGGACAAGTGGTGGACACGATCACCAACATCAAAACGGTCAAACTGTTTGCCCACGATGCCCACGAAGACAGGGTCGCCCTGAACGCGATGGCCGAATTCCGCGAACGCGCGGTTGAATTCGGGTATCTGTCGGCATGGTTCCGCGTGGCGTTGATGACAGTGGGCGGGGCCGTTCCGATCCTGTTGATTGGCGGCACCATCTGGCTGTGGTCGCTGGGGCAGGCCTCGACCGGGGATATCGCGGCGGCCGGGGCGGTGTCGTTGCGTCTGTCGCAAATGACGGGCTGGGTCAGCTTTACCCTGATGGCGATGTATTCATCGCTGGGCGAGGTCGAGGACGGTATGCGCACCCTGACCCCACCCCATGAATTGACTGATGCACCGAATGCCACGGCATTGGTGGTGACCAAAGGCGGCATCGTGTTTGAGGACCTGACCTTCACCTACGGCCGCGTCGTGGGTGGTGTCAGCAACGTATCGGTGACGATTGCGCCGGGGCAAAAGGTGGGTCTTGTCGGCGCGTCAGGGGCGGGCAAATCCACGTTCGTGTCGTTGTTGTTGCGGCTTTATGATCCATCCGGTGGCCGCGTCCTGATTGATGGTCAAAGCGTGGCACAGGTGACCCAGGAAAGCCTGCGACGGCAGATCGGGATGGTCACCCAAGACACTTCCATGTTCAACCGCGCCGCACGGGACAACATCCGCTATGGCCGACCTGACGCATCCCAAGCCGAAGTCGAGGACGCCGCGAAAAAGGCGGAGGCCCATGAATTCATACAACATTTGCGGGATAACAACGGGCGGTCCGGCTATGATGCGTTTCTTGGCGAAAGGGGCGTCAAACTGTCTGGTGGGCAACGCCAGCGGATCGCGCTGGCGCGGACCATTCTGAAAAACGCGCCGATATTGGTTCTGGACGAGGCCACCTCGGCATTGGATAGCGAGGTAGAAGCCGCCATTCAGGATGCCTTGGACATTGCGATGGAGGGCAAGACCGTTCTGGCTATTGCGCACCGGTTGTCCACGATCGCGCGGATGGACCGGATTATCGTCATGGACAAAGGCCGGATCGTCGAAGATGGCACCCACGACAGCCTTTTGGCGGCAGGGGGGCTATACGCCCGCTACTGGAACCGGCAATCGGGTGGGTTCATCGGGATCATGGACGCAGCGGAATAAAGCATGGCAATTGTCGAGGGATTGACCCACCAAGGGTTGGGCAGAACGGACGACGGACAATTCTTGCCACGCGTTCTGCCCGGCGAAGTGGTTGAGACGGGCACCGATGGCGTGGTGCGGATTATCGTGCCGTCCGCAGACAGGGTCGCCGCACCTTGTCGTCATTTCAAGGTCTGCGGCGGCTGTGCGATGCAACACGCTTCGGACGGCTTTGTGGCCAATTGGAAAATGGATGTGGTGCGCCGTGCCTTGGCCCCGCATGGTATTGACGCCCCAATTCGCGGGATTTCAACATCCCCGGCGCGGTCCCGCCGGCGGGCCAAACTGGCGGGGCGACGGACCAAATCCGGGGCGTTGGTCGGGTTTCACGGGCGCGCGTCGGACACGCTGGTTCCGGTCCCGGACTGCATCCTGTTGTCGCCCGCATTGATGGCTGCGTTTCCCACGCTTGAGGCGATCACCCTGCATGCGGCCAGTCGCAAGGGCGAGGTCGCGCTGAGCGTGACGCAAACCGATGTCGGCCCGGACATAACAATCGGAACCGACAAGGTCCTGACGCCAGAGGTGCGGTTCACCATGGCGGAACTGGCCCAGACCCACGGTATCGCCCGGTTGGTTTGGGGGGACGACGTGGTTGTCACCATGTCGGCGCCCATACAACGGTTCGGCGGCGTGGCCGTCGTGCCCCCGCCCGGCGCATTTTTGCAAGCAACCCGCGAGGGCGAGGCGGCGTTGGTTGCCTCGGTCGTGCAGGCGGTTGGGTCCGCTGCGCGGGTCGTCGATCTTTTTTCCGGATCCGGCACATTCTCGCTGCCCTTGGCTGCCCGGGCCGAAGTTCACGCCGTTGAAAACGAGGCTGAAATGCTGGTGGCGCTTGACCGGGGCTGGCGCACCGCGCGCGGTCTGAAACGGGTCACAACCGAACGCCGTGACCTGTTCCGCCGCCCGCTGGAGGCGGACGAGTTGAACCGCTTTGACGCTGTGGTGATCGACCCGCCCCGCGCGGGGGCCGAGGCGCAGATCGCCTGTCTTGCCACATCCACCGTGCGGCGGGTCGCCATGGTGTCGTGCAACCCGGTCACCTTTGCGCGGGATGCGCGGGTGTTGCTGGATGCAGGGTTCACGCTCGACTGGATTGATGTCGTTGACCAGTTTCGGTGGGCCGCCCATGTCGAAATTGCCGCCCAATTCACACGTTCGTGAGTCGCGGATGCCACGAACACCTAGGCGTCTGGGCCATGATACTGTAACACCCGTCCGAAATAAGAAATGAAACAGGCAGTCAGATATGCGCATTTTCCGGTTGATCATGGTCTTGTCGCTGACGCTTGTTCTGGCGGCATGTGGCGGTAAATTCCGGACCTACAACGGGCCAGAGGTCACCAGCATCGTCGTGCGCAAGGGCGAGCGGCAGATGTTCCTGATGCACGAAGACCGGGTTCTGAAGGCCTATGAATTCGAACTGGGGTTCTCGCCCGAGGGCCACAAGGCCGTCGAAGGCGATGGCCGGACGCCCGAGGGGGCCTATTTCATCGACCGCAAAAACCCCAACAGCCAGTTTTATCTGTCAATCGGCATCTCGTATCCCAACGCAGCAGACCGCGCGGCGGCTCATGCTGCTGGGAAATCCCCCGGTGGTGATATTTTCATCCACGGCACGCCAAGGATCGTGGCCAATCGCCGTGACTGGACGGCTGGGTGCATCGCCGTCACCGACCGCGAGATGGAGTTGATCTATGCGATGGTCAACGTTGGCACCCCGATTTACATTTATCCCTAGGGATCATGCTCCGGTAATCAAGGTCCACCACAGTTTGCCTGCTGGCTCCTGAAACCAGGCGATGCCCATGTCGCGGGCGGCGGGGTCCATGATGACGTCGCGGGTGTCTTGCACCTGCATCCACGCGCCCAACGTCTCAAGCTCGGTTTCATAAGTTTCCGAGATGTTTTCGCCCAACATCTGGCCTGTGTATCCTACCCGTTGGACCCGGTCGATCGGGGATGACCCGTCCGATCCGAAATGCCAGGGCCGGTTTTGCACCGACATATCGCGGGAATGGGTTGCGGCGGCAGCGTTGAGCGCTGCATTCATCTGCAACGGGGCCTGACCGGCTGCCTGACGCAAGGCGTTCACGCCATCCAGCATCCGAAACTGCACGGCGGCCTCGTCCCCGGCGGCAATGCGATACACCTGCGGCAGGGGGAGGCCATCAGGCCCCACAGGGACCTCACGCGACCCAACGCAGGCCGAAAGACCCAACATTGCCAAACCTGTGATCAAAACGCGACGTTTCATGTGGTCACCCTTACTTTGTCCCCCGTCTTATCCGGCCTCGCATGGCAGTTCAAACGCAGTTCTTGGATAAGGCCGCAGATGACAGGGGTTTGAATTGCCCCGCGCCGCCTAACGCAGTAATTTCATCCGACGTTGAGGCACATCAGGTGTCAAAGGAGCCAGAACATGTCGAATGACAAAATCCCCGAACTAGGTCGCCGGGCGTTTGTGGCCGGGGCCATTTCGGTTGCCGGATCCGCCGCTTGGGCGCAAAGTGGCGACACCACCGAAGTCGAAGGGGCGATATCCCAGTCGGTGCGCCGCAACGCCTCCAGCTTTCGCGCGCTGGATTGGCGGCCATACTTTACCAATGTGACCAACGGCGCGATCCTTGTGGATGTGACATCCCGCGCGCTGCACTACTGGTCCGAGGACGAAAGCATCTATCGGTTGTATCCCACGAGCGTGCCGCTGACCGACGACCTGACGCGCAAGGGCCGGACAGAGGTGATCCAGAAGGTGGTCAACCCGACATGGCGGCCCACACCGTCCATGCGGGAACGCAATCCGGAATGGCCCGAGGTGGTGCCGGGTGGTGATCCGACCAATCCGCTCGGCCCGCTCGCCTTGTATCTGTCGTGGACCTATTACCGCATCCACGGGACGCACGACACTCGCAAGATCGGGCGGCGATCGTCAAATGGTTGTATTGGCTTGTATAACGAACACATTGGTCAGTTGTTCGAGCTGGCCAAGGTCGGCACGCAAGTGTTGCTTATTTGACGACAAGTTGGTGCTTTTGCAGCCGCATTGCAGCATTGGTCTTTGCCTTTCCGTCAAAATGCTGCTTAGACCGTAATACGAGGTAAGTCTTGGGTGCCTGCTGCCGTCCTCAACCAAAATAGGCGGTGGGCAAAAACTGGAGAATGAACATGAAAAAAATCGCACTCGCCGTTGCTGGCCTGTTTGCTGCTACGTCCGCTTATGCCGGTGGCATGTCCGCCCCCGTCATGGAAATGGAACCCGTTGTGATTGAAGAAACCACCGCTGGTTCTTCGTCCTCCGCAGGCCTGATCATCCCGCTGATCCTGATCGCTCTGGTCGCAGCGGCTCTGTCGTCCAGCACCGGCGACGCAGAATAATTCATCCTCACGGATGAAGAAAAGGGCGGTGGAGTAATCCACCGCCCTTTTTCGTTGTGATCTGTCGTGTCCAGTTCAGCCCTGAACCCAGCCTTTCAGGTTCTGTTTGATGATCCCTGTCAGCGCCCCGATATGCGCGTCATTCGCGTTGAGGCAGGGGATATAGGTGAACTTTTCGCCGCCCGCATGTTCGAAACTTTCGCGGATTTCCTCATTGATTTCTTCAAGCGTCTCGATGCAATCGGCGGAAAACGCCGGGGCGCAAACCGCGATGTTCTTGATCCCACGCTCCGCCAGCCGCGCCACTTCTTCAACGGTATAGGGTTTTAGCCACTCTTCGGGTCCGAACCGCGATTGAAACGTCGTGATGATCTGGGTGTCGTCCCAACCCAACCGTTCCTTGAGCAACCGCGTCGTTTTCTGGCACTGGCAGTGGTAGGGGTCGCCTTCCTGCAGATACCGTTCCGGCACGCCGTGGTAGGAACACACCAGCATATCCGGTTTGGTTTCGGCGGATGCATAGGCCGCCTCGATCGACTGCGCGAGCGCGTCGATGTAAGTAGGGTCCTCGTAATAGGCCGGAACAACCCGAACGGCGGGCTGCCATTTTTCCTCCATCATGGCGCGGAAGAATTGATCGCAGGCCGTGGCCGATGTTGCCCCCGCATAATGCGGATAGAGTGGGAAAAACAGGATTTGCCGACAGCCAGCCTCGACCATTTCCCTAACTTTGGATTTGGTGGACGGATTGCCATAGCGCATGCAGAAATCGACCAGAACCTCGCCGCCGAACTCCGCCTCGATCTTGGCGCGAATCGCGTTGGTTTGATCCTTGGTGATGGTCAACAACGGGCTTTCGTTCGCATCGTTGTTCCAGATCGACCGATAGGCGGCACCGGATTTGAACGGCCGCTTGCTCAGGATCACAAGCTGCAGCAACGGTTGCCAAAGCCATGGCGAATAATCGACCACGCGGCGGTCTGACAGAAATTCGTTCAGATATCGGCGCATGGACCAATAGTCGGTCGCATCCGGCGTCCCAAGATTGGCCAGAAGCACGCCGATTTTGGCAGGCTTCACCTTTGGGTGGTCTTTGGGGGCGTGAAACGGGCACACGGCAGCGTCACCGATCGGGGCTTTCGAGGTCGCGTCCAGCATGAGGTGTTCCATAATAGCTCTGTCTGCCCCGATCACATAAACTCATTCGCGGTCGGGTCAATTCTGGCCCGGGTCAAGTGGCGTTTCCGTCGCACCTAAGGCATCGGCCAACCTAGACGTCGCGGATCCGGGCCGCAGCGGTTTTTGCTGATCCGGGGCGGGTGCCCAACCGGTCAGGACGACAACCTCGAACGTCGCAGGAATTCGGCCATCCGGCATGGCAAAATGGGTCGCATATAGGTCCTGCGCTACCTCGAAAACGGCCCGCCGGGATGCGTGACGCAAGCGCGCCGCCAAGGCGTTGGTTTCGCCCATCGCCCGCAGGTCGTGCATCAGCGCCCGCATGTCGGCATAGGTCACCGTATAGGTATCGCTGTCCGCCACAGGCAACGCGAGCCCCGCCCGTTGAACCAACACGCCCAGATCGCGGATTTCGGCCATCGGGGCCACCCGGGGCGACAATCCGCCCGTGACCTGAATTTCAGCCTGCGCCAGCACGCGGCGGAGTTCATGCAGGGTCTGCCCCCCAAGCCCCGCGCCCAGAAACAGACCGTCCGGACGCAGCACACGCTGGCATTGGATCATTTGACCGACCGGATCGTTGGCCCAATTCAGACCCATCGCGTGGATCACCAGATCGTAGTCGGTGCTTGTGAACCCAAGCACAGGATCGTCTGGCAGCAGGATCGCATTCGGAAACCGATCCTGCCAGATTTCTGGCCACGCCGTCACAATCGCCACGTTCGTAAACGGTCTGTTAATCTCGTTCAGTCTTAGCTGAAGATCATCGGCAACCGCCGTTTGGAGAAACATCGCGGGGTTTTTGCGGGCGCGGGCCCGGTTGCGCGTCAGTGCGGCAAGGTCTGTCATGGTGGATTGGGATGTCATGACCTGATCCCTTAGGGAAAGAAGATGCTTTTGCAAAGTCTGGTTCGTGCCATCTATCCCCCCCAATGCATCGCCTGCGACGCATTGACCGACGCAGAATTCGGGCTTTGCCCCGTCTGTTGGAAGGATGTGCAGTTTGTTAGTGGTTTGGTGTGTGATTTGTGCGGCGTTCCGTTGCCGGGTGATTCGGACCGGGCGGAACATTGTGATGATTGCCTGAAAACGGCGCGGCCCTGGGATCAGGGGCGTGCGACGGTTGTTTATTCTGGCGTGGGCCGCAAATTGATCCTTGGTCTGAAACACGGCGACCGGACGGATCTGGCACCACCGATGGCCGCGTGGATGGCCCGTGCGGTTCGGCCCATGGTAACGGAGGGTAAGGCATTGATTGTGCCCGTTCCCCTGCATTGGCGGCGCATGTTGCACCGGAAATACAATCAGGCGGCATTGTTGGCCTTGGGGATTGGCAAGGCGTCGGGACTGAACGTTCTGTCCGACGCATTGGTTCGGACCCGACAGACGCCATCGTTGGAAGGGCACGGGCGGGACGCCCGGTTTGCAGCACTGCAGGGCACGATTGCGGTGCGCCAAGACCGTGCCAACCGGATCAAGGGGCAAACCGTTGTTATCGTAGACGATGTCATGACATCTGGGGCCACATTTGCCGCCGCGACCGAGGCCCTGCGTGCGGCAGGGGCGTCACGGGTCTGCGTTCTGGCACTGGCCCGGGCGACAAAAGATGCCTACATCTAGGGTTCGTGTCCAAAGGAAGAACGCCATGAAACCCGTCGAGATTTATACAACACCCACCTGTGGTTTTTGTCAGGCTGCCAAACGGTTGCTGACGTCCAAGGGTGTATCGTTCAGCGAAATCAATGTTATGGCTCAGCCCGACCGCCGGCCGGAAATGGTCAAACGGGCCGGGGGCAGCCGGACCGTGCCGCAGATTTTCATTGGCGGCGTGCATGTGGGCGGCTGCGATGACCTGTATGCGTTGAACGACGCGGGCAAGCTCGATCCGATGCTGGCGGCGTGAAAACCGCCCTTATTCAACTGTGTTCGGGCGATGATCCGGCGGCCAATCTGGCCGTCACGATGGACCTTGCGCGACAGGCTGTTGAGGGCGGGGCCGCGTTTATTCTGACGCCAGAGGTGACCAATTGTGTGTCACTGGACCGGGATCGCCAGCGCGCGGTGCTGGTGAAAGAAGAACAAGATCAGACGCTTGCCGCCATGCGGGACTTTGCCAGCCGCGCAGGCGTTTGGGTGTCGATTGGGTCGCTTGCGGTCAAGACCGACGATCCGGATGGCCGGTTTGCGAACCGGTCGTTTCTGATTGCCCCGGATGGGGCGATTGTGGGTCGGTATGACAAAATTCATATGTTTGATGTGTCCGTGACCGAAGCCGAGACGTTCCGCGAGAGTGCCGGGTATCGGCCCGGCGCGCGGGCTGTTGTGGTTCAGACCCCGTTTGGCGGGGTCGGAATGACCGTGTGTTATGACCTGCGGTTCCCGCATCTGCACCGTGATCTGGCCAAGGCCGGGGCCGGTATCCTGTTGATTCCCGCCGCTTTTTCGCCCGTGACCGGAGCCGCCCATTGGGAGGTTCTGTTGCGGGCGCGCGCGATTGAGACGGGGTGTTTCGTTTTGGCGGCAGCGCAAACCGGGCAACACCCGACGAGCGGTGACAAAATTCGCACGACGTATGGGCATTCGATGGTTATTTCGCCTTGGGGCGAGGTTTTGGCGGATGGCGGGACCGAAAAGGGCATTGTTTTCGTTGATCTGGACCTGTCGGAAGTGTCAAAAGCAAGGGCGCGTATCCCCGCGTTGTCGCACGACCGCCCGTATGAAGGTCCCTGATGGACGAATCCACCAATAGTCTGGCCGTATCGCTGTTCAGCGAGATCCTTGTCGTGGATCAACTGGCCCGTGCGAGCGTTGCCAAGGCACTGCCCAAGGGTATGGAATTGTCACATTTTGCGGTTTTGAACCAACTGGCTAATATAGGTAGTGAGCGCAGCCCGGCCCAATTGGCCCGGAGTTTTCACCTGACCCGCGGGGCGATGACCAACACGCTGGGCAAGTTGGAGTGGGCCGGATGGGTGCATATCCGTCCGGATTGGGATGATGCCCGCCGCAAGATGGTGGCGATCAGCCCAGCCGGGTTACAGGCCCGCAATGCCGCGTTGGCCGCCATCACCCCGTTGATTGCCGAGGTCGTTTTGACCGTGGGTGCCGACAAGGTCCGCGCCGTTCTGCCGGTTCTGCGTGAAATGCGGGTGCGGTTGAGCCATGCCGAAACTAATCAGGCTGTTCAAGGTTAACGGCCTGAAATCGTTGCAAAACAGGTTTGGATATTGCGTATGTATTCCGTCGGTATCGCGACGGTGTCATTTTTCCAAAACTGCCAGAATCGAACCGTTACCGCACCGCCCGGTTAACGCTTGATTGCTGCCGTCACATAGTTGACCGAAAGGTCGGTGGCCGATACCCGCCAGTTCCACGCTATCGGATTGAACTGATACCCCTTGCGGTCCACCGGATCGAGCCCGGCCTGCCGCAGGAGGTCAAAGAGTTCATCGGGCGTGATGAATTTCGCCCAGTCATGCGTCCCTTTGGGCAACCAGCGCATGACCCATTCCGCCCCCACGATCGCCATCGCGAAACTTTTCGGATTGCGGTTGATCGTGGAACACAGGTGCAGCCCGCCGGGCCGCAGCAGTTGTTGACATGCCGTCAGATAGCCCAGCGGGTTATCGACGTGTTCCACCACTTCCATGTTCAGAACCACATCGAATTGTTCCCCCGATGCCGCGAGGTCTTCGGCGGTGCCGATCCGGTAGTCGATTGTCAGGCCCGATTGTTCCGCGTGGATTTGTGCCACCGGAATATTGCGCGGTGCCGCATCGACCCCGACCACCGTTGCCCCAAGCCGCGCCATGGGTTCACACAAAAGCCCCCCGCCACAGCCGATGTCGAGGATGCGCAACCCCGCAAAGGGCGCCGGACCCGACACGTCCCGCCCGAATTCCGCGGCGATCTGCGATGTCGCATAGCCCAACCGCACCGGGTTCATCATGTGCAATGGTTTGAATTTTCCGTCCAGATCCCACCATTCGGCTGCCATCGCCTCGAATTTGGCGATTTCATCGGGATTGACGGTGGATTGTGCGGTTGCAGACATGCGCGGACCCTTGGATGATGGCGGACGGTTTCGGGACGTTATATAGATCAATCATGGACAAGGTCTCTGGTCAAAGTCGCAGGGTGTCACACCTGTATCCGCCGATTGATCCCTTCGATCAGCGGATGCTGGACGTGGGTGATGGGCACCGCGTGTATGTGGAACAGTGCGGCAACCCGGCCGGCCTGCCGGTTGTTGTGTTGCACGGCGGCCCCGGTGGCGGGTGCAGCCCCGCGATGCGCCGGTATTTTGATCCTGCCATTTATCGGATCGTCCTGTTTGACCAACGCGGCTGTGGCCGGTCCCGTCCCCATGCCAGCGTCGAGGCCAACACCACATGGCATCTGGTCGCCGATATGGAACACATCCGCCAGACGTTGAAGATTGACGATTGGGTCGTGTTTGGCGGCAGTTGGGGTGCCACCCTTGCCTTGATCTACGCCCAAACCCATCCCGACCGTGCCCGCGCGTTGATCCTGCGCGGCGTGTTTTTGATGACCCAACCCGAGCTGGATTGGTTTTATGGCGGTGGCGCCGGGCAATTCTGGCCCGATTTGTGGGAAAAGTTTGTGTCCCTGATCCCCGAGGGCGAGCGCGGCAACCTGATTGCCGCCTATCACCGTCGGTTGTTTTCCGGCGATCTGGTGCAAGAGACCCGGTATGCCCGTGCCTGGGCCGCTTGGGAAAACGCCCTTGCCTCCATCGATTCGGATGGTGCCAGTGGCGATGGCCCCGCCGAGTATTCCCGCGCCTTTGCCCGGTTGGAGAACCATTATTTCCAGCATTCCGGGTTTCTGGCCCCCGATCAGCAGATCATGGCCCGGATGGATCGTATCGCCCATATTCCCGGCCATATCGTGCAGGGTCGGTTTGACATGATCTGCCCCCCCCATTCTGCCTATGGTCTGGCCAAGGCGTGGCCCCGCGCCGCGTTGACCATGATCCCGCGCGCCGGGCATGCCTTGTCCGAACAAGGCATCAGTGCCGCGTTGGTTCGGATCACCGATCAGATCGCCGCTGGGTGACGTGACGGAAACAGTCTGTGTGGATTGGCCGTGTCCGATGCCACAGGTTTGCCAAAGTTGGTCCGATCCGTGCCGCAATTGATCGGTAGCAACGAGGCGACTGAAACCCTTTGCTGAATGGTGCTGCTGTGCGACTGAAAAACTTTTGTCTGTTTTTGTGTGCTGCGGCGTTGGCCATGGGTGTTGGTGCTGCCGTTCCGACGGATGCCGTTGCCGGGAACGGGAATGGCAAGGAAAGCAACGGGAATGGCGGCGGGAACGGGAACGGGAACGGCAACAGCGGTGGCAACGGGAACGGCGGGACCGCCAGTGAACTGCGCGGTGCCAACGCGGCCCATTCTTCGGCCCGGGCCCAAGCGGTTGCTGCAGCGTCGTCCATGCCGGCCAAGTTGAATGCCTACCGCGACAATTATCGGGGGTATATGGCTGCATCGCAGGTATATCGCGCCACCGAGGCAGAGGTGGCCCGGTTGCAGGCCATGACCCCCGAACAGATTGCTGCCGCGTTTCCCCAAGGCGGGTATGAACAGGCTGTGACCCAAGCTCAAGCAGGGTTCAGCGCCGCCCGTGACGAGGTTATGGCGTATCAGACCGCCACCGCCGCATCGTTGTCCACATTGAATGACGGCCGCACCTTGTCCCCCCAAGCGATGCAGGATTTGCATGCCATGTTGGGCCTGTAGTCCCCGCCGCCGCACTGTCACAAGCCTCTTGCGCAGGTGAGGCGAGTTCCGTATACGCCAGATCAATAGCGGCGCCTTGGCCTCCACCCCCAAGGAACCACCGGGAAATATCAACGGGCCGCGCGCCCGTTTTTTTGTTTCATATGATCAGCGTAGAGACCCGATGAACGATTTGATTGCCAAGGCGGCCATGGACCGTCGTATCGCCGAGATCATCACCCCAGTCATCGAGGACATGGGGTTTGAATTGGTGCGCGTCCGGTTGATGTCCGGCAAGGAAAGCACCTTGCAGATCATGGCCCAGAAACCCGACGGCACCATTGATGTTGATGATTGCGGCCAGATTTCTACCGCCGTGTCCGCCGTCATGGATGTCGAGGATCCGATCACCGACCCCTATACCCTTGAGGTGTCCAGCCCCGGCATTGACCGCCCGCTGACCCGCCTGAAGGATTTCGCCCAATGGGCCGGGTTCGAGGCCAAGATCGAGACGTCCGAGTTGATCGACGGTCGCCGCCGGTTCAAGGGCCAGTTGGCCGGGGTCGAGGGCGACGAGATCCTGCTGGAAATCGAAGAAGGCACCATCGGGTTGAAATTCGACTGGTTGTCGGATGCCAAGCTGGTGTTGACCGACGAGTTGATCCGCGACGTGCTGCGCGGTCGCAAGGATGCGGGCCAGATTGATCAGGCCCAATTTGACGAAATTGAAACCATCATTGATGGCGAGGAGAACGACTGATGGCTATTACTTCCGCAAACCAGCTCGAACTGTTGCAGACGGCCGAGGCCGTGGCCCGCGAAAAGAACATTGATGCGGGTCTTGTGGTGGAGGCGATGGAGGAGAGCCTCGCCCGCGCTGCAAAGTCCCGGTATGGGTCCGAAATGGACATTCGCGTTCATATTGACCGCAAGACCGGCCGCGCGACGTTCACCCGCGTCCGCACCGTGGTCGAGGAAGAGGCGCTTGAGAATTATCAGGCCGAATTCACTGTGGCACAGGCCCGCGAGTATCTGGACGACCCCAAGGTCGGCGATACGTTTGTCGAGGAAGTGCCCCCCGTCGAATTGGGCCGGATTGCCGCCCAATCCGCCAAGCAGGTGATCCTGCAAAAGGTCCGCGAAGCCGAGCGTGACAAGCAATACGAAGAATTCAAGGACCGTGCCGGCACGATCATCAATGCCGCCGTCAAGCGCGAAGAATACGGCAACGTCATCGTTGATGTCGGTTCGGGCGAAGCCATCCTGCGCCGCAACGAAAAGATTGGCCGCGAAGCCTATCGTCCCGGCGACCGCATCCGGTGTTACATCAAGGAAGTCCGCCGCGAACAGCGCGGGCCGCAGATTTTCCTGTCCCGCACCGCCCCCGAATTCATGGCCGAATTGTTCAAGATGGAGGTCCCCGAGATTTACGAGGGCATCATCGAGATCAAGGCCGTCGCCCGCGACCCCGGCAGCCGCGCCAAGATCGCCGTCATTTCCTATGACAGCAGCATTGACCCTGTTGGTGCCTGCGTCGGTATGCGCGGCAGCCGCGTGCAGGCCGTTGTGAACGAATTGCAGGGCGAAAAGATCGACATCATTCCGTGGAACGAGGATATGCCCACGTTCCTTGTCAACGCCTTGCAGCCTGCCGAGGTCACCAAGGTCGTGTTGGACGAAGAAGCCGGCAAGATCGAGGTTGTCGTTCCCGAGGAACAACTGAGCCTTGCTATTGGTCGTCGTGGCCAGAACGTCCGGTTGGCCAGCCAATTGACCGGTCTGAATATCGACATCATGACCGAGGAAGAAGAAAGCAAGCGCCGTCAGGCCGAGTTTGAAGAGCGCACCCGCCTGTTCATGGATACCCTTGATCTGGACGAATTCTTTGCCCAGTTGCTGGTGTCCGAAGGGTTCACCAACCTTGAAGAAGTCGCCTATGTTGAGGCGGACGAACTGTTGGTCATTGACGGTGTTGACGAAGGCACCGCCGCCGAATTGCAGGCCCGCGCCCGCGATTATCTGGAGGCCAAGAGCAAGGCCGCGTTGGATCACGCCCGCGAATTGGGTGTCGAGGACAGCCTGATCAACTACGAAGGTCTGACCCCGCAGATGGTCGAAGCCCTTGCCATGGACGGCGTCAAGACGTTGGAAGATTTCGCCACCTGCGCCGATTGGGAGCTGGCCGGGGGATGGACCACCGTCAAGGGCGAGCGCGTCAAGGACGAAGGCGTGTTGGAGAAATTCGAGGTCAGCCTTGAAGAAGCTCAAAGCCTGATCATGACCGCCCGTATCATGTTGGGTTGGGTTGATCCCGCCGATCTGGAAACCGCCGAAGATGGCGACGACGAAGAGGAGGCCGAGGCCTCAGTCAGGCCTTGGCAGATGCAATGACCCGAGGTGGACAAACCAAGGATAAGGACGCCGAGAGCGAACGCCGGTGCATCGTCACCGCCGAGGTCCAGCCCAAACAGGGTTTGATCCGGTTTGTCGTGTCCCCCGATGGCGTTGTGGTGCCTGATGTGTTGGGCAAACTGCCCGGCCGTGGTATGTGGGTGACCGCAAGCCGCGCCGTTCTGGACAAGGCCAACAAGGGCCAGTTTGCCCGCGCCGCCAAGGCCCCGGTCACCATTCCCGAGGGTTTGACCGACGAGGTGGAACGCCAGATTGTCCGCCGCGTTGTTGACCTGATCGCGATGGCCCGCAAGGCCGGGTTGGCCGTGTGCGGGTTCGAGAAGGTCAAGGGATGGCTGGCCGGCGGTGAACGCGTCCGTGTGTTGTTGCAGGCCGAAGATGGGTCCGCCCGTGGCAAGGCCAAGTTGTGGACCCCTGAGGGCGCCCGATATTACGGCTGTTTGACTGCCCAGGAATTGGGTTTGGCATTCGGTCGCCAAAGTGTGATACATGGCGCGCTCGCGACTGGCGGACTCAGCGACCGTGTTGTAGAGGAAGCCGCAAAGCTGAAAGGCTTGCGCGAAATGGACGACGGCACTTCGGCCGTCGGAAAGGATAAAGTAACTAGATGAGCGATACCGACGGCAAAAAGCCCCTTGGTCTTGGCGGATCCCGCCCGGCGAATGTGAAGCAGAGCTTTTCCCATGGCCGGACCAAGAACGTCGTGGTGGAAACCAAGCGCAAGCGTGTTGTGGTCCCCAAGCCGGGCCCGACTGGCAAACCTGCGCCCACTGGCAGCCTGATCACAGGTGACCCCTCCAAGCGTCCCGCAGGCATTTCCGATGCCGAGCTGGAGCGCCGGATGAAGGCCTTGGCGATGTCCAAGGCCCGTGAAAGCGAAGAAGCCGCCAAGCGGTTGGCAGATGAAAAGGCCCGCGAAGAAGATCGCGAGCGTCGTCGTGCCGAAATGGACGCCAAGGAGGCCGAGGAGCGCGAGCGCGTCGAGGCATTGAAAGCCAAGGCCGACGAGGAAGAGCGCAAGCGCGAGGCTGCCGAGGAAAAGGTGCGCCGTGCGGCTGCTCCTGCCCCTGCTGCCCCCGCCCAGCCCGCAGAAGAAATGGGCGGTCCCCGTCCGTCGTCCGCCCCCCGCAAGGTTGACCGCGAAAAAGATCCCCGTGGCGACAAGGTCGTCAAGCCCAAGACCGACCGCGAAGGCGATGGCCGTCGTGGTGGCAAGCTGACCCTGAATGATGCCCTTGCCGGTGGTGAGGGTGGCCGTCAGCGGTCCATGGCCGCGATGAAGCGCAAGCAGGAACGTGCCCGCCAGAAAGCCATGGGCGGACTTGTGGACCGTGAAAAGGTTGTCCGCGATGTGCAGGTGCCCGAGGCGATCACCGTTGGCGAATTGGCCAACCGGATGGCCGAACGGGTCGCCGATGTTGTCAAGTCGCTGATGAAAAGCGGCATGATGGTCACCCAGAATCAGTCCATTGACGCCGACACCGCCGAACTGATCATCGAAGAATTCGGTCACCGGATTGTCCGCGTGTCTGATGCCGACGTCGAACAGGTTATTGACCAGATTCAGGACAAGGACGCCGATTTGCGCCCCCGTCCGCCGATCATCACCGTCATGGGTCACGTTGACCACGGCAAGACGTCGTTGCTGGACGCGATCCGCAAGACCAAGGTTGTGGCCGGTGAAGCCGGTGGCATTACCCAGCATATCGGCGCCTATCAGGTTGCTGCCGCTGATGGGTCCATGTTGACGTTCCTTGATACCCCCGGTCACGCCGCCTTTACGTCGATGCGTGCCCGTGGTGCCCAAGTGACCGATATCGTCATTCTGGTGGTTGCCGCCGACGATGCCGTGATGCCCCAGACGATCGAGGCGATCAATCACGCCAAGGCTGCCAAGGTTCCGATGATTGTTGCCATCAACAAGGTCGATAAACCCTCTGCCAATCCGGACAAGGTTCGTATGGCCCTGTTGCAGCACGAAGTCGTCGTGGAACAGATGTCTGGTGATGTGCAGGACGTCGAGGTGTCTGCCTTGACCGGCCAAGGGCTGGACAAGTTGCTGGAAGCCATCGCGTTGCAGGCCGAGATTTTGGAACTGCGCGCCAATCCTGACCGCGCCGCGTCTGGTGCTGTTATCGAAGCCCAGTTGGATGTTGGCCGTGGCCCCGTGGCCACCGTTCTGATTGAAAACGGCACCTTGCGCCAAGGCGACATCTTTGTCGTGGGCGAACAGTGGGGCAAGGTCCGCGCGTTGATCAACGATCAAGGTGTGCGCGTCAAAGAGGCTGGCCCGTCTGTGCCTGTCGAGGTGTTGGGTCTGAACGGCACCCCCGAGGCTGGCGACGTCTTGAACGTCGTGGAGACTGAAGCGCAGGCCCGTGAAATCGCGACCTATCGCGAGAAGGCTGCCAAGGACAAACGCGCCGCCGTTGGTGCCGCTACCACCCTTGACCAGTTGATGGCCAAGGCCAAGGCCGACAAGAGCGTCAGCGAATTGCCCATTCTGGTGAAGGCCGATGTGCAGGGGTCAGCCGAAGCGATTGTTCAGGCGATGGAGAAGATCGGCAACGATGAAGTGCGCGTTCGCGTTCTTCATTCGGGTGTGGGTGCCATCACCGAAAGCGACATTGGTCTGGCCGAAGCGAGCGGCGCCCCCGTTATCGGGTTCAACGTCCGCGCCAACGCATCCGCCCGCAACAGCGCCAACCAAAAGGGTGTGGAGATCCGGTATTATTCGGTGATCTATGACCTTGTGGACGACGTGAAAAAGGCCGCCAGCGGGTTGTTGTCCGCCGAGGTCCGCGAAAAGTTCATCGGGTATGCCGCCATCAAGGAAGTGTTCAAGGTGTCCAGCATCGGCAAGGTTGCCGGGTGTCTGGTTACCGAAGGCATCGCCCGCCGGTCTGCCGGTGTCCGGTTGTTGCGCGACAACGTGGTCGTTCACGAAGGCACGCTCAAGACGCTCAAGCGGTTCAAGGACGAAGTGTCCGAGGTCCAGTCCGGTCAGGAATGCGGCATGGCGTTTGACAATTACGACGACGTTCGTCCCGGCGACGTCATCGAAATTTTCGAGCGCGAGTCGGTCGAGCGCACGCTCTGATCGCGCCCAACGAAATCAAAAGGGGACGGGCCATGCGGTCCGTCCCCTTTTTTAATGTCTGAAAGGTTGGTCAGGCCGCGTTAGCAGGGCGTCCCTGATAGGTCCGGTCGCCGACCTGAATAACGATGCGGCCGTCGTCGAGTTGGCGGACGAACTGTCCCTGAACCGAAACGCAAGTGCCCAAAATGATGGTGCGCAGCATTTATTCCCCCCTACGGATAATGCGATAATCGAATCGTAGCGCAGAGTTGGTTAACTTTCACCTAATTTTTGACACATTGTTGCCATATTTGACTAAAATCAGCGTGACTGCGCCTATGCCAGTCCCCTGAGCATGTCAGAGCCAGTCCCGCAGGATGGGAATCAAGGGGATATCGGCCGGTGGCATCGGGTAATCGCGCAGATCGCCTGCCCGCACCCATTTGAGCGTCTGCCCTTCGCGCCCTTGTGGTGTGCCGGTCCACCGCCGACAGGCAAAGAGCGGCATCAGCAGGTGGAAATCTTCATAGCTGTGGCTGGCAAAGGTGAGGGGGGCAAGGCAGGACGCCCATGTGTCGATGCCCAGTTCTTCTTGGAGTTCCCGGATCAGCGCCTGTTCCGGGGTTTCCCCGGTTTCGACCTTGCCCCCCGGAAATTCCCATAACCCCGCAAGCGATTTGCCCGGTGGACGCTGTGCCAACAATACCCGCCCGTCCGTGTCGATCAGCGCGACCGCTGATACGAGGACAATCTTCACGACCGATAGTCCGCGTTGATCCGGATGTATTCGTAGGTGAGGTCACAGGTCCAGACCGTCGCCGCCCCGGTCCCGATCCCCAGATCGACCCCGATGATCAGGTCCTGATTTTTCATGTAGGCGCTGGTGTCCGCCTCGGAATATTCCGGTGCGCGGAACCCGTCCCGTGCCACGGTGATATCCCCGAACCGGATCGATAGACGATCCCGGTCTGCCATGGCCCCGGATTTGCCAACCGCCGCAACGATCCGCCCCCAATTGGCGTCCTGTCCGGCGATGGCCGTTTTCACGAGGGGCGAATTGGCGATGGACAGCCCGACCTTTTTCGCGTCGGCGTCCGTGCTGGCCCCGGTGATTTGAATTTCGACGAACTTCGTCGCCCCTTCGCCGTCCCGCACCACTTGCAAGGCGAGGTCCAGCATGACGCTTTGCAGCCCGGCGGCGAAATCCGCGTTGCCTTCGACATTGACGCCCGACGCCCCGGTGGCCCCCATGAGGAGTGTGTCGGACGTGGATGTATCGCTGTCCACGGTGATGCAGTTGAACGTCCGGTCGGTGATCCCGGTCAGCAGCGATTGCAGCGCCGCATGTCCGATTTGCGCATCGGTGAAGATGTAGACCAGCATCGTGGCCATGTCCGGTGCGATCATCCCCGACCCTTTGGCGATGCCTGCGATGTTGACGGGCGTGCCGTTGATGTGCAGCGTTACCCCTGACCCTTTGGGGAAAGTGTCTGTGGTCATGATCGCCTTGGCCGCGCCTGCAATCCCGGCAGGGTCAAGGTTGGCCGACAGTTCCCCGATTTTTGCGGTGATCCGGTCATAGGGGAGCGGTTCGCCGATGACCCCGGTGGACGAGGTAAAGATGCGGTCCGCCGCGATCCCCGTCTGGTCCGCCACCCCGGCACAAAGCGCCGCAACCGCCGCCACCCCGCCCCGCCCGGTAAAGGCGTTGGAGTTGCCAGAGTTCACAAGGATCGCCGCCCGCCCGGTTTGCGCCCCGCCGTTCTTGACCTGACAGTCCAGCACGTTGGCCGACCGCGTGGCCGACCGGGTGAAGGTGCCCGCGACGGTGCTGCCGTCAGCCAGTTCAACCAGCATCACGTCCGTTCGGTTCTGGTATTTCACCCCGGCGGCCGCCGCCGCAAAGCGGACCCCGCCGATCACGGGGAGGTCGGGGAACGCGGCGGGGGCAAGTGGGGACAGCGCCATGATATGTTAGTCCTCGAGAAGGGAAAGGTCTTTGAGAAGGGCGGGGTCGAACGCGCCATCCTCGGGCAGGGTTACTTCGCCTGCGATGGTCAGTTCTGCGATCCGGGCTTCGAGTGCTTCTTGCTGCACCTGCTCCACAAGATCTCCGCGGATGGCGTCGAGCGTGGGTTTTTCCATCAGCCGCTTGTCGTCCAGTTTGACGACATGCCAGCCGAATTGGGTTTGCACGGGTGCCGATACTGCACCGATTTCAAGGGCAAGCACGGCTGCCTCGAATTCGGGGATCATCGCGCCTTTGCCAAACCAGCCAAGGCTGCCGCCGTTGGCCGATGACGTGTCGGTGGACAACTGCTGGGCCACGGTTGCGAATTCTTCGCCACCCTCGATGCGGGCGATGGCGGCGAGCGCCTCGGCCTCGGATTCCACAAGGATGTGGGACGCGCTGTATTCTTCGTCTTGCACGGCGTCGGCATAGGCTGCGTCGTAGGCGGCTTGCAGCGCTTCTTCGGACACGGCTTCGGTCATGAGCGTGTTGATCACCTCACCCGCGCGGAGCGACCGGCGTTCGTTGGTGATGGCCATGGTCACCCGCGCCGGTTCATTTTCCAACTGATCCGCCAACAGTTGCTGTTGCACCAGTTGTTCCAGCACGCCTTCGAACAGGACATCATCGGGGAGCTGTTGATATTGCTGCGGCAGTTGCGCCCGGGTGATGATGAGTTCCCCCAGTGTGATGGGCGTGCCGTTGACGGTGGCGACCACCTGATCCCGCGGTTTGTCCTGTGCTGTGGCGATTTGGCCGGAAAGGGCGAAAAGCCCGGTCATCACGACGAATTTCAGCATGGTATGCGTATCCTACAGGGGCTGCGGGGCCCGCAGCGTTGACAGTTCCCGACCCTCCCCTTACATCCCGTGCAGGCTCTGAGGGGCCGACTTGGCCCCTGTTTAGGCTGCTGAGACGGGGCCTACAAGCAACCTCCTCATCATATCGTTGTCAGAAATGCCCGGGCAGACGGGCGCGGAGAGATCATGCTGGGTATCGGAACACTTGCCAAAAAGGTCTTTGGGACTCAGAACGACCGCAAGATCAAGGCAACCCGCCCGATCGTGGCCAAGATCAACGCGCTGGAACCCGAATTTCAGGCGCTGACCGACGAGGGGATCAAGGACAAGACTGAAGCCTTGGCCAAACGCGCCATGTCGGGTGAAAGTCTGGACAATCTGTTGCCCGAAGCCTTTGCCAATTGCCGCGAGGCCGCCCGCCGTGCGCTGGGCCTGCGCGCGTTTGATGTGCAGTTGATGGGTGGTATTTTCCTGCATCAAGGTAACATTTCCGAGATGAAGACGGGCGAGGGCAAGACGCTTGTCGCGACGTTCCCTGCCTATCTGAACGCCCTGACGGGCAAGGGCGTGCATGTTGTCACCGTGAACGATTATCTGGCCAAGCGGGACGCCGAATGGATGAGCAAGGTTTACGGCGCGCTGGGCCTGACGACGGGCGTGGTGTATCCCCGCCAGCCCGAGGACGAAAAGCGCGCCGCCTATGCCTGCGACATCACCTATGCCACCAACAACGAGTTGGGGTTTGATTACCTGCGCGACAATATGAAATCCGAATTGTCACAGATGAACCAGCGCGGCCACAACTTTGCCATTGTGGACGAGGTGGACAGTATTCTGATCGACGAGGCCCGCACGCCGTTGATTATTTCCGGCCCAAGCCAAGACCGCAGCGAATTATACAAGACCGTGGACAAGATTATTCCCGATCTGACCGCTGAACATTTCAGTCTGGATGAAAAGACCCGGTCGGTGACCTATACCGACGAGGGCAACGAATTTCTGGAACAGCGGTTGTCCGCCACGGGCACCCTGCCCGAGGGTCAGACCCTGTATGACCCCGAAAGCACGACCATCGTGCACCATATCAATCAGGGTCTGCGCGCCCACAAGTTGTTCCAGAAGGACAAGGATTACATCGTCCGCGATAACGAGGTGATCCTGATCGACGAATTCACCGGCCGCATGATGCATGGTCGTCGTTTGTCCGACGGGTTGCACCAAGCCATCGAGGCCAAGGAAGGTGTCGCCATTCAGCCGGAGAATATCACGCTCGCCAGTGTGACGTTCCAGAACTATTTCCGTCTGTATGACAAGTTGTCCGGGATGACCGGCACCGCGCTGACCGAGGCCGACGAGTTTTATGAGATTTACAAATTGGGCGTGGTCGAGGTTCCGACCAACCGCCCGATTTCCCGCGTGGATGAACACGACGCCGTGTATCGGACGGGCCGTGAAAAGAACGAAGGAGTGGTCAAGGCGATCAAGGAAGCCCATGCCAAGGGCACCCCGATCCTTGTCGGCACCACGTCCATCGAAAAGTCCGAATTCCTGAGCCAACTGCTTACCAAGGAAGGCATCACGCACAATGTGCTGAACGCCCGCCAGCACGAACAAGAGGCCCAGATTGTGGCCGATGCTGGCAAGCTGGGCGCCGTGACCATCGCCACCAACATGGCTGGGCGTGGCACCGACATCAAATTGGGCGGCAACGTGGAAATGCTGGTGATGGAGGCCATCGCCGCCGACCCCACCGCCCACCCCGACGAGGTCCGCGCCCGGATCGAGGAAAGCCACAAGGCCGACGAAGAAGCCGTCAAGGCCGCAGGTGGGTTGTTTGTTCTGGCCACCGAACGCCACGAAAGCCGCCGGATCGACAACCAGTTGCGCGGTCGGTCTGGCCGTCAGGGTGACCCCGGCCGGTCGTCGTTTTTCCTGTCACTAGAAGATGACCTGATGCGGATTTTCGGGTCTGAACGGTTGGACAAGGTTCTGGGATCGCTGGGCATGAAAGAGGGCGAGGCGATTGTCCATCCGTGGGTGAACAAGTCGCTGGAGCGGGCGCAGGCCAAGGTCGAAGGCCGCAACTTTGACATTCGCAAGCAATTGCTGAAGTTTGACGATGTGATGAACGATCAGCGCAAGGTCATCTTTGCCCAGCGTCGCGAGATCATGGAGGCCAAGGATCTGGCCGAGATCGTCACCGACATGCGCCATCAGGTGATCGAGGATCTGGTGGTCGATCACATTCCCCCCCGCAGCTATGCCGACCAATGGGATGCCCAGGGCCTGTATGCCGCCGCTATCGAGAACCTTGGCATTGATGTTCCCGTCATCACATGGGCTGAAGAAGAGGGCGTAGACGACGCCGTTATTGTCGAGCGTCTGGAACAGGCCGCCGATGCCTATATGGCCGAAAAGACCGCCGCGTTTGGCGTGGAAACCATGCGGTCCATCGAAAAGCAGGTGTTGTTGCAGACCATCGACGCCAAATGGCGCGAGCATCTGTTGACCCTTGAACATCTGCGGTCTGTCGTCGGATTTCGCAGCTATGCCCAGCGTGACCCGCTGAACGAATACAAAACCGAGAGTTTCCAGTTGTTTGAACTGTTGCTGGATGGGTTGCGCAATGATGTGACCAAGCGTCTGGCCCAGATCCGCCCGATGTCCGAAACCGAACAGCAGGCCATGATGCAACAACTGGTGGCCCAACAGCGCCAGATGCAGGAGGCCGCCGCCGCCGCGACCGCCGTCCCGGTTCCGGAGCCGGGCACGCCGGTTGCCGCCCCCGGTTTTGACGAGGCCGATCCGGCCACCTGGGGCAATCCCGCCCGCAATGATCTGTGCCCTTGTGGGTCGGGCAACAAATTCAAGCATTGCCATGGCAAGCTGTAACCGTCCGGTTTGTGCCACATTCCGGACCTGAATTTACCGCCTGATCGTCCCGCTTCGGCCTAGGTCGTCTGTCATTCCTTTCCGCGTATCTTGCTGGAAAGGGGGCAGTCATGTCTCGGGCCAAGAAAATCTTGATGGCGGGCGGCACGTTTTCTGTCGCGTTGGGGATCGGGTTTGTGATGCAGAACGGGGATGCGCTTGCCGCCCGGTTCGGCAACGAACCCCCGGTGGTCAGTGCCGCCGCAGTCGCGGGCGGTGGCGTGGCAGCGGTGCAGGTCAGCGCCGTGCCTGAAACGACCCAGATCATTGATGTGCCAGTGGCCGAGGGTCCAGCGTTGGTGGCCCCGCTGTCGGCGGAGACAACCATCGCGCTGGCCATTCCGGAGGCTGCATCCCCGCCCCAACCTGTCCCCTTGCCCGTATTGCTGGCGGCCGCGGACACAGATGCGCCGCTGACTGATGTTCCTTTTGCCGAGACCCCTGCCCAGTCCGAGGTGATCGCCGCCCCGGTGTGCGAGCCGGAGTTGACGGCCACGGTCATCCCCGGCGCCATGGTCCGGTTGGACCTGACGGCCCCGTGCAATCCGAACGCCCGTTTGACCCTGCATCATCAGGGCATGATGTTTTCCGAAGTGACCGACGCCGCCGGATCGGTGTCGGTTGAGGTGCCCGCGTTGGCCGATATCGCCGTGTTCATCGCCGCAATGGATGCTGGCGAAGGTGCTGTTGCCACGGTCGCTGTGCCCGAGGTCGCCATGTTTGATCGCGCCGTTCTGCTGTGGCAAGGCGACACCGGGCTGTCCATTCAAGCCCGCGAGTTTGGGGCGGATTATGGCGATCCCGGTCACGTCTGGGCGCAGGCCGCCCGCACCCCCGAGGCCGCATTGACCGGCGAGCGTGGGTTTCTGGTTCGGTTGGGCAATGCGGAAACCGACACGCCGTTGATGGCCGAGATTTATTCCTTTCCAACCGGTCTGACGGACCGTGCGGGCGATGTCATCCTGAGTGTTGAGGCCGAGATCACGCCGCAGAATTGTGGCCGTGATATCGCTGCCCAAAGTATGCAGTTTTCCCCAGCGTCCGACACGTCGGCCACCGATCTGACCCTGACGATGCCGGGATGCGATACGGTAGGTGACCTGTTGTTGCTGGAGACCATGCTGACCGATCTGCAGGTCGCGTCCCGCTGAACCGGTTTGGTGATTGACAGGGGGCGGTCTGCCGGGCCGTCCCCTTTGCCGTCAAAGCAACCCCTGCGATTGAAAGCTGAGTTCCCGCGATTTTCCGATGATGATGTGATCGTGCAGCGTAAGGCCCAGCGCCTGCGCCGCCGATTGTATCTGGCGGGTCATGTCGATGTCTGCCGAGGATGGTGTGGGGTCACCCGAGGGGTGATTGTGCACAAGGATCAGCGCGGAGGCGTTGAGTTCCAGCGCCCGTTTGACCACCTCGCGCGGGTAGACGGGAACATGGTCCACCGTCCCCTTGCCCTGTTCCTCGTCCGCGATGAGGACGTTTTTGCGGTCCAGATACAGCACCCGGAAATGTTCCGTTTCCCGGTGCGCCATGACCGTGTGGCAGTAGTCCAGCAGCGCGTCCCAACTGGACACCACGTTTTGCTGGAGCACCTTGGACCGGGCCATGCGGTGGGCGGCAGCCTCGATCAGTTTGAGTTCGCAGATTACGGCGTCCCCGACCCCGTCGATGCGGGCGAGTGCGGCGGTGGGGGCTGTCAGCACCCGGTTGAAGTCGCCGAATTGGTCGATCAGCCGCCGCGCCAAGGGTTTGACATCCTGCCGGGGAATGGCCCGGAACAAGACAAGTTCCAGCAGTTCATAATCTGGCAAGGCCGCAGCCCCGCCCAGCATGAACCGGTCCCGCAACCGTTTGCGGTGATCCCGGATATAAGACGGGAGTTTATCGTCCCGGACCAATGCCGGAACGATCTGCACCTCGTCCTGATTCATCAGATCAAGGAAAGGCAGCGGGGCTTCGTGAAAGGCGGGACGCTGTTTCATGCGCCCAAGGTGCAATGAGTCGGTGAACAGAGGGTTAATACAAGAGCGCATTTTTATATAGCGCTTCGGCCAATCCATGGACGAAAGTGATATGCACAACACTAGATGTTGATATCTCTTGACGTAGGGGGGCGTTCTTGCTGTCATCAGAGTGACGCCGCAAGAGTTTGGCGTTGCTGAGTCTTGCCACTCAACAACGCCGGGTCTTTCGGTCCAGCACGAGGTCGTCCGCTGGGTCCAGTTAGCAAGTTCAGTAGAATCTGGGCTGAATCGGCTTGTCAAGGGCGATCTCCTTTTAGTCCGGTGAACCCGGGAAAGGAGCCATCCAATGGCTAAGAAAGCACCATGGCATTCTGTCAAGCGGTTTGTCTATCACGACAATACAAGCTGCACAGAAGGCAACAATATCGAGCCTGAGAACAAGCAATCGGGAACCGGTGGAAAGCACAAGTGCGCACATTGCGCAAAGCTTAGTTAAATCCGAAAGTAAGGCGGACCGTTCTGGCCCGCCTTACCCTTTCATTGAATCCCAGAAACCTTTGACGGCGGAGAAGAAGCCCGCGCTTTGTGGGTTGTTGTCGGGGCTGAGTTTGTCGAATTGCCGCAACAAGTCCTTTTGCTGGGTCGTCAGTTTGACGGGGGTTTCGACGGCCAGTTCGATGAACATGTCGCCGGGGCCGCCCGACCGCAAGGCGGGCATCCCCTTGGCGCGCAGGCGCATTTGCCGCCCTGTCTGGCTGCCTTCGGGGATTTTCACCCGGCTGCGGCCACCGTCGATTGTGGGCACTTCGATGTCGCCGCCAAGGGCAGCATCGACCATGGACACTGGCACGCGGCAAAACAGGTTGACGCCGTCCCGTTGGAAGATCTCGTGTTCCTTGACCTCGATAAAGATATAGAGGTCACCCGTCGGACCACCGCGCATACCCGCCTCGCCTTCGCCCGCGAGCCGGATGCGGGTTCCGGTTTCCACCCCGGCCGGAATGTTGACCGAGAGCGAGCGTTCTTTTTCCACCCGACCGGCCCCCGCGCACACCTTGCAGGGGTTCTTGATCGTCTGGCCAAGCCCGTTGCAGGTGGGGCAGGTCCGTTCAACGGTGAAGAACCCCTGTTGCGCGCGGACCTTGCCCATGCCCGAACAGGTGGGGCAGGTGACGGGTTCGGACCCGCCTTCGGCCCCGGTGCCTTTGCACGATGTGCAGCCCACGGCGGTGGGCACGTTGATGGTTTTGTGCAGGCCGCTGAACGCTTCTTCCAGTGAGATGCGGAGGTTATAGCGCAGATCGTTGCCCCGCGCGGCCCGTGTCCGGCCCCCGCCCGCAGCCCCGCCGCG
>JBGSIZ010000023.1:0-13921 GCA_041742255.1 Marivivens sp. | reverse complement strand
TTGACCAGACCGCCCTTGGTCAGTTTGCCGAACAGGAGTTCTTCGGCGAGCGGTTTCTTGATGTATTCCTGAATGACGCGGGCGAGGGGGCGAGCGCCCATCTTGTCATCATAGCCTTTGTCGGCAAGCCATTCGGCGGCTTGCCGGGTCAGTTCGATATGCACGTTGCGGTCGATCAACTGCGCCTCGAGTTGCAGCACGAATTTTTCGACCACTTGCAGGATCGTGTCCTTGGGCAAGGGTTTGAAGGCGATGACCGCGTCCAGACGGTTGCGGAATTCGGGCGTGAACGTCCGCTCGATCGCGGCGGTGTCTTCGCCTTCGCGACGGTCGCGGCCAAAGCCGATCGCCTCTTTTGCCTGTTCGGAGGCCCCGGCGTTGGAGGTCATGATGAGGATCACATTGCGGAAATCGGTGGTCCGCCCGTTGTGATCGGTCAGTTTGCCGTGGTCCATGACCTGCAACAGGATGTTGTAGACGTCCGGGTGCGCCTTTTCCATTTCGTCCAGCAGAAGGACGCAGTGCGGGTTCTGATCCACGCCGTCTGTCAGCATGCCGCCCTGATCGAAGCCCACATAGCCGGGCGGGGCGCCGATGAGCCGCGATACCGCGTGTTTTTCCATGTATTCGGACATGTCAAACCGCAGGAGTTCCACCCCGAGTGTGTCGGCGAGTTGTTTTGCCACCTCGGTTTTGCCGACCCCGGTGGGGCCTGCAAAGAGGTAGTTACCAATCGGTTTTTCCGGTTCCCGCAAACCAGCCCGTGCCAGTTTGATCGACGACGCCAGCGCCTCGATCGCGGGGTCCTGACCGAACACGACCCGTTTGAGCGACTTTTCAAGGTCTTTGAGAACCTCGGCATCGTCTTTGGAGACGCTTTTGGGCGGGATGCGGGCGATTTTGGCCACTACGGCCTCGATCTCTTTGATGCCGATGGTCTTGCGCCGTTTACTTTCTGTGATCAGGTGCTGCGCCGCCCCGGCCTCGTCGATGACGTCGATGGCTTTGTCGGGGAGTTTGCGGTCGTTGATGTAACGCGCCGACAGTTCCACGGCCGCCTTGATCGCCTCGGCTGTGTATTTGATGTGGTGGTGATCCTCGAAATAGGGTTTCAGACCCTTGAGGATCTTCACGCTATCCTCGACCGAGGGTTCGTTGACGTCGATTTTCTGGAACCGCCGCGCCAGCGCCCGGTCTTTTTCGAAATGCTGGCGGAATTCCTTGTAGGTAGTGGACCCCATGCAGCGCAGTTTGCCGCCCTGCAACGCGGGTTTCAGGAGGTTGGACGCGTCCATGGCCCCGCCCGACGTGGCCCCGGCCCCGATTACGGTGTGAATTTCGTCAATGAACAGCACGGCATCGGCATGCTTTTCCATTTCTGTCATCACGGCCTTGAGCCGTTCCTCGAAGTCGCCCCGGTAGCGGGTGCCCGCCAGAAGTGCGCCCATGTCGAGCGAATAGATTGTCGTTTTCGACAACACGTCGGGCACGGCATTGTTGACGATCTTGTAGGCCAGACCTTCGGCAATCGCGGTTTTGCCGACGCCGGGGTCACCCACCAGCAGCGGGTTGTTCTTGCGCCGGCGGCACAGAACCTGAATGCAGCGTTCGACCTCGTGTTCGCGCCCGATGAGTGGGTCCACGTCGCCTTTGCGCGCCTTGACGTTCAGGTCGACGCAGAATTTCGACAAAGCGCTTTCTTTTTCGTCACCCGGCGGCACCTCGGGTGCCTCGTTTTCGGTTTCGGGCGCACCGGTCACGGGCCGGGTTTCCCCGAATGCCGGGTCTTTGGCCACGCCGTGGGCGATGAAATTGACCGCATCGTAGCGGGTCATGTCCTGATCCTGCAGGAAGTAGGCCGCGTTGGATTCGCGTTCGGCGAAAATGGCCACCAGCACGTTGGCCCCGGTCACTTCGCTGCGGCCAGAGGATTGAACGTGGATCGCGGCGCGCTGGATCACGCGCTGGAACGCGGCCGTTGGCACGGCCTCGCTGCCTTCCACATCGGTGATGAGGGTGGCGAGATCATCGTCGATGAATTCTTCCAGCGTTTTGCGCAGTTCGTCCATATCGACCGCGCAGGCCCGCATGACGCGGGCTGCATCCGGTTCTTCGATCAGGGCGAGCAGCAGATGTTCGAGTGTCGCCAGTTCATGGCGACGCGCATTGGCAAGCGCCAAGGCCGCGTGAATGGACTGCTCTAACGTATTCGAAAAAGACGGCACGTTTGGTGCTCCTCTGATCGGGGGTCGGGAAGGGATGTGGCCCCGTCCTGACCGTGGCCTCTTACCCCTTAAAGTTTGGTGTTATTCCCAAACCTTCAAGGACTTTTTTTCATTTGCCCCATCACAAACCGCAACAGTGCCGTGCAAAGGCGTGAAAGACTGGTGTTTTGCTGTCAGAAATTATCTTTGGCCGCCCGGATATGGGCGAAAACGAGTGCCGGATCGGCCCCTGCCATGCCCAGACTTGCCTGAAATTCAGGCACATCCGCCCGCAGGAACGGATTTGTTGCCCGTTCCAAAGACAAAAGCGACGGCACGGTGGGCTGATTTGCCGCCCGCGCCACGCCGATCTGATCCGCCCGCGCCGCAAGTGCTGCGTTATCCGGGTCGATGGACCGGGCAAAGCGGGCGTTGCTGCTGGTGTATTCGTGCCCCGAACAAATCAGCGTGTCCCCCGGCAGGTCCCGCAGTTTGAGAAGGCTGGTCCACATTTGCGCCGGCGACCCTTCGAACAGGCGACCGCAGCCAAGCGCCATAAGGCTGTCGGCTGTAAAGGCCATGCGAGCGGCGGGGATGTGAAACGCGAGGTGCCCGATGGTGTGTCCTGACACATCGAACACCGCAACATCTGCCCCGCAGAGCGTCAGCGCGTCGCCTTGTCGCAGCGCGAGGTCAAGGGGGGGCAGGCGGTGTGCATCGTCCGCCCCGCCAATCACCCGTGGTGAAAATTCGTCCCGCAAGGGCCCCAGCCCATCCACATGGTCCCAATGGTGGTGCGTCAGGATCACGTCGGTCAGCCGCCAGTCCCGGTCTGCGAGGGCCGCACGGATTGGCCCGGCCTCGGGTGCATCAAACAGCGCCGTGTCGCCGGTGTCCGGGTTGTGCAGCAGAAACGCGTAGTTGTCCGAGAGGCAAGGCACGGTCACGAGGTCAAGAGGCATGGCATTCATCCGCTTCGTTGCTATGGTCATCCCAGAGTGACCCGACCCTGACCCACCGGAGCCGTTGCCGCAATGCATCTGGACGTTCAAGACCTGCGGAATTTTTACTATCGGAGTCCGCTGGGGCGCGCCGCCCAAAAGGTCATACGGGATCAATTGGTGACGATGTGGCCAAATACCAAGGGCCTGTCGGTGGCGGGGTTCGGATTTACCGTGCCGTTGCTGCGTCCGTTTCTGGGGCAGGCCCGCCGCGTGATTGCGTTGATGCCCGGTCCCCAAGGCGTCATGCCGTGGCCTGCGGGCCAGCCCAATGTCGCCGTGCTGTGCGAGGAAACGTGGTGGCCGTTGCCCACTGGTCAGGTGGACCGGCTGGTGGTGTTGCACGGGTTGGAAACATCGCAGAACCCCGCCGCCGTGTTGGAGGAATGTTGGCGCGTGCTGGAACCGGGCGGCAAGGCCGTGTTTGTGGTGCCCAACCGTGCGGGCCTGTGGTCCCGGTCCGACAAGACTCCGTTCGGGTTTGGCCGCCCGTATTCCCTGACCCAGTTGGAGGCACAGTTGCGCCTGCACCGGTTTGTCACCGAGCGCACGATGTCCACCCTATATCAGCCGCCGTCCACCGCCCGCGTCTGGCGCCGTCTGGCCCCGCTGATGGAAACCGGGGGCCGTCATATACCGGTGTTTGCCGCAGGGGGCGTTTTGATTGTCGAGGTGTCCAAACAGGTGGTGGCCCCACGCCGTCCCGGTTTGACATCCGCCGTCCGCAAGCCGCTGCGTGTGTTGGAGGGGATGGGCGTGCCCGAGCCAAAGCCCGTGGGACGGGACCGCAACGGGGCCTGAGCCACGAACGGGGCAAGGCGGGCTGCGGCTGGCGCACCAGATTCGCGCCGATCCCGCCGGGGTTGTGCCAAGAAATCGTGATTAATCCCCGATACACCTTTGATTCGGGGGCACATAAAGTCGCACCCGGCCCGCAGCCCCGTCTGAATTGAAAAAACGGGTCACAGATAGGTGTGCAAGGCGGTTGCCCCACATAAAAGGCTCTGCTACACGCCCCTTGATTTAGCGCCTTTGCCCCCGGGTGATGGCCTGCCAAGCAGCCCCACCCCGACCCCTGCAAGAGGGGTATGGGACAGGGGCCAGAGACATCGGAAGGGTGGACGTGTCCGAACCAGCTTCGATTTCAACCGGCATTGCGAACCGCTATGCCACAGCCGTTTTTGATCTGGCGCAAGAGGGCAAATCATTGCCCGCGCTGGAAGCGGACATTGGCGCGCTTGAGGCCGCATTGGCCGATAGCGCCGATTTGCGCGACCTGATTTCATCGCCGATCTATACCCGCGATGAACAGGCCGGTGCGATGACCGCCGTGGCCCAGAAAATGGCATTGTCGCCCAACACGGCCAACGTGCTGTCGCTGCTGGCCGCCAAGCGCCGCCTGTTTGTGTTGCCGCACATGCTGACCGCCCTGCGCGCGATGATTGCAGACGCCAAGGGCGAGGTCACCGCCGAGGTCACCAGTGCCAAGGCCCTGACCAAGGCCCAGACCGATGCCTTGTCCAAGACGCTGAAGGCGAAAATGGGCAAAGACGTGAATATCCTAGCGACCGTTGATGAAACCCTCATCGGCGGTCTTGTTGTCAAGGTTGGCTCCAAGATGATCGACACCTCGATCCGCTCGAAGCTCAGCGCACTCCAGAACACCATGAAAGAGGTCGGATAATGGCGATCCAAGCCGCAGAAATTTCTGCCATTCTCAAAGAGCAGATCAAGAATTTTGGTCAAGACGCCCAAGTGGCCGAAGTGGGCCGCGTTCTGTCCGTGGGTGACGGGATTGCCCGCGTTTACGGTCTGGACAATGTGCAGGCCGGTGAGATGGTCGAATTCCCCGGCAATATCCGGGGTATGGCGCTCAACCTTGAGGCCGACAACGTCGGCGTCGTGATCTTCGGGTCCGACCGTGACATCAAGGAAGGTGACGTTGTCAAACGCACCAAGGCCATCGTGGACGTCCCCGCCGGCGACGAACTGCTGGGCCGCGTCGTGGACGCGCTGGGCAATCCGCTGGACGGCAAGGGCCCGGTCAACACCACCAAGCGCGCTGTCGCCGACGTGAAGGCCCCCGGCATCATCCCCCGCAAATCGGTGCATGAACCGATGGCGACCGGCCTGAAATCCGTGGACGCCATGATCCCGATTGGCCGTGGCCAGCGCGAATTGATCATCGGTGACCGTCAGACTGGTAAGACCGCCATCGCGCTCGATGCCATTCTGAACCAGAAATCGTATAACGACGCCGCAGGCGACGACGAGAGCAAGAAGCTGTATTGCATCTACGTCGCCATCGGTCAAAAGCGGTCCACCGTGGCCCAGTTGGTGAAGAAACTGGAAGAAAACGGCGCGCTGGAATATACCATCGTCGTGGCCGCAACCGCATCCGACCCTGCGCCGATGCAGTTTCTGGCCCCCTATTCCGCAACCGCGATGGCCGAGCATTTCCGCGACAATGGCCGTCACGCCCTGATCATCTATGATGACTTGTCCAAGCAGGCCGTGTCCTATCGCCAGATGTCCCTGTTGCTGCGCCGTCCGCCGGGCCGCGAAGCCTATCCGGGCGACGTGTTCTATCTCCACTCTCGTTTGCTGGAGCGGTCGGCCAAGTTGAACGAGGATTTCGGGTCCGGGTCGTTGACAGCCCTTCCCGTCATCGAAACCCAAGGTGGCGACGTGTCCGCGTTCATTCCGACGAACGTGATTTCGATCACCGACGGCCAGATATTCCTTGAAACCGAATTGTTCTACCAAGGCATCCGCCCCGCCGTGAACACCGGTCTGTCGGTGTCCCGCGTGGGATCGTCCGCCCAGACCAATGCGATGAAATCGGTCGCCGGTCCCGTCAAGCTGGAACTGGCCCAGTATCGCGAAATGGCCGCTTTTGCCCAGTTCGGGTCCGACCTTGACGCCTCGACCCAGCAGTTGCTGAACCGTGGTGCCCGGCTGACCGAGTTGATGAAGCAGCCCCAGTATTCGCCCCTGACCAATGCCGAGATCGTCTGTGTGATCTATGCCGGCACCAAGGGCTATCTTGACAAGGTCGCCGTCAAGGATGTGGGCCGTTGGGAGGCCGGGATGCTCAAGCACATGCGCGGCAACCACAAGGCCGTTCTGGACATGATCACCCTCGAAGACCCCAAGATCAAAGGCGAGGCCGAAGCCAAGATCAAGGCGGCGATTGACGAATTCGCCAAAGACTTCGCCTGATCACCCGCTTTGGATTTTGGATTAAGGAGACAAGGCAGTGCCAAGTCTTAAGGACCTGAAAAATCGGATCGCGTCGGTCAAATCGACCCGCAAGATCACCAAGGCCATGCAGATGGTGGCCGCCGCGAAACTGCGGCGGGCACAGGATGCGGCCGAACAGGCGCGCCCGTATACAGAACGGTTCAATGCCGTGATGAACGGGCTTGCCGCTGCTGCCAGCGGGTCGCCGTCGGCCCCCCGGTTGTTGGCCGGAACCGGCAACGACAAGACCCATCTGCTGGTTGTGATGACTGCCGAGCGGGGCCTGTGCGGCGGGTTCAATTCGTCCATCGTCAAGCTGGCCCGGTTGCACGTCGCCAAGTTGTTGGCCCAAGGCAAGACCGTCAAGATCCTGACGGTTGGCAAAAAGGGCCGCGAACAGTTGCGCCGCGACCTGAGCGCGTTCTTGGTCGGCCATGTCGATATGGGTGCCGTCAAGCGCGTCGCCTATAGCGATGCGCAGGACGTGGCCCGCGATGTTCTGAGCCGGTTTGATGCCGGGGATTACGACGTGGCGACCATTTTCTATGCCTCGTTCCAGTCGGTGATCCAGCAGACCCCGACCGCCAAGCAGATCATCCCCGCCAGTTTCGAAGACACCGGCGCCCCCAACGTGCTGTATGACTACGAACCCAGCGAGGAGGCCATTCTGGCCGACCTTTTGCCCCGCGGTGTGGCCACCCAGATTTTTGCCGCCCTGCTGGAAAATGCGGCGTCCGAACAGGGCGCGCGGATGTCGTCCATGGACAACGCAACCCGCAACGCAGGCGACATGATCGACCGGCTGACGATCCAATACAACCGGTCGCGTCAAGCGGTCATCACCAACGAGCTGATTGAAATCATTTCCGGCGCGGAAGCGCTGTAAGAGAACCGGAGAGACAACATGGCACAAGCAAATGGCAAGATCACACAGGTGATTGGCGCCGTCGTGGACGTGCAGTTTCAGGGGGCGCTGCCCGCCATTCTGAACGCGCTGACCACCGACAACAACGGCAAGACGCTGGTTCTGGAAGTGGCCCAGCACCTTGGGGAAAACACGGTGCGCGCCATTGCGATGGACGCCACCGAAGGTCTGGTGCGCGGTCAGGCCGTCACCGACACCGCCGAGCCGATTTCGGTTCCCGTGGGCGATGGCACCCTTGGCCGGATCATGAACGTGGTGGGCGAGCCCATTGACGAGCGTGGCCCGATCGTGGCCACCGAGCGTCGCCCGATCCACGCCGACGCCCCCGATTTCGCGTCCCAGTCCACCGCATCCGAAGTGCTGGTGACCGGCATCAAGGTCATCGACCTGCTGGCCCCCTATGCCAAGGGCGGCAAGATCGGCCTGTTCGGCGGTGCCGGTGTGGGCAAGACCGTTCTTATTCAGGAACTGATCAACAACATCGCCAAGGTCCACTCGGGCTATTCCGTGTTCGCCGGCGTGGGCGAGCGGACCCGTGAAGGCAACGACCTGTATCACGAATTCATCGAGTCCGGCGTTATCAACATGGAGGACCTCACGAAGTCCAAAGTGGCGCTTGTCTATGGTCAGATGAACGAGCCGCCGGGTGCCCGCATGCGCGTCGCCCTGTCCGGTCTGACCTTGGCCGAACAGTTCCGTGACCAGTCCGGCACCGACGTTTTGTTCTTTGTCGACAACATCTTCCGGTTTACCCAAGCCGGGTCCGAAGTGTCCGCGTTGTTGGGCCGTATCCCCTCCGCCGTGGGCTATCAGCCGACGCTGGCCACCGACATGGGTGCCATGCAGGAACGCATCACGTCCACCAAGAACGGGTCGATCACATCCGTGCAGGCCATCTATGTGCCCGCCGATGACCTTACCGACCCCGCCCCCGCGACGTCGTTTGCCCACCTTGACGCCACCACCGTTTTGAACCGCGCGATTTCGGAAAAGGGCATTTATCCCGCCGTTGACCCGCTCGATTCGACCTCGCGTCTGCTGGACCCCGCCATCGTGGGCGAAGAGCATTACAGCGTCGCCAACAGCGTGCAGCAAATCCTTCAGCGGTATAAATCGTTGCAGGACATCATCGCCATCCTTGGGATGGACGAGTTGAGCGAAGACGACAAGGTGACTGTGGCCCGCGCCCGCAAGATCGAGCGTTTCCTGTCCCAGCCTTTCGACGTGGCCAAGGTGTTCACCGGGTCCGACGGCGTGCAGGTTCCGCTGGAAGAAACCATCGCGTCGTTCAAGGCTGTTGTGGCCGGTGAATACGATCACCTGCCTGAAGGCGCATTCTATATGGTCGGTGGCATCAGCGAAGTCGTCGCCAAAGCCGAGCGTATGGCCGCAGCAGCGGCATAAGGGGACAGCCATGGCAGACACCCTGCAATTCGACCTTGTGTCCCCGGAACGCCGCCTTGCGTCGTTTCAGGCGCGCGAGGTGCAGATCCCCGGCGCGGATGGCGATATGACCGCCATGCCCAGCCACGCGCCGACGATCACCACGTTGCGCCCCGGCCTGTTGCGGGTGATCCACGCGGGCGGCACGAGTGAGTATATCGTGTCCGGCGGGTTCGCCGAAATCACCGCCGACAGCGTGTCCGTTCTGGCCGAGCAAGCCTTGCCCAAGGCCGAAGTGACCCGCGACATCTACGACCGGATGCTGGCCGAGGCCCGCGCCGCCGTGGACAATGCCAAGGCCACGTCCAAGAACGAGCCCGGCCCGGTGGATGACGCCGCAAAACTGCTGGCGGATATGGTCGCCGTGGGCACCCATATCGCGCTGTAACCCAACTGCATCGCCCGGATTGAAAAAGGCCCCGTTCTGCGGGGCCTTTTGCTTTTCATTAACCAACTTTTGCCCAAATTCTCCTCTAGACAACTTCGACGTGAAATGTGCCAGATTGCCTGATGAAGAAATTGAACAATACCCAGATCGGGATCGCGCAGGGCGATGTTGTCCTGTTTTCAGATTTCGAACATGACGGGATCATGTGGACGGGCGAGGGCCCGCGCCAGACCCGCAGTGCTGTTGTGTTTTCTGAACCCTTCCGCGCCCCGCCGTCGGTCCGCGTGTGGTTGACCATGTGGGACGTGTCCAACACGACGAACATGCGCATGGATGTGCAGGCCGAGGATGTGACCGAAACCGGGTTTGCCATTGTGTTCCGGACCTGGGCCGATACCAAGGTCGCCCGCATCCGCGTGGGATGGCAGGCCATTGGCGAGGTGCCTCATGCCGATGATTGGGACGTCTATTAACCGTCCGTGTCAGAGGCTGGAATACATGCCTTCATAGATCGGCGTCAGTGTTTCGGGGTCGAACAGCGACGACACCGACGTGCCGTTCCAGATGTTCAGGATGGCCTGCGCGAACATCGGGGCCGTGGGCACGATGCGGATATTCTTGCAGTCCTTGACCGCCTGCGTGGGTTCGATCGAATCCGTGATGACAAGCGATTTCATCACCGAATTGGTCACCCGCTCCACCGCTGGTCCGGACAACACGCCGTGGGTGATGTAGCTGTGGACCTCGGTCGCACCCGCCCCCATCAACACCTCTGCCGCCTTGCACAGGGTGCCTGCCGTGTCACAGATGTCGTCCACGATGATGCACCGTTTGCCCGTCACATCCCCGATGACCGTCATTTCCGAAATCTCGCCCGCCTTTTCCCGCCGCTTGTCCACGATGGACAAGGGTGCCCCGATCCGCTGCGCCAGTTCCCGCGCCCGCGCCACGCCGCCCACGTCCGGCGATACCACCATGACGTCCGTCATGTCCTTGAAATGGTGTTTGATATCTAGCGCAAAGATCGGCGCTGCATAAAGGTTGTCCACCGGGATATCAAAGAACCCCTGAATTTGTGCGGCGTGCAGGTCCATGGTCAGAACCCGTTCCACACCCGATTGCGCGATCAGGTTCGCCACCAGTTTGGCCGAAATCGGCGTGCGCGCCTTGGTCCGCCGATCCTGCCGCGCGTAGCCGAAATAGGGGATCACCGCCGTGATCCGCGCCGCCGACGACCGCCGCAGCGCATCCGCGATAATCAGCAGTTCCATCAGGTGGTCGTTGGCCGGGTTCGATGTGGGCTGGATGATGAACATATCCTCGCCCCGGACGTTTTCGTAAACCTCGACATAGACCTCTTGGTCGTTGAACCGTTCGACCCGCGCGTCCACCAGCCCCACGTTCATTCCCCGGTGCATCGACATCCGCCGCGCGATGGCTTTGGCAAGGGTTCGGTTGGCGTTGCCAGAGATGAGTTTGGGTTCGATCATGGAGGCCATTCGTCTGGGTTCCCGGGGGTTGGAGCATCCGCCCACATGACGGATTCGTGACGTTGACACCGCCTAGCACACCCCTACGGTGAGGCAAAGAAATCAGCGCACAGGAACGCCGGAAATGCCCCATATTGACTACTACTTTGCCACCCTGTCCCCATATGTCTATCTGGCCGGGACCCGGTTGGAGGCCATTGCCGCCAAACACGGGGCCACCATCGCTTACAAGCCGTTGGATATCATGGCCCTGTTCGCCCGCACCGGCGGCACCGCCCCAAAGGACCGCCATCCCAACCGCATGGCCTACCGCGCACAGGACCTGCCCCGGCAGGCCGCAAAGGCAGGCGTTCCGTTCAACCTGACCCCCGCCCATTGGCCCACCAACGGTGCCCCTGCCGCCTATGCCTGCATCGCCGCCGCCAAGGCCGGAGGCGGTGATATGGGCGTGCTGGTTCATGCCATTGCCCGCGCCGTTTGGGCCGAGCAAAAGAATATCGCCGATGACGCCGTGGTCCGTGATGCCTTGGCCGAGGCCGGGTTTGACCCCGATCTGGCGGAAAAGGGATTGTTTACCGCCGCCGACAACTATGAGGCCAATCTGGAGGAAGCCGTGGCGCGCGGGGCCTTTGGCGCGCCGTTCTACATCACCGACACCGATCAGCGGTTCTGGGGGCAGGACCGTCTGGATGATCTGGACCTGCATCTGTCCGGCAAGATCTGAGCCGTTTCAGCCCCGCAACAGGTCCAGAAATTGGTCGATCCGGTCGTGGGTCATCGACCAATCCGTGACGAACCGCCCAGTCAGCGGTTCGTCCGGGTCGCCCACGTCCGGGTCGCCATTCCAGACGTAGTACCGCGCCCCGGCATCCAGCAGCCGTTTGTGCGTGCCCCGCGGCAGGTCTGCAAAGATGATATTGGCCTGTGGTTCATAGAGAAACCGCGCCCCCGCATTGCCCCGCAACCCCGCCGCAAGCCGCGCACAGGCCGCGTTGGCCTGACCCGCCAGCGTCAGCCACAGATCGTCCGTCATGTAGGCCTGCATTTGGGCCGACAGATAGCGGTGTTTGGAAAACAGGTGCGCCCCCCGTTTGCGCCGCAGTTCAAATTCCCACGCCAGCGCCGGATCGAAGATCACGCAGGCCTCGACCCCCATCAACCCGTTTTTGGTGCCCCCGAACGACACCGCGTCGAGCCCCGACCGCCATGTCATGTCCGCCGCCGAACAGCCCAATGCCACCAGCGCATTGGTGAACCGCGCCCCGTCCATGTGGCATTTGAGGCCAAAGCCCCGCGCCACATCCGTCAGCGCCCGCAGTTCATCAAGGCTGTGAACCGTCCCTTTTTCCGTGACCTGCGTGATCGACACCGGCCCCCGCTGTGGCCCGTGGACCCCCCGGCTTTGCTCGGCCGCAATCGCCCGGTGCAAGGCGTCCGGCGTCATTTTGGCGTTTTCGCTGGGCACCAGCGTCAGTTTGGCCCCGCCCATGTAGAATTCGGGCGCGTTGCATTCGTCTTCGTTGATGTGGGCCATGGCGGTGCAGAACACCGTTTCCCACGGTTTGGTCATGGTCCCCAGCAACAGCACATTGGCCGCCGTGCCTGTCGCCACCAGATAAACCGCCGCATCCGGTGCCTCAAACGCGGTGCGGATCTGGTCGCGCACGGTGTCCATGAGGGTGTCCGCCCCATAGCCCGACGCATAGCCGTCATTGGCCCGCACCAAGGCGTCAAAAACGGATGGATGCGCGGGGCCTGTGTTGTCGGAGGCAAAGAACATCTAGAGAGGCTCCTCGATGATATGGTTTTCCCAATCGTCTTCGTCGATTTCGAATTCGGGGATTGTCATCCCCCGCACCGATACCCCCGCCCGGTGGACCGACTCCGGGTCCCCCGAGATCAGCGGGTGCCACGGATAGAGCGGCCGCCCTTCGTGCATGAGCCTGTAGCCACAGGTTTGCGGCAGCCAATAGAGGTTATCGAGGATCGTTTTGGGCGTCAGCACGATACATTCCGGCACAAATTGGTGCCGGATCGGGTATTGCGCGCATTGGCAGCTTTCGTTGTCCAGAAGCCGACAGGCGACGCGGGTCAGAACGACCTCGCCTGTGTCTTCGTCCTCGAGTTTGTTCAGGCAGCATTTGCCGCAACCGTCGCACAGCGCCTCCCACTCGGCCCGGTTGAGTTTGGCCATGGGGACGGTTTCCCAGAACCGGGGGCGCAGGTCAGGCGACATCGCGCAGGATGTCCCGGGCCCGGTCGCAATCCGCCCCCATCTGAACGATCAGCGCATCAAGGCTGTCGAATTTCAATTCTGGCCGCAAATAGTCCACCAATGCCACCGACAGGTTGGCCCCATACAAGTCCCCTTTGAAATCAAAGAGAAAGGTTTCGCAGTTGGGCGTGTTCACCCCGAACATCGGCCGCACCCCGATCGACGCCGCCCCGGCATAGCGCCCGGTGTGCGCCCCTGTCAGAACGTCAACCTGCACCGCGTAGACACCGAACCGGGGCGGGTGCAGACCGGAAATGGACATGTTCGCCGTCGGATAGCCCAGATCGCGCCCCCGCTGGTCGCCACGGATCACCGGCCCCTCGATGCGATGCCAGTGCCCCAGCATCGCCGCCGCGTCCCGTGGGCGTCCGTCACTGAGCGCGGTGCGGATGGCGGTTGACGACACCTCGCCCCGGCCAAGATCGACCATGGGGGCCACCGTTACCCCAAAGCCAAGCGTGGCCCCAAGCGCCACAAGGTCCGCCGTGGTCCCCGCCCGCCCTTGGCCAAAACAGAAATCCTGTCCCACGACCACATGCGCCAGACCGAGCCGGGATTTCAGGATGTCCCGCGCAAAGTCTTGTGGCGTCAGGTCTGCCAGCGCCCGGTTGAACGGCACCTCGAACACCACATCAACGCCCAGTTTTTCCAGACGGTGCGCCTTGGCCGGGGCGTTCATCAACCGGAACGGCGGGGCGTCGGGCGCGAACACCTCGCGCGGGTGAGGTTCGAATGTCATGATCGACAGCGGCGCGCCCATGGCGGCCGCCTGTGCCCGGGCTAGATCGATGACCGCCTCGTGCCCCAGATGCACGCCGTCGAAATTGCCGATGGCGGCCACGGCCCCCCGGCAGGTGTCGTCGATAAAGGCGGTGTCACGAAAGATGCGCATGGCGCAGGGGTAGCCGCCCCGTGCGGCCAGTGCAAGGTGCGCCGCAGGGGCTTTTGCAGG
>JBGSIZ010000022.1:0-13601 GCA_041742255.1 Marivivens sp. | reverse complement strand
GCTGGACGGTGGCACTGGACCGGGGGCTGTTCGCGGTGCGGCCCGCAGGGACGGACGGGCAAACCTATGACATTTATCTGGACGGGGCGGGGATAGTGTTGCCGGACGCGGTGCGGGGGCAACTGGACCCGGCGGGCACACGCGCCCCGGCGCTCGACCTGCTGAAACTGGACAGCACGGTGCAGTTCGACAAACCACTGGACCGGTTCGCGGGCACCGGGACGCCCCCTGCGCCAGTGAAAATCACGCTGCGGGATGTGCGGCTGGTCTGGGGGGACATGGTGGCGTCGGGGGACGGTGATCTGGACATCGGACCAGACGGCACGCCAACGGGGCGGATCATCTTGCGGGCGCAAAACTGGGAAATGATGATCGGGGTGGCGCAATCGGCGGGGCTGATTGATGCCGGGGTGGCACCCACTTGGGTCAACATGGGGCGATCCTTGGCCAACGGCACGGACACGATCGAAATGCCGCTCACGTTTGCCAACGGAAACATGGCGCTGGGGCCATTCCCGCTCGGGCCGGCACCCAAACTGCGCTAGTCCTTTGGGGCGGCGGCCCGGCCAAAATTCGGGGCGGCGGTATCCTGTCCGGCCTCGATGATCCCCCGGCGAATGGCGCGGGTGCGGGTGAAATAGGCGTGCAGGTGGTCGCCGTCGCCCCGGCGAATGGCGCGCTGCAACGCAAACAATTCCTCGGTAAACCGGCCAAGGATTTCCAGCGTGGCATCCTTGTTGGTCAAAAACACGTCGCGCCACATGGTGGGGTCGCTGGCGGCGATCCGGGTGAAATCACGGAACCCGGCGGCGGAATACTTGATGACCTCGCTATCGGTGACGCGGCGCAAATCATCGGCCACACCCACCATCGTATAGGCAATCAAATGGGGGGTGTGGGACGTGACAGCCAACACCAGATCATGGTGATCGGCGTCCATTTCGTCCACATTGGCCCCCATACCTTGCCACAGGTCGCGCAACCGGGTGACGGCGGCGGGGTCGGCATCGCCGGGCACCAGAATGCACCAGCGGTTGTCAAACAACTCGGCAAAGCCTGACTTTGGCCCCGAATGTTCGGTGCCAGCCAGCGGATGGGCGGGAACAAAATGCACGGACCCCGGCAGATGGGGGGCGACAGCCTCGATCACGGCGCGCTTGACGGACCCTACATCGGTGACGGTGGCACCGGGTTTCAGGGCGGGGGAAATCTCGCGGGCGACGGCCTCCATGGCACCCACGGGAACGCACAGCACGATCAGGTCGGCACCATCAACGGCCTCGGCGGCGGTGGCACACACGCGGTCCACCAACCCGATGTCGCGGGCGATGGTCCGGGTTTCGGCGGTGCGGGCATAGCCGGTGATCTCGCGGGCCAACCCGGCGCGGCGGATCGCCAACGCCATGGACCCCGCAATCAGGCCAAGACCGATCAACGCGACCCTGTCATATAGGACAGGCATCACCGGACGCCTTTGAACTGCGCAATGGCATGCACCACGCGGCGACAGGCGCTCTCGTCCCCCACGGTGATGCGCAGACACTGCGGCAATTGATAGGACGCAACGCGGCGCACAATGATGCCTTCGGACTGCAAATAGGCGTCACAGGCTTCGGCCTCGGCAGCGTCGGCAAACCGGGCCAGCACGAAATTGGCAAATGCAGGGTCACAGGCGACGCCGATATCGTTCAGGGACGTAACCAGCCAATCACGCCATTTGGCGTTGTCGGTCCGGCACTTGGCCTCATAGGCGCGGTCGCGCACGGCGGCCTCTGCGGTGGCAAGCTGGGTCTCGGACAGGTTGAACGGCTGGCGGATGCGGTTCAGCACGTCGATGATCTCACGGCTGGCATAGCCCCATCCGATGCGCAACCCGCCCAACCCATACATCTTGGAAAAGGTGCGGGTCATGACCACATTGGGGCGCGATCCGGCAAGGGCGGCACCGCCGTCAAACCCATCGACAAACTCGGCATAGGCCCCGTCCAGCACCAGAATGGCATCCTGCGGCATGGCATCGGCCAGACGGGTGATCTCGTCCGCCGGAACAAACGTGCTGGTGGGATTGCCGGGGTTGGCGATGAATATGATCCGGGTCTTGGGGGTGCAGGCGGCCAGAATGGCATCCACATTCACCCGGCGATCGGTTTCGGGAACCTCGACCGGGGTGGCCCCCACGGCCTTGGCCAGAATGGGATACATCGCAAACCCGTGCTGGGTATGGATCACCTCGTTGCCTTTGCCGGCATAGGCTTGGGCGACAAACTGCAACACTTCGTCCGATCCGACACCGCAAATGATGCGGTCGGGGTCAAGATCGTGAACCTCGGCAATGGCACGGCGCAGCGACGTGTGATCGGTGTTGGGATACCGGTGCAGGTTCTGAACCGTGCGGGCAAAGGCCTCCTTGGCCTTGTCGGATGGGCCAAACGGGTTTTCGTTCGCGGACAGCTTCAGAACTTCGGTCTTGCCCGGAACATGGCTCGCCCCGCTGACATACAGCGAAATATCCATGATGCCGGGCTGGGGTTTGATCCGAAGGGTCATGTGGCTGCTCAAATAAAAGGGCGGTCCGGCACGTCATAGCGACCACCGGGCGGGCTTTCCAGTCCAAGGTGCGGGCGAACGCCCGATTTGCCAACACGCCGCACGGGCGTTCCCCAATTGCCACGAATCGGCGGACCAAGGGGCACCAAATGAAAAAGGGCCACACCCTGCGGCGCGGCCCTCTGTAGCTGTCTTGCCCGGAACCTTAGTTCTTGGCGTAGAATTCGACCACAAGGTTCGGTTCCATCTGCACCGGATAGGGCACATCGCCCAGACCGGGCTGACGAATGAACTTGGCGATCATCTTGGAGTGATCGACTTCCAGATAGTCGGGAACATCACGCTCGGGCAGGCCCACGGCCTCCAGAACCAGCGCCATCTGCTTGGACTTCTGGCGGACCTCGATGACGTCGCCTTCCTTGACGCGGTAGGACGGGATGTTCACGGACACACCGTTCACGGTGACGTGGCCGTGGTTCACGAACTGGCGGGCGGCAAACACGGTCGGCACGAACTTGGCACGGTAAACAACGGCGTCCAACCGACGCTCCAGCAGACCCACAAGGTTTTCACCGGTATCGCCCCGGATCCGCTCGGCTTCGGCATAGATGCGGCGGAACTGCTTTTCGGTCAGGTCGCCATAGTAGCCCTTGAGCTTCTGCTTGGCGCGCAGCTGGATACCGAAATCCGAGATTTTGGCCTTGCGGCGCTGACCGTGCTGGCCGGGGCCATATTCACGCTTGTTCACCGGGGACTTCGGACGACCCCAGATGTTTTCACCCATCCGGCGGTCAATTTTGTATTTGGCAGAGGTGCGTTTGGTCACCGTCTGATCTCCTTCGATCTGTCGACGCCCGTTGGGGCGACTATGAAGGGCGTTGTCCTTTGGCCGAAACCTGACAGGTTGCCCCTCGCGGGGACCACCAACACCATGAAGTGGGGGCTTATAGACGGGGCGGACGCGGTGTCAACGGGCAAAACCCGGTGGCACGGGTCCAAACGGGGCTAGGCCACGCCACCCCGGTTTTCGTCGTGGCGCAAAATGGCGGCCTCGCTGTCGGACAGGACGCGGCGGGCATAGGGGCCATAGGATTGCACATCGGCGTTCAGGTCGGGCAACCGGGCAAACATCCGGACCTTGTCGGCATTGTCCATGGTGGCAAGGGCGGCACTGGCGGGATGGAAACTTTCGGTTTCAACACCGTTGGCAAACACGATCTGATGGCTGGGCAACATCAGGTGGATATAGGTGACCTCGCGCTGGGTGCGATCAACATACACGGTCTGATCGTTGATCAGGTCGCGGGCGGTAACCAGCACCTCGTCGGTGTTGAACAAGGCAAGGGCGCGGGGACCGCGCAGCATCATCCGGTGGTCAGGGGACACCAGCAGCCCGTCGTCGGGAATACCCTTGTCCAACGCGCCTTGAACCAGACGGATGGGGGCCAGATGGGGCATCGCCTGCAACCGGGCACCCGACACGCGGCGGCGGCCAATCCACAGAACCTCTTGCGGGCCATTGTCCTTGGTCTGGATATGGTCGCCTTCGGTCAGGGCCTCGACGCGGACGGGACCATCGGCGGTGCGGATCATGGTGCCGGGGGTAAAACAGATGACGCCGCCGGCGGTGTCGCTGGTCTGGTTGCGCGCGGCAATGTCGATGTTGTGGCTGACCACCCACAGGTCAGTATGGCGGGGGGGAATATCGGCCATGAACATCAGCAAGGGGTGGCGGCCCTCTCCCGTGCGGATCAACGTGACGGTCCACGCGGCGCGGCCATCGGTCACGCTGAAACACTGTTCAAACAGCGGCGCATCGTATTCGGCCTTTGGGGCCAAATCCTGTTCCGCATCCATTGCGCGCAACAAACGGCGCACGCTCAATGCGGCGCGTTTGCGTAGGTCTGCCTCTCCCGTGGCGTCGCCCAGCGGTAGAACGCCCTTTGGGCCGTCCACCCGCACTGCCTCTCCGGTCCAGGACCACGTCGTGCCGACACGCAACGTGTCGAGCGGCGCGGACCATTGGCCGTCCAGTTCAGTTTGCGACCAGGAAATGACAAACGTGCCCCGAAAGCCCGTCTTCATGCCTGTATACTGCCTCATGTCGTGCCCGCGTCATTGGCGCGCGGGCTTGCGTATTAACCGTAACAGGGGTGATTCGCCCGGATCAAGCAACTTTAAGGTCGGGCGTTAACTTTTTGGTCAGAAGTTGAAATTTAGCTTCACTGACCCCAAAACCTGACCCTCGGTCTGTCCCACGAATTCTTCGGACAAATAGGTCAGCCCGTAAAAGAACGTGACGGTTTCGCCGGCCTGCCAATGGGCCCCGGCGCGGGCGCGATAGGTGACGTCTTCGGCCACGGTGCCGAAACTGTCGGGAAACAAGGCGCTGTCGCCCACCATCGCAGCATCGGCGCCCAGAACAAAGCCCCACCCGAACTGGTCTTGGGTGACAGGGCGGATCAACTGGCCGGTCACGCTGTCGCGCACCTGCAGGGCATCCTGGCCCAAGGCCCCGATCATCACATCGGCCCCCACGCGCACGATCTCTTCCAACCCGGCGCGGGCCTCGACAAACGGACGCAGGGTGAGGGTGTCAGACACGCGCACGGGATAGGCCATCTCGATCACGGGGCTGACGAAAAACGCATCGGCAACCTGGGTGTTGCTCACATCGGCGCTCAACAACGGCTCGCCGATCAGATCGTGAAACCAGTCCTGCATCCCGTCAATCCCGGTTTGCGGGCCGACAATGTTCAAATCCACCCCGGCGCTGATCTCGGCCCCGGACATCTGGTAATGGGTGTGCATCCCATAGGTCAGGATGCCCGCATAGGCGCGGTCATCGGACCCCGGCCCGTTCAGGGCGGACGGCGCGACAATCTCCAACCGGAACCGATGTTCGATCAGGTCTAGCGGGGCAGCGGGGCGGCGGCCCTCCCACTCGGGGCCACGAACCCACGACACCGCATAGGACGACGTGCGCCACCGATCCTCGCCATCACCCAGAAAATCATTGGTCAACAGGCGGCCAAATCCCAGCGTGACACGCGCGGTTTCGGCATGGGCCAGACCGGGGGCAACCAGAACGGCGGACAGGGCAAGGATACGGGCGATGATACGGGCAAAGCACATGACAATTTCCATTCAATTTGCCCCCCGGCCCGCACGGTATGGCAAACCCACGGGCGGGGGGCCAGCAGGTTCCGGCCCGGTTCCGGCATTGCCCCGGCCACTATTGCGCCGCCGCCACAGGCAAAAACGACACCGCCCGGTTACCGACGGGATACCGACGCTATCCGCACTTGGAATATCCGCAGGACGCGCAGGTCATACATCCCTCGACCATCCGCAATTCGTAACTGCCGCAGGATGAGCAGGCCTTCTTGGGGCGGGCACCCAGACTGACCACTTCGGCCTGCGGATCGGTCTTCAGACCCATGCCCTCGGCCTGCAAAAATCCGGTCGCCACCATGTGCTTTTCAATGACACCCCCGATGGCGGCAAGGATGGATGGGACATATTTCCCGCCCATCCACGCGCCGCCCCGGGGGTCAAACACGGCCTTGAGTTCCTCAACGACAAAACTCACATCGCCACCACGCCGGAACACCGCCGAAATCATCCGGGTCAGGGCAACAGTCCACGCGAAATGCTCCATGTTCTTGGAATTTATGAACACTTCGAACGGGCGACGATGACCCGCGATGACCAGATCGTTGATCGTGATATAGATGGCGTGTTCGCTGTCCGGCCATTTCAGTTTGTAGGTGGCGCCTTCCAATTCGTTCGGACGGTCCAGCGGTTCGGACATGTAAATGACCTCGCCCTCGGTGTGGACCTGGGCGGGGGCCTCGGCCGGGGTCTTGTCCTCGGACACGCTCAGAACGGACCCGGTGATGGCATTGGGGCGATAGGTGGTGCAACCTTTGCACCCCTGATCCCATGCGGCCATATAGACATCCTTGAAGGCCTCGAACCCGATATCCTCGGGACAGTTGATCGTCTTGGAAATGGACGAATCAACCCATTTCTGGGCGGCGGCCTGCATCTTGACATGGTCCATCGGGGGCAAGGTCTGGGCGTTTACGAAATAGTCGGGCAATGGGGCATCGCCCTTCAACGCGCGCCACATCTGGACGGCGTAATCTATGACTTCTTCCTCGGTCCGGGTGCCGTCCTTTTGCAAAACCTTGCGGGTATAGGCATAGGCGAAAACGGGTTCGATCCCGGAACTGACGTTCCCAGCATAGAGCGATATGGTCCCGGTCGGCGCGATCGAGGTCAGCAGGGCATTGCGGATACCATGCTGGGCAATGGCGGCGCGGACATCGGCATCCATCGCCTGCATGGTGCCGGACGCCAGATACTTTTCGGCGTCAAACAACGGAAACGGACCCTTTTCGCGGGCCAGATCAACACTGGCCAGATAGGCGGCGCGGGCAATGGATTTCATCCACGTTTCGGTCAACGCGGCGGCCTCGTCCGACCCATACCGCTGGCCCACCATCAACAACGCATCGGCCAACCCGGTCACACCCAGACCGATCCGGCGCTTGGCGCGGGCTTCGGCCTCTTGCTGGGGCAATGGAAACCGCGAGGCGTCCACGACATTGTCCATCATCCGCACAGCAGTGGCCACAAGGTCATCCAAGGCGGCACCATCCAACGCGGCACGGTCCCCGAACGGATCGTTCACCAATCGGGACAGGTTGATAGACCCCAGCAGACAGGCACCATAGGGCGGCAACGGCTGTTCGCCACACGGATTGGTGGCGGCAATCGTCTCAACATAAGACAGATTGTTGGCGGCATTGATCCGGTCAATGAATATGACACCCGGTTCGGCATAGTCATAGGTGGCCTGCATGATCCGGTCCCACAGATCACGGGCGCGCAGGGTGCGATAAACCACACCGCCAAACACCAGATCCCAGGGGCCATCGGCCTTGACGGCGGCCATAAACGGATCGGTGATCAGGACGGACATGTTGAACATGCGCAACCGGGCGGCATCGGATTTGGCGGCAATGAACTGCTCCACATCCGGGTGGTCACAGCGCAGGGTGGCCATCATGGCCCCCCGGCGGGACCCGGCAGACATGATCGTGCGGCACATGGCGTCCCACACGTCCATGAACGACAACGGGCCGCTGGCATCGGCGGCAACGCCGTGAACCGGGGCGCCTTTGGGGCGGATGGTGCTGAAATCATAGCCGATCCCGCCCCCCTGCTGCAAGGTCAGGGCGGCTTCTTTCAAACCGTCGAAAATACCGCTCATGGTGTCAGGCACGGTGCCCATGACGAAACAGTTGAACAACGTGACAGACCGGGCGGTGCCGGCACCGGCAGTAATGCGGCCTGCGGGCAGGAACCGGAAATCCTCCAAGGCGCTGTAGAATTTCGCGGCCCAACGGGGGGCGTCGTCCTCCACCTCGGCGAGCGCATCGGCGATCCGGTGCCATGTGTCCTCGACCGTCGCGTCAATCGGGGCACCCGCGGCATCCTTGAACCGGTATTTCATATCCCAGATCTGTTCGGCGATCGGCGCGGCAAAGCGGGTCATGGGCAGGTCCTGTGACAAAGGTTCGGGCACTATGGGAGAGGTCCGAACATATGGACAACCTCCCCCCCGGTCAAACCTATATTTAGTCGGGCACGCGCTTGACCCCGGCAGTTGCGGGCCTAGACTGCACAGCCTGTCAGGGGGCAAAATTGGCCAAACTCCACCTCATCAAACTGTCGGTCGGCACAGACGACGTGGACGACCTCGCGGCATGGCAGGCCACACCGCGGGCGCAATCGGCGGACGGTTTGCCCCGGCACATCACGCGAATGTGGCCCAAACGGGCGGACGAACTGCTGGACGGCGGCAGCATCTATTGGGTGATCAAAGGGGTGATCGCGTGCCGGCAACCCATCGCGCGGCTCGATGAATATATCGGCGGCGACGGTATCCGGCGTTGCGCCGTCACCTGCCACCCCGGCCTGATCCGGGTGGAGCCGACGCGCAAAAAGGCATTTCAAGGCTGGCGCTATCTGGCCCCCACCGACGCGCCCGGCGATCTGGGCACACAGCGCACCGGCGAAGACCCCCTGCCCCCCTCGCTCTCGGCAGCGCTTGCAGAACTCGGGGTGCGGTAGCATGGTGGCAGAATGATTAAGAGTTTCCGGGTAATTGAGTGCCGCAAGATATATTCCACAGACTTGCAGACAAACGGGAAAAGGAACTTGTCATCCTGTCAGGTCAGGTCTGGGGCAAAGCGCCAAGGGTCTGCATGGGAAACGGGTTGGCCAAGGTAAAGGCCTATGTCGGCCGCTTGCCAAAAGGTGCCTTGGGGTATGAATTCATCACCGACGCACCGCCGACGTCTCGTTCCAAACACATGGGCAAACCCGTGGCCTATTGGAATGAGGACCAAAAAGGCGTATTTGATGTTACGGGGAAACCGGGATTTGTAGGGATCGAGGTCGAAATTGTCTAAAGTCAGTTCTCGTCGGATCTCGTCTCTGTCCGTGCACCGCGCTTTTGAAACGACAACGGTCAAAAGGGTGGCAACCTCCCACCCGATCGGCTTCAAAACCATATCAGCCGGGCGCAAAAGTTACGGCTCATCGAAGCCAACGCCTCGGATCGTGTGGCCCAGTGGGCATGGGGATGAAGTGGGGGTGTTCACCGGCACCCTTGCAGATGCAGTTCACCTTCTCCGGCGATCCCGGCGCGACTACAACATCGTGCAGGAACATGGCGCAAGAGCGGTCCTGATTGACACAAGGTGGGGGCCAGTCACCCTTGTTTCCGAGCCTGAAGGTCCAAGTGGGCTGTTGGCAATTGTTGCCGACGCCAAGGCAAACACGGTTGGCCTTTTGGGTTCTCTCAAACGCCTGTTGGGGGCACACAACGTCTCTGGCTACACGCACGCCACCACCATCTAACCCGCGACAAACCAATTTCCCTGTGCTTTGCTTTCCCCAACGGGGAGGAACACCACAATGCACATCTACCACAGCCCGATGGGCGACATCACCTTGCGGGATCAGACGATCACGGAACGGGTGTTCGAAAACCTCGTGACGCGGCCCCATGAAACAGTGCTGACAGACGGGCCAACGGGGCGGACGCTGACGGCGCAAGGGTTCATGGACCTCGTGCGGCGGCTTGCGGGCGGGCTTGCGGCGGCGGGGTTCGGGGCGGGGCAAACGGTGGCGCTCATGGCACCCAACTGCCCGGAATTCTGCGTGATTTTCCACGCGGTGGCCTATGCGGGGGGCACCATCACCACGATCAACCCCACCTACACCGGGCCAGAGGTGACGCATCAACTCAACGACGCGGGGGCGACACTTCTGATCACGGTGCCGGCGCTTTCGGACCTCGCCACCGGGGCGATTGTGGGAACCGGGGTGCGGCAAGTGGCGCTCATCGGGGACACGTTGGACGGGTTGATGGGGGCACCCATGGGGGCGCAGGTCCCGGTGGACCTTGACCGGCACATCGTCGTGCTGCCCTATTCGTCGGGCACCACGGGCCTGCCCAAAGGGGTGATGCTGTCGCACCGCAACCTTGTGGTGAACACGGACCAGACCCTCGCAGCCGCCGGGTTCCAACCGGGCGAAGTGGCGGCAGGCTTTCTGCCATTCTTCCACATCTACGGCATGACAGTGCTGATGAACGTGCATCTGGCGGGGGGCGGGGCGGTGGTGACACTCCCGCGCTTTGACCTGGAGGCGTTCCTGACCATCTGCCAGACACACAAGTCACGGCGGATGTGGATCGTGCCACCCGTGGCGCTGGCTCTGGCGAAACACCCGATGGTGGACCAGTTCGACCTCTCCAGCCTGCAACAGGTGTTCTCGGGGGCGGCACCCTTGGGGGCGGACCTGTCCAACGCGGTGGGCGCGCGGCTCAACTGCATCAGCCTGCAAGGCTACGGCATGACGGAACTCAGCCCGGTCTCGCATGTGACGCCGCAATCAGCGAACCGGCCCGGCGGATCAGGCCAACAGGTGCCCGGCACTCAGGCGCGGGTTGTGGACCCGGACAGCGGGACAGACGTGCAGCCGGGGCAAGAAGGGGAATTGTGGATCAAGGGACCGCAGGTCATGCTGGGCTACCTCAACAACGCGCGGGCCACGGCGGAAACGCTCACCCCGGACGGCTGGCTGCGCACCGGGGACATCGCCCGGATTGATCCAGACGGCACCATGTTCATCGTGGACCGGCTCAAGGAACTCATCAAATTCAAAGGGTTTCAGGTGGCCCCCGCCGAGGTGGAAGCCACCTTGGTCGCCCTCCCCGGTGTGACCGACGCCGCCGTCATCGGGCAACCCGACGCCGAGGCGGGGGAACTTCCCGTGGCCTTCATCGTGGCCACCGAAACGGGCCGGGACGAAACGGCGATCCGGGCGCATCTGGCGGCACATCTGGCGCCCTACAAACAGGTGCACAGGATCATCTTTACGGACGCCATCCCGAAATCGGCCTCGGGCAAGATCCTGCGGCGGCTCCTGCGGGATAAACTGCGACAGGACGCGATCTAGAGGCAAGCCGCGTCCGTGCCTTTCCCCTGGGCCCGTCCCCCACGCCTTTCCCCCGTGCCTTTGTGCCTCAAATATCCCGGGGGAGGCCGCAGGCCGGGGGCAGCGCCCCCACCCTTACTTGGGCTTCTTGTTGATCGACAACTGATCCTTGCCAGCCAGCGAATTGGCAGTGCCGGATACTTTCGGCTTTTCCTGCTTGGGCTTCTTGGCTTCCTTGTTGCCCTTCTTGTTGTCACCTTTTCCCATGGTCGTCCCTTTCCAATGCATCCCCGGCCCGGCTTTCGGGCGGGGGGTGCGGATTTCAGCGGTGCAGGTCGGTCAGGGTTGCCTGCGGACCCGTCTGGCGGGCGCAGGGCGATGATCCCGGCTGGACAAGGCGCATCCTGCGGCCCTCTCTTGCAATTGGGCGCATCAGCGGCGCATTGCAAGGGGGGATCACCCGCCGTAAGGGGACCCGGTCGCAGGCAAGGTGGTCATCAGAACGCCACCATGCAACGCACCTTCGCACAATGCGGCCAGAATGGCGTCGCTCGCCTCGGTATGGGTGGACCCGATAGTGACCCCGGCGGCATTGTTGTGCAAATCCATGGCGCGCTCGCGCGGGGGATTGGCGGAATAGGCCTCGTGGGCGGTGGTAAAGGCGCGGGCATTGTCGGCCCCCAGATCGCGGGCCAGCAACGCGGACCAATAACAATGGCGGAACGCATCGCCTTGGCCATTGTGCTGGCCGGCACCCCGAAACCTGCGGCCGGCTTCGGCCAGCGCGGTGTTGGCATGGGTCTGGATGGTGGAAATATGGTGGGGATGAAACAGCAGATACGATTTTTCGGCTGGGGTCAGGCCGGTCAACACACCCTTGATGACATATCCATCGCTCATAGGATCAATCCGTCACAATCTCGAACCGCACCAAACGGTCCTGCGCATCAAAATCCATCGCCAGCCATTCGGCATCCACGCCCAACCCATCGCCCCCGGTGCCCAACCAATAGATCAGGCCGCGATCGGCGAAATAGGGGGTATCGGTGCGCGGACCCAACAAGGCCTCAATCTCGGCACGGGGCTGCCCTTCGGTCAGGTGGCGGGCGATCAGGTCGCGGGCCATGGCGCGGCGGGGAAACGGGGGGTCATAAAATACATCCGGATCGGACCAGGTTGCGGCATCAAATGGTGTCGTCATTGGCGCATCCGCCCCTTTTATCCAAACCACGCCAGCGGCCAGAACGGCCACGGCGGCTGCTAAAATCACTCTGCGTCGCATCGAATCTGCATCGGCGGACCCTTGAACCAATCGTTCATGGGGGGACGCTACCACCCGGACCGGGGGATTCGTAAGGGGTTACAAACCCAGCATGTCCATCATCCGGGCCAGAACGGCTCGGTCTGCATCGGTCCACGGGGCGGCGCGGCTCTTGAATAATGTGGCCTGACTGGCGTGGATCATGCCATCGGCCAGCACCTTCAACCCGTTCGCGCGCAGCGTTTCACCGGTCGAGGTGATATCGGCCACGGCCTCGGCTGTTTCGTTGCGCACGGTGCCTTCGGTGGCACCCTGACTGTCCACCAGTTGATAATCGGCCACGCCATTTTCACGCAGGAATTCGCGGACCAACCGGTGGTATTTGGTGGCAATGCGCAACCGAAACCCGTGGACGTGGCGAAACTGGGCAGCGGCGGCGTCCAGATCGTCCAATGTATCCACGTCAACCCAGCCTTGGGGCACGGCAATCACCAGATCGGCCCCACCAAACCCCATCAGGGCCAATTCCTTGATCCGTTGCTCCCATCCGGGGACCTTGTCGCGGACCAGATCGGACCCGGTGACACCCAGATGAATACGGCCTGCCGCCAGATCGCGGGGGATTTCCCCGGCACTCAGCAACACCAGCTCGACGCCGTCCAGCCCGCTGATTTCCCCGGCATATTCGCGCTCTGATCCGGTCTTGACCAGATGCAGACCGCGCGCGTCGAACCAATCAAAGGTCTTTTCCATCAACCGCCCCTTGGACGGCACGCCGATCTTGATGGTCATAGACGGCCCTCCCGCACGGCCAACACCATTTCAGGGCGGATAACGGCCCCCACCGCAGGCACGGCGCGGCCTTGGCCCAACACGCGGGTCAAGGCGTCATAGCGGCCACCGCCCGCAACCGGGGGCAGGTCCGGTCGGGCGGGGGCATAAAATCCGAACACGAACCCATCGTAATATTCCAGCGATGTGCGGCCATAACTGCCCTCGAACTCAAGGGCGGCCACATCGACGCCCCGGGCGGCCAGCGCGTCCAACCGGCGCTCCATCAGGGTAAGGGCAGCAGGCATATCGCGCAGGTCCACGGCAATATCGCGCAGATGGCTCAGGGCATAGGGGGCGGTTTCGCGCAACGCCATGACCGTTTCCAACATCTCGATTTCCTCGGCGGAAATCGGCGGGGCGGCGGCATCGGCGCGCAAGGCTGCGATCCGCGCGGCAACCTCGGCAGGGGCGCGCAACCCCACATCGGACCCCGCCCCGT
>JBGSIZ010000021.1:0-3574 GCA_041742255.1 Marivivens sp. | reverse complement strand
GCCGAACGTGCTGCCAATGCGGTGGAGCGCGCCGCGAGCCGCCCCGCTGATCGCCCCGCCATGGTGTCCGAGGACGCCCCCCGCGCGAAAAAGGTGTGGGACAAGCCCCGCAAGACCACCGATGACGGGGCCGTGACCCCCTACAAACCCCGCAGTGATGCCGATGGTCCGCGCAAACCCTACAAACCTCGCGAGGAGGGTGCCAAACCCTATGCCAAGCGGGATGGCGACGCCCCCCGCGCGCCTTATGCCAAGCGGGACGGGGACGGGCCGAAGAAACCCTATGTCAAACGCGATGGCGATGCTCCCCGCGCCCCTTATGCCAAGCGGGACGGCGACGGGCCGAAGAAACCTTATGTCAAACGTGATGGTGATGCGGCCCGCGCGCCCTATGCCAAGCGGGACGGCGACGGGCCGAAGAAACCTTATGTCAAACGCGATGGCGATGCGCCGAAATCGGCCGGGTTCAAATCCCATGGTGACAAACCCGCCCGCGCCCCGCGCAAGGATGGCGATGCCCCGGCGGGCAAGTCGTTTGGGGTGAAATCGTTCGGGGCCAAGACCTATGCGGGCAAACCGGGGGGCAAACCTGCCGCCCGCCCGGTGGACCGCGCCGCCGACACGTCCAAGCGGTTCGTTCCGCCCAAGAAAAAGGGCTGAGCTGATGTGTCCGCGAGGTCCGGCCAGTGCTGGACCCTGCGGGTGGGTTTATAAGCGCCCGATCACGCGGGCGACTTTAGTTGCGCCCGATCACGCGGGCGACCACCGCTGCCACGTCAATCGTGCCATCGTCGCGCATGAAATTGTCATCGGGGCCGGGGTTGAACAGGTAATCCAGAACCAGCGGGTCGGGCGACAGCCCGATCAGGGTCGCGGTCAGCGCGTCCTCGACATCTTCGTCGATGCCGGGGGCCAGCAGGTCCGTGATCAGACGGGTCAGGTCATCGGACAGTTCCGCCGTCACGTCCGCACACCTGCGAACCGCGTGGCCCAATCGGCGCGTTCCTCCTCCGTGATCTTGCGAAACAGGTTTTCGGGCACTGAATAGGCGTGACCGGGGGGCAAGGCGGTGATGGCCACGTCAATGGACGCAGGCCATGCCGCATCGCGGTCCCCCACAGCCTCCAGCAGGGCCGCCGCCGCGTCCGGGATGAACGGAGCCGACAAGATACCGTAAAGCCGCATCAGGTTGAGGCCGAACCGGGTTTGCATGGCGGCCTGTGCTGCGTCCGCCTTGATCGTGGACCACGGGGCCGCCTCTTGCAGGTATTCGTTGCCAAGCGCCCAGATCGCCCGCAGGTCGGCGGCCGATTTGCGCACCTCCATCGCGTCCATGTTGCGTTCATAGCTGGCCAGACGGTCGCCGATGGCGGCGGTATAGGTTGCCTCCAACCCGCCCGGCGTGCCGCCTTCGGGCACCGTTTCGCCGAATTTGGAGCGGCAGAATTTGGTGATCCGGCTGGCAAAGTTGCCCAGAACGTCCGCCAGATCCTTGTTCACGTCGGTTTGGAACGCCTCCCATGTGAATTCGGCGTCGGAGGTTTCGGGGGCATGCGACAGCAGCCACCAGCGCCAGTAATCGCTGGGCAAAATCTCGAGCGCCTGATCCATGAACACGCCGCGCCCGCGCGAGGTGCTGAATTGTCCGCCGTCGTAATTCAGGTAGTTGAAGGATTTGATGTAATCCACGAGCTTCCACGGCTCGCCGCTGCCCAGAATGGTCACCGGGAACGACAGGGTGTGGAACGGCACGTTATCCTTGCCCATGAATTGGGTATAGGTGACGTCCGCCGCCCCTTTGTCGGTGCGCCACCAGCGCGCCCAATCGGAACCTTTGCCCGCGTCCTGCCATTCCTGCGCACAGGCGATGTATTCGATGGGGGCATCGAACCAGACATAGAACACCTTGCCCTCCATCCCCGGCCAGGGCGCGTCGCCCCGCGTCACGGGCACCCCCCACGACAGGTCGCGGGTGATCCCCCGGTCCTGCAATCCGTCCCCGTCATTAAGCCATTTTTTCGCGATCGAGGTGGTCAGGACGGGCCAATCGACCTTGCTGTCGATCCACGCCTCCAGTTGATCCTTCATCGTGGATTGCCGCAGATACAGGTGTTTGGTGTCCCGCAGTTCCAGATCGGTGGACCCCGAAATGGTGGACCGGGGGTTGATCAGGTCGGTCGGGTCCAGTTGTTTCGTGCAGTTGTCGCACTGGTCGCCCCGCGCGCTGTCAAAGCCGCAGTTGGGGCAGGTCCCCTCGACATAGCGGTCGGGCAGGAACCGCCCGTCGGCAACCGAATACATCTGTTGTTCGGACACTTCCCGGATCAGCCCCATATCATCCAGCCGCGCCGCGAAATGTTGGGTCAACGCCCGGTTCTGTGCCGAGGACGACCGCCCGAAATGGTCGAACGACAGGCGGAACCCCTCGGCGATGCGGGCCTGCACCGCGTGCATGTCCGCGCAATACTCGGCCACCGGTTGCCCCGCCTTGGCGGCGGCCAATTCGGCGGGCGTGCCGTGTTCGTCCGTGGCGCACAGGAACAGCACCTCGTGACCGCGCCCGCGCTGATACCGCGCAAACAGGTCGGCGGGCAGTTGGCTGCCCACCAGATTGCCGAGGTGTTTGATTCCATTGATATAGGGGATTGCCGAAGTGATCAGGATGCGGGCCATCGGGGTTTCCTCTCGGGGTTCGGGCGTTGATCTATCGCAACACCCGGCGCTGTGCCAGATGCCGCATCGCGGCTGAAACCGGCGCGGTTGAAAAATCCCTTAACCATTAAGGCAGGCACAACCGGGGATTGCCTGAAAAACTGCACAACTCTGCCGCAACGCGGGAAAAGACAGGGGATGTGATTTTGCCGCAAGGGTTCCGGATGGACTGGTTTCCACAATCGCCGACACTTGAAATTGCCACAACAAGCGCGGGCACAGGGTCGATTGCCACGGTGCAGCCTTTGGCTCAGGGTGGCTTTGCCGTGTTCTGGCAGAACCCGGACAACGCGACTGCCGGGCTCAAGGGGCGTATCTTTGCCGCTGACGGAAGTTCCGGCCCCGAGTTTCGGGTGGATGACGGAACCGGCATCGTGACCGGGGAAGCCACCGCCTGCCTGTTGTCGGACGGGACGGTGATGGTTGGCTGGACCAGCGTCCAGAATGGTGTGAAAATCCTGTCTGCACAGCGCCTGTCCGACACCGGCGAGGCGATCGGCGGGCCGATCCAGTTCGGTGCGGACACTCCGGGTATTCAAGGGTCGTTCTGCATCACCGCCGCGCCCGACCTTGGGTTCACCGCCATCTGGTCGGCTGGTGACGTCGACGCGGCGATCTTGTGGCGTCAGGCTTTCGGTGCGGATGGGACGGGTGTCGGAGAGCCCGCACCGGTGACCGCCGCACGCCCAGGATTTCAATTGGATCCCGATTCCGTGCCGCTTTCAGGTGGCGGATACGCAGTCACCTGGCAGCAGACCGTGAACGAGAGGGATGTCTATGCCCAATGGTTCGGGGCTGACGGGACTGCTCTTTCCGCCGCGTTGCTGCTCAGCGTCGCGCCTTTTGGCGCCCAAGCCTATCC
>JBGSIZ010000020.1:0-3889 GCA_041742255.1 Marivivens sp. | reverse complement strand
CGACCGCGTGCGCGCTGTCGCCCGCACTGGCGCCGAGGTTTTGGTGCGCGGCGGGCCGGGGTCCGGCACCCCCAAGATTGCCGAGGTGATCCATCTGTTGTCCTCTGCCGCCCGCCATCCGTTTGTCAAACGGGCGGGGGCCCAGTTGACCGTGGACGGCTTGGCCGAAGCGTTTGAGGCTGCTGGCGCGGGGACGCTCTATATCGACGAGGTGTCCGGCCTGCCCGGTGCCGTGCAATTTGCCCTGCTGGACCGGTTGGAAGGCGGCAATGGGGCCGCGCGCGTCGTCGCCGGCACCACCCGCGATCTGGCCATCGAGGCCGCCGCCGGACGGTTCAACCCCGATTTGTATTATCGTCTGGACCTGATGCCCGTCCGGATCCCGTCCTTGCGCGAACGGACCGAGGATATTCCCGTTCTGTTCCGCCATTATGTCAGCCTTGCGTGTGAGCAGGCCAACCTGCCGGTGCCCGAAATCGGTCCCGAGGTCACCGCCCGCCTGATGGCGCAAGACTGGCCCGGCAATGCCCGTGCGTTGATGAATGCCGCCATGCGGTTTGTGATGGGGCTGGGCGACGGCGATGCCGATGCCGATCTGGGTCTGGTGGAACAGATGGCCCGTGTGGAGCGTGCGTTGCTGATCGAGGCGTTGCGCCGTGCGGGTGGCAACGCCACCGAGACCGCCCGCGCGCTCAAGCTGCCGCGCAAGACGTTCTATGACAAGCTGGCCCGGCATGGCCTGCGTCCCGAGGATTACCGCCGCGAGGGGTGACGGACCGTCCTGCCGAAGTGTGCGGAAATCCGCACATATTACGCCCGGTGATGTGTGACATTCCGCCAGTGTGAGTGTCGCGGTTTGGTATCCATCCATGCGCCGCACCCGGAACAGTCTGAAACATAATGCTATTTCGTCAATTTTGCGGCGGCGTCACAAAGCTGTTGCGCTGATTTCCGCCACCCCGTTTTCTATTCGCAGGCACCGCCCCGGGGAGGGGTGGTCACCGACATGAATGGGAGGATACCACATGACATTCCTGAAAGCCGTTGCGGCCTCGGTCGCGCTTTCTATTGCTGCATCTGCAGCCTATGCCGATCCGGCAGCCTGTGACGACGGCGAAATCGTCGTCAAGTTCAGCCACGTCACCAACACCGACAAGCACCCCAAAGGCATCGCCGCCCAGTTGTTGATGGAGCGCGTCAATGCCGAAATGGAAGGCACCATGTGCATGGAGGTCTTTCCGAACTCCACGCTCTACAAGGACGAAGAAGTGATCGAGGCGATGCTGCGCGGTGACGTGCAGATGGCCGCCCCGTCGCTGTCGCTGTTTGAATCCATCACCAAAGCCTATCGCCTGTTCGACCTTCCCTTCATGTTCAAGAACGTCGAAGCGGTCGATGCCTTCCAAGCGTCCGAAACCGGCCGTGGTATGCTGGACGCCATGCAGCGCCGTGGTCTGCAGGGTCTGGGCTACTGGCACAACGGGATGAAGCAGATTTCGGCCAACAAGCCGCTGCTGGTCCCTGCCGACGCCAATGGGTTGAAGTTCCGCGTGCAGCCGTCCGACGTTCTGGTCGCCCAGATGGAAGCCTTGGGCGCGTCGCCGCAGCCGATGGCATTCGCCGAAGTTTACGGCGCCTTGCAGACCGGCGTTGTGGATGGTCAAGAGAACACATGGTCCAACATCTATGGCCAGAAGTTCTTTGAAGTGCAGGACGGCATCACCGAAACCAACCACGGCATCATCGACTATATGGTCGTGTCATCGGTCGATTTCCTCGACAGCCTTGACCCCGCCGTGCGCGAGCAGTTGGTCACCATCCTGACCGAAGTCACGACCGAACGGAACGCCGCCGTGCAGACCGTCGATCTGGAAGCCCGTCAGGCCATCCTGGATGCCGGTGGCAAGATCGTCGAGCTGACGCCCGAACAGCGCGCCGAATGGGTTGCCGTAATGATGCCCGTCTGGGGCCAGTTCGCCGAAGAAGTCGGACAGGAAAACATCGACGCTGCACAGGCCATCAATGACAGCATGTAAGGTGATCTGACGACCATCGACCCATCCCGGGCGGCCAGGGTGCCGCCCGGGGTTTTATAAACGGACCGGGGCCGCCCCCGTCCGCGCGATCCTTGGGGAGGGGGAGCCGCCATCATGTCAGGCAAATACCGATATGAACCAAAGACCCGGCTGGGCCGGTTCGTCCACCATTTCGAGGAAAACGTCATTGCCACCTTGTTGGGTCTGATGACCCTTCTGGTGTTTTTGAACGTTGTCCGCCGCTATGTTTACAACGAAAGCCTGATCTGGAGCCTTGAGGTCACGTTGACCCTGTTTGCGTGGCTCGTGTTGTTCGGATTTGCCTATGGATTCAAGGTGACCGCCCATCTGGGTGTGGACGCTGTTATCAACGTGGTGCCCGGTCCGGTCCGCAAAACCATGGCGTTGCTGAGTGTCGCCGCCTGCGTCGCCTTTGCCATGTTGATTGCCAAGGGCGCGTGGGATTACTGGGCCCCCTTTGCCGATTTGCCGAAAACCAGTGGCCGGTGGTTCCCCACTGGCATTGACTGGAACACCCGGTCCACCAGTTATTTTGAAACCGATCAGATCCCGATGCCCGGCTACCTGAAGTTTCTGGAAGGCTGGATAAATTACGACGAAGCCTATTCCAAGCTGCCCCGCGTGATCCCCTATACCATTCTGCCCATCGCCGCATTTCTGATGCTGTTTCGGGTGGTTGAGGCGGGCATCCGCGTCATCACCGGGCAGCAGGAAAGCCTGATCGTCAGCCATGAAGCCGAAGACGCCGTTGAAGACGTCGCCGCATTGAACAGGAATTGACCCGATGGATGTTGTTCTTCTGTTTTGCATGATCATGGCGCTGCTGTTGATCGGTGTGCCGATCGCAGTCAGCCTTGGGTTGTCGTCCATCATCTTTTTGCTGGCGTTTTCTGATACGTCACTGGGGGCTGTGTCCCAGTCATTGTATCAGGCGATGGCGGGTCACTATACCCTGTTGGCCATTCCGTTTTTCATCCTTGCGTCGTCGTTCATGTCCACCGGCGGCGTGGCCAAGCGGATCATCCGGTTCGCGGTCGCCCTCGTCGGCCATTTGCGTGGTGGATTGGCAATTGCTGGCGTTTTGGCGTGCATGATGTTTGCGGCGTTGTCGGGGTCGTCCCCCGCCACCGTCGTTGCCATTGGGTCCATCGTCATCGCCGCCATGCGGCAGGCCGGATATACCCGCGATTTCGCCGCCGGCGTCATCTGTAACGCGGGCACCTTGGGGATTTTGATCCCTCCGTCTATCGTCATGGTGGTCTATGCCAGCGCCACCGACGTGTCCGTGGGCCGGATGTTTCTGGCCGGTATCATCCCCGGTATTCTGGCCGGCGTGATGTTGATGATCACGATTTATGTCTTTGCCCGGATCCGCAACATGCCCAAAGGCGAATGGCGCGGTTGGAGCGAGATTTGGGAGTCCGGGCGCGATGCGTTCTGGGGACTGATGTTGATCGTCATCATCATGGTGGGCATCTATGGCGTGCCCGGCATCACGGGCGGTATTTTCACCCCGACCGAGGCCGCAGCGGTCAGTGCGGTCTATGCCTTTGTCGTCGCCAATTTCATCTACCGTGACATGGGCCCGCTCAAGGACCGTCCGTTGCTGGCGGGTGAAGGCATCGCGCTTGGCCTGTGGGGATTGCGGATTGTGGGGGCGGTTGTGGTGCTGGCGGCGATTGCCGTTTTCATCTGGGCGTTGTTGGGCAGTCGCGCACTGGCGATGGGGTTTGTCGCCGGGCCGGGGGTGATCGGAGTGGCCGCCGCGGTCCTGTTGGGCGCCGTGTTTTATGTCACGGCCCGCGTTGGCATGGCGCAGCGCGCCCGCGTTC
>JBGSIZ010000019.1:0-9072 GCA_041742255.1 Marivivens sp. | reverse complement strand
CACCGGACCCGGCGCGGCGGCCATTGCGGGACACGCCCGACATGCCGGACCGTCTGGCGTTCGACATTGCGCCCTTCAACGACGCGCCCGCGCTCCTGATCACAGGACGGATCGCCGAAGGGGACGCGGACCGCTTTGCCGACTTCACGCAACTACTGGCGGACCGGGGCACCGACATGCCGCAACAGGTGTTCCTGAACTCGCCGGGCGGATCGGTCTTTGATGCCTTGTCGATCGGGCGGTCGTTGCGGGGGTTCCGGGTGGCGACCACCGTGGCCGGATCTGACATCTGCTTGTCCGCCTGCCCCCTGTTGCTGGCAGCAGGGCAACCCAGACAGGCGGACGACACCGCGCTCGTGGGGGTGCATCAAACCTATTTCGGCGAAAACACGGTTTTGCCGGCGTTTCTGGCCGTCCGGGAAATCCAGTTCGGCCAAAGCGAAGTGTTGGGTTATTTGTCCGACATGGGCGTTGACCTGTTGCTGCTGCAACCCGCCCTCCTGACGCCGCCAGAAGACATCTATCTGCTCACCCCGGACGAACTGACGCAATACCGACTGGTCAGCGATGACCTGCCACCCGAACCCGCACCCGAATAGTCGCCTGTCCAGACGCCCTGTTTGTCGGGGAACTCCCCCTTGCCGCCTGTGCCTTGGCCTGTCAAAAGACCGGGCATGAGCACAGGACACCTCACCATCGACCTAGACGCCGTTGTGGCCAACTGGCGCGCCCTTGCCACCATGTGCGCAGGCGAAACCGGGGCCGTGATCAAGGCGAACGCCTACGGACTTGGGGCAGACAGGGTCGGCCCCGCCTTGGTGCGGGCCGGATGCCGCCGGTTCTTTGTGGCGATGGCCGAAGAAGGGGCGGCGCTGCGGCAATCCGTCGGCCCCGATGTGGAAATAAGCGTGATGTCCGGGCACATGCGCGGCGACACCGACATGATCGGCGATCTGGGTCTGACGCCGATGCTCAACTCGCTCGACCAACTGATGCGGCATTTCGAATCGCTGCCGGGGCACGCCTTCGGGATCCAGTTGGACACGGGCATGAACCGGCTCGGCATGGAATGGGACGAATGGGCCGCCGTGGCCGAGGTGGCCTTGGGCCAAGGCCCGTCCTTGGTCATGAGCCACCTTGCCTGCGCCGACGACCCGGACCACCCGATGAACGCCTACCAGCTTGATCTGTTTCACCGCATGACGGACGGCATCACGGCGCCCCGGTCGCTGGCGGCGACGGGGGGGATCCTGCTTGGGCGTCCCTATCATTTCGACGTGACGCGGCCCGGCATCGGGCTTTACGGCGGGCTGCCCTTTGCAGCGGCACAACCGACCGTGCGCCTTGACCTGCCCGTGGTGCAAATCCGGGACGTGGCAGCGGGCGAGGTCGTGGGCTATGCCAACGCTTGGCAAGCGACCCGCGACAGCCGGATCGCAACCGTGGCCAGCGGCTACGCAGACGGGATCGGGCGCAGCCTGTCAGGGGTGGCAACCCTCTGGCACGAGGATCAGCCCTGCCCGCTTGTGGGCCGGGTCTCGATGGACCTTTTGACCATCGACATCACGGACCTGCGCGAGGTGCCCCATGCGCTCACCCTCCTTGGGCCGAACCAAGGGGTGGATGCGCTGGCGCAAACGGCAGGAACCATCGGCTATGAAATCCTGACGTCGCTTGGGGCGCGGTATTCCCGGCGGTATAAACAGGCATGATGCGGGGGCTGGCGGTCCTTGGGGCGGCGGTGTTCGGGGTGCTTGCGGCGCTGGGGCGGCTGGTGCGGTTCACGCTGGAAACCCTCAGCCACCTTGTGCGGCCGCCGTTCTACCTGCGGGAACTGGGTCAGGCGCTGCTGCAAATCGGCTTTTTCTCGTTGCCGGTCGTGGGCTTGACGGCGCTTTTCACGGGCGGGGCGCTGGCGCTGCAAATCTACGCGGGCGGGGCGCGCTTCAACGCCGAAGCGGTGGTGCCACAGATTGTGGCCATCGGCATGGTGCGGGAACTGGGTCCGGTGCTGGTGGGGTTGATGATCGCGGCGCGGGTCACGTCCTCCATCGCCGCCGAAATCGCCACGATGAAGGTGACCGAACAGATTGACGCGCTGGTGACGCTGTCCACCCATCCGATGAAATACCTCACCCTGCCCCGGGTTCTGGCGGGAACGCTGGTGATGCCGGTTCTGGTCGGGGTCGGGGACATCATCGGGATTTTCGGCGGCTACCTCGTGGGGACCCAGCGGCTTGGGTTCAACGCGGCGACCTACCTGCAAAACACGGCGGATTTCCTGACGCCGCTCGACATTTGGTCATCCCTGACCAAAGGGGCGGTGTTCGGGTTCATCGCGGCACTGATGGGGTGTTACTACGGCATCGGGTCGGACCGGGGGGCAATGGGCGTGGGGCGCGCGACCAAAGGGGCGGTGGTGGCGGCGGCTGTCCTCATCCTCGCCGCCAATTTCATCCTGACAGAGGCGTTTTTCTCCGCATGATCCGGCTCACGAATGTGCACAAGGCCTTTGGGGCCAATCAGGTTCTGGCGGGCGTGGACCTGCATGTGCCGCGCGGGCAATCCATGGTGGTCATCGGCGGCTCTGGCACTGGCAAATCGGTGCTGATCAAATCCATCCTTGGGCTGGTGACACCCGACAGCGGCGAAATCCTTGTAGACGGCCAGGACGTGACACAGGTGCCGCGCGACGCGTTCCTTGCGCGGTTCGGGATGTTGTTCCAAGGCGGGGCGCTGTTTGACAGCTTGCCCGTTTGGCAAAACGTGGCGTTCCGCCTGCTGCGGGGCCGCCTCAAACAACCCAAGGAACAGGCGCGGGCGGTGGCCCTCGACAAACTCCGCCGGGTCGGGCTTGGCCCGGACGTGGCGGACCGTCTGCCCGCCGAACTCTCGGGGGGGATGCAGAAACGGGTCAGCCTCGCGCGGGCCATCGCGGCGAACCCCGAGATCATCTTTTTCGACGAACCCACCACCGGGCTGGACCCGATCATGTCAGGGGTCATCAACGATCTGATCCGGGAAATCGTGCGGGAAATCGGGGCAACGACCATCACCATCACCCACGATATGACCTCGGTGCGGGCCATCGCCGACCGGGTGGCGATGCTGCATCAGGGCAAAATCCGCTGGACCGGGCCGATTGCGGACCTCGACACCAGCGGGGACGCCCATGTGGATCAATTCATCCACGGACGGGCCACCGGACCTATCGAAACGCTGCGCTGAACCTTCCCTTGGGATCGGGGGCAAACCATCCACCAGATCGTGTATCGGGTCGTTGTTTCGCCATCATGAACAATTCCACCCCCTGAACCACACTGTTTCCACAAACTGAAAATGCGGAGTATTTTCCGAAATTCCCTTTCAAATCCGTGCGTTGTTAACCTATCCTAGCCGGGTATGTGAACCAAGGGTTTGGGGGAACTTGCGGTGGGTTCGGTGTCAACGGCGCATCTGGTGGTGCGCGGCTTTCAGGTTTTGTGCCTGTTCCTTCTGGCGGTCGCGGCATTTGGCGGGCTGGGCTACACCCTGCTTTGTGCGTTTGGTCAGGCGCCGTGGCTCACGCTGACGGCAACCTTCGGGGCGTTCACGGTGCCGTCTGCAGGGATTTACCTGCAAACGGGGGTATCGGCGATCCTCTTTGGCTTGCTGTTCTTCCTGCCCGCCAACGCGCGCATTCTTGCCTTGGAAAAAAGCCACCGGGACTTTCGGGTGACCATGCAGGACATCGAACGGGCCTATCACACCTGCCACAGCGCCGACCGGGCGGGGATGTTCACACTGTCGTCGGAATTTGACGCGGTGCGCGAACGGCTCACGTTCCTGCGGGACCACCCCGATCTGGGCTATCTGGAAACCGATGTGCTGACGGTCGCGGCACAAATGTCGCAACAGGCGCGCAAACTGGCAGACATCTATTCCGAGGAAAAGGTCGAACGCGCCCGCGCCTTTCTCACCGAACGACAGGCCGAGGCCGAGGAACAACAGGCGCGCATCCTAGAGGCGATGCATCTGTGCGCCGAAATCCGCAAATGGGCCAAACAGGTCGAGGCCGAAGAAACCACAGTGTCCCGGCAACTGGCCCGGCTGGATGAACAACTGCAGGCGGCGCTGCCGCTTCTGGGCTACGGCTTTGAACAGGACGATGTGGCACCCACCGCGCCCATTCCCGCACCCAGTCCCGCGCCCCTCACGCTCTCGAATGTCGTGCCACTCGGGGCCAAACCCGCCGCCGAATAACGGACACTCCATACCGGTGGCGGGGGCCGGGGTTGCACATCACCGCGCGGCCCCCCACTCTCTGACAGGTCAGATAACCGCGAGGCGCGATGGCTCCCTTCCTGAAATACGGCAACCTCGCGTTGCTTGTGTTGTTCCCCATCGCATGGTTCGCGCCCTTGTTGCGGGCGGGCTTCCTGCCCTTGTTCGGGCTTTCGGAAATCAGCGTGATCTCGGGATTGCAAAGCCTGTGGGGCACCGATGTGGCACTCGCCCTTCTGGTCACGGCGTTTGCGCTCTTTGCGCCCTACCTCAAAACCATCGGACTGGCGCTCTTGCATTTTCGGCTGCTGTCGCCGCGCCTGTTGCCGGCATTGTCATGGATGGGCAAACTGGCAATGGCGGATGTGTTCCTGATCGCGCTTTATATCGTGGTGGCCAAAGGCGTGGGGGTGGGCCGGATCGAGACAGCATGGGGGCTTTACCTGTTTACGGGCTGCATCATGGGCTCGCTGGTCATCTCGGGGCTGTCGCGCAAATATACCCGCTGACGCGTTTCTTACTGCCGAAAAAACCGCCGCCGGAGGCACGGAAATTCCTTCAATTTCCGTAACCCTTGCCGTGACCCGAAAATTGGGACAAAAGACGAACATGGCCAAAGATCCGTCCTTCACCTGTTCCGCCTGTGGCGCGCTCTCCTCCAAATGGTCGGGGCGGTGCGAGGCGTGCGGGGCATGGAACACGATCGTCGAGGAAAAGCCGCTGGCCTCTGGTCCTGCCGCCAAATCGCTGGGCGGCAAACGGGGCACACTGCTGCACCTCACCGATCTTGCCACCACGCAGGCCGAACCGCCGCGCACGCTGTCGGGCGTGGGGGAACTGGACCGGGTGCTGGGCGGGGGTCTGGTCAAGGCGTCGGCACTGTTGGTCGGGGGCGATCCGGGGATCGGCAAATCCACGCTACTGTTGCAGGCGGCGGCGCGGTTCGCGCGCAACGGGCTCAACGTCGTCTATGTCTCGGGCGAGGAGTCGGTGGCGCAGGTGCAGATGCGGGCGCGCCGACTTGGCCTGACCGAAAGCCCGGTGCGTCTGGCGGCCGAAACCAACCTGCGCAACATTCTCACGACGCTCGAGGCCGAAAAACCGGACTTCTGCATCATCGATTCGATCCAGACCATGTGGGCCGACAACGTCGAATCCGCGCCGGGGTCCGTTAGTCAGGTGCGGGCCTGCGCCCATGAACTCACCACCTTCGCCAAAACGCGGGGCATGTCCGTGGTCATGGTCGGCCATGTGACCAAAGAAGGGGCCATCGCAGGCCCCCGCGTCGTCGAACACATGGTCGATACGGTCCTCTATTTCGAAGGCGAACGCGGCCACCAGTTCCGCATCCTGCGGGCGGTGAAAAACCGCTTTGGGCCAGCCGACGAAATCGGTGTGTTCGAAATGACGGGCAAAGGGCTGGCAGAGGTGAAAAATCCCTCGGCATTGTTCCTGTCGGAGCGGGGCAAACCCGCACCGGGGTCGGTGGTGTTTGCGGGCATCGAAGGGACGCGGCCCATGCTGTGCGAAATTCAGGCGCTCGTGGCACCCTCGCCCACGGCCCAACCGCGCCGTTCGGTGGTGGGCTGGGACGGCGGGCGGCTCGCGATGATCCTTGCGGTGCTTGAATCGCGCTGCGGCGTCGCGTTTGCGGGTCTTGATGTCTATCTCAACGTCGCGGGCGGTCTGCGGATCAACGAACCCGCCGCCGATCTGGCGGTCGCCGCCGCCCTCGTTTCCGCCCGCGAAGACGCGGCCTTGCCGGAAAATGCGGTGATCTTCGGCGAAATCTCCCTCTCTGGGGCGCTCCGACCCGTGGTGCAGACCGAAAACCGGTTGAAAGAAGCGCAAAAACTTGGTTTCACCAGCGCAATCGTGCCGCTGCCCCAGAAACGGAGCGCGGCCAGCGGCCTGACCCTGCACGAGGTGGAGGATCTGGCCGCCTTCGTGGCCGAGGTTTTCGGGGACCGCTGAACGCGCCGCCCCGCATAGAGGAACATCATGGAAGGTTTCACCATCGTAGACGGCATCGTCGCGGTCGTCATCGTGGTCTCGGCCCTCTTGGCCTACAGCCGTGGTCTGGTCCGCGAGGCGCTGGCGATTGCGGGCTGGATCGGGGCGACCATTCTCGCTTTCCTCTTTGCCGATCAGGTGCAACCGCTGATCCGGCAAATCCCGGTCGTGGGCGGCTTTATCGGGGACAGCTGTGAACTGTCGATCATCGGGGCGTTTGCGGCGGTCTTTGCGGTGGCGCTGGTGGTTTTTTCAATCTTCACCCCGCTGTTTTCTTCGGCGGTGCAGCGGTCGGTGCTGGGCGGTGTGGACCAAGGGTTGGGGTTCCTCTTTGGGGTGCTGCGGGGCATCCTTCTGGTGGCGGTGGCGTTCTTTGTCTACCAGACGATCCTCACGACACAGGATATCGGCATGATCAACGACAGCCGCTCGGCACGGGTGTTCGGCAATCTGTCCGGCTCGCTCGACAGCCAGAACCCCGAGGTGGCGCTGGGCTGGATCACCACCCAATACGAACAACTCGTGGGCACCTGCGGCACCGCCCAGTAAACCGGCGCATCCTTGCGCACCAACAGGTGGGGGGCAAAAACAGCCCCCGCCGCATGATAGTTTCGTGACACTCCGCCCCAATCGCGCTAGGTGACACGCAGCGCAGCCAGCCGGGAATCGGAGCCAGCCACGTGACACCCCAAATGCCGTCCACAGACCCCTTCGACGATGACAAACTCAAGGAGGAGTGCGGAATTTTCGGCGTCGTCGGCGTCATTGACGCGGCCAATTTCGTGGCCCTTGGCCTGCACGCGCTGCAGCATCGCGGTCAAGAGGCGGGAGGGATCGTCACCTACGCCCCCGACACCGGGTTCAATCAGGCCCGGCGCATGGGCCTCGTGCGGGACACCTTCACCAGTCAGGACGTGATGGCGACCCTGCCCGGCAGCATCGGCATCGGGCATGTGCGCTACTCCACCGCCGGAAACAAAGGCCAAACCGCGATCCGCGATGTGCAGCCCTTCTTTGGTGAATTTTCGATGGGCGGGGCGGCGATTGCGCACAACGGCAACCTGACCAACGCCAACACGCTGCGCCGTGAACTGATCTCGCGCGGGTCGATCTTTCAATCCTCCTCCGACAGCGAATGCATCATCCACCTGATGGCGCGGTCCATGGGGCAAACCATCCCCGACCGGATGGAAGAGGCGCTACGCAAGGTCGAAGGCGCGTTTTCTGTGGTTGCCATGACCCGGACCAAACTGATCGGCGTGCGCGACCCCTTGGGCGTGCGGCCACTGGTCTTGGGCAAACTGGGGGACGGCGGCTGGGCGCTGGCGTCGGAAACCTGTGCGCTCGACATCATTGGGGCGGATTTCGTTCGCGAAATCGAACCGGGCGAAATGGTCGTGATCAACGCGGGCGAGAACGGAGTGGCCAGCCATTACCCGTTCCGGCCCCGCAAACCCCGGTTCTGCATCTTCGAACACATCTACTTTTCGCGGCCTGACAGCATCCTTGGGGGGCGGTCGGTCTATGAAACCCGCGAAAACATCGGGCGTGAACTGGCCAAAGAAGCCCCGGTTGAGGCCGACCTCGTCTGCCCGGTGCCCGACAGCGGCACGCCTGCGGCCATCGGATATTCGCTGCAATCGGGCATCCCCTATGCGATGGGGATCATCCGCAACCAGTATATGGGCCGGACGTTCATCGAACCCACCGAACAGATCCGCAACATGGGCGTGCGCCTGAAACTGAACGTCAACCGGGCGCTGATCCGGGGCAAACGGGTCATTCTGGTGGACGACAGCGTGGTGCGGGGCACCACCAGCCAAAAGATCAAGGAAATGATCCTTGATGCGGGTGCCGCCGAGGTGCATTTTCGCATCGCCTCGCCGCCCACCGCATGGCCCTGCTTTTACGGGGTGGACACGCCGCAGCGGGACAAACTCCTCGCCGCGACCATGACCGAGGATCAGATGCGCGACCATCTGGGCGTGGACAGCCTGCGGTTCATCTCGCTCGATGGGTTGTATCGGGCGACGGGCCACGCGGGCGGGCGGGACGCCAAACAGCCGCAGTATTGCGATGCGTGTTTTTCGGGGGAATACCCGATCAAACCGTCGGACATGCTGGACCAAGGGTTCCAGATGAAAACGGCGGCGGAATAACCCCATGGCGGCCCCGGATATCGACGGATATCTGGCGGCCTTGCCCCCCGACCAACGGGCCTGCCTCTCGGTCCTGCGCCACCAGATCCGGGACCTTCTGCCAACCGCGCAAGAGTGTATCAGCTACGCAATGCCCGGCCACCGGATCGGGACCAAGGTGATCGCGAGTTATGCAGGGTTCGCGCGGCACTGTGGATTTTATCCCCATTCGGGCGGGATCATCCCGGCATTCTGGGCTGAACTGGACCAACTCGGGTTCAAACACTCAAAATCCGGGGTGCTGTTCACGCCCGAAAAACCGCTGCCCGGTGACCTGATTGCGCGGATCGTTGCCGCGCGTCTGGGTGAACTCGGGCTGCGGACCTGAACCGGCAACGCACCGCTCAGGTTTGACAGGGGGCGGGGTTTCGCACCGCGCGCAACCATGGCACCCCCTACCCTCCTGCATCTCGCAACGGAGGGTCTCATGGCCAACCAACCCACATCATCCATCGCCGCTCAGACGGCCACGCTGGCCAACGTCTTGCCCTTGCACCGCCTCACGGTGATCGGCGTGACGCTGTCGGCAACCCCCGTGGCGCTCGTGCGGCTGCGCGACGGCACCATCGCACAGGTGCGGCCCGGCGACCGGATCAAC
>JBGSIZ010000018.1:0-16878 GCA_041742255.1 Marivivens sp. | reverse complement strand
CCCGGCTCAAACTTTATGACGATGCGACGCTCGGCGCCTCTAACGGGGCCTATGCGGCACAGGTCGCACGGATCGGTGCGATGGACCGGGTCGTTCTGCTGCGGGCGGCTCGGTAACGGTCACCGGAACTGGACTTGAACTGGGCGGCACAACTGCGTATGTCGCGGACGTTCAGCAAAGGATCAGACCCATGGCCCAAGGCGTCACTACCCCGCCCGTAGAAAAGCGCAAGCGCACGACGCCGGTGCAATTCGTGCGGCAGACCCGGGCGGAAATCGCCAAGGTGACATGGCCGTCGCGTCGCGAGGTTCTGGTGACCACCGGCATGGTGCTGGTGATGACCGCAATCCTCGCGCTGTTCTTTTCGCTCGTGGATCTGGTGATCCGTCAGGGGCTTCAGGCCGTTCTGTCGGCTTTCGGCGGCTGACCCCCGATAAGGGCGGCGCGGCCCGGACCGAGGCGCGCGAATATTGACCCTTGGCCCTTGAATTCGCGGGGCGTGGGGAGTATTCGGCGCAGACTTCGGAACAGGGCGTGCTGCGATTCGGGTGGCACGTCGATTTTTGTTTTCCGGACGGGCGTGTCAAACGCTTGAAGAAATTGGAATTTTCCGGCCCACGGGTCGGCACGACAGGGTGAAGAGAGAAACATGGCTAAACGTTGGTATTCGGTCAGTGTGCTCTCCAACTTTGAAAAAAAGATTGCAGAGCAGATCAGGACCAAGGTCGCCGAACAGGGCCTTGAAGACCAGATTGACGAAGTGTTGGTGCCCACCGAAGACGTGATCGAAATCCGGCGCGGCAAAAAGGTGACAACTGAACGGCGGTTCATGCCGGGCTACGTTCTGGTCCATATGGAACTGTCGGACGAAGGCTATCACCTGATCAACTCGATCAACCGGGTGACGGGCTTTCTGGGGCCGCAAGGGCGTCCGATGCCGATGCGCGATGCCGAAGTGACCGCGATCCTTGGCCGCGTCCAGGAAGGCGAAGACAGCCCGCGCACCGTGATCCACTTTGAGATCGGTGAAAAGGTCAAGGTGGCCGACGGCCCGTTCGAAGACTTCGACGGCATGGTCGAAGAGGTGGACGAAGACGCGCAGCGTCTCAAGGTCACCGTCTCAATTTTTGGCCGGGCGACCCCGGTCGAACTGGAATTCACGCAGGTCGTTAAACAGTAACGCCCGCGGAATCAGACGTGGGAGAGGCAACTCGAACCACGGCAAAACGCCCTTCGGGGCATTGTAGGGCGGCCCTGTGCCGTCGCTGAAACAAGGAGAGGCCACATGGCCAAAAAAGTAATGGGGCAGCTCAAGCTGCAAGTCCCCGCTGGTGCCGCAAAGCCCAGCCCGCCCGTGGGTCCCGCTTTGGGTCAGCGCGGCATCAACATCATGGAATTCTGCAAGGCGTTCAACGCCAAGACCGCAGATTTCGAGGCCGGCGCGCCGTGCCCGACCGTGATCACCTACTATCAGGACAAGTCGTTCACGTTTGAGATCAAGACGCCGCCCGCGTCCTACTTCCTCAAAAAAGCGGCCAAGCTGACCTCCGGGTCCAAGACGCCCGGCAAATCCGTCGCCGGCCACGTTACCGTTGCCCAGATCAAGGAAATCGCCGAGGCCAAGATGAAGGACCTCAACGCGACCTCGATCGAAGGCGCAATGCAGATCATTCTGGGCTCTGCCCGGTCCATGGGCATCGAGGTTAAGTAAGATGGCAAAATCTGGCAAGCGTCTGACCGCCGCCCGCACCGCGTTTGTGGGCAAAGAAAACCTGTCCGTTGCGGACGCACTGGCCTTGGTCAAAGCAAACGCAACCTCCAAGTTCGACGAGACGATCGAAATCTCGCTCAACCTTGGCGTTGACCCCCGCCACGCGGACCAAATGGTGCGCGGCACGGTGAACCTGCCCAACGGCACCGGTAAAACCGTGCGCGTGGCCGTGTTCGCCCGTGGCGAAAAGGCCGAAGAAGCGAAAAAGGCCGGGGCCGACATCGTCGGTGCCGAAGACCTGATGGAAATCGTGCAGTCCGGCAAGATCGACTTTGACCGCTGCATCGCCACCCCCGACATGATGCCGATCGTCGGCCGTCTGGGCAAGGTTCTGGGCCCGCGCAACCTGATGCCGAACCCGAAAATCGGCACCGTGACGATGGACGTGACCGAAGCCGTGACCGCCGCCAAAGGTGGTCAGGTGCAGTTCAAGGCCGAAAAGGCCGGTGTTGTGCATGCCGGCATCGGCAAGGCGTCGTTCGACACGGCGAAACTGGCGGAAAACCTGCTGGCGTTCGTGGATGCGGTCCAAAAGGCGCGTCCGTCGGGGGCCAAAGGCACCTACATGAAGAAGGTCGCGATCAGCTCCACCATGGGGCCGGGCGTGTCCGTCGACATCGCCAGCGCGACTGGGAATTAAAGCAAAGGCCCACGGGCCTTTGCGCTGCCGGGGAAAGCGATTGCACAGCAATTGCGGCCCGGCCCGGATCAGAACCGGGCACCGGCAGCACAGCGAAATTCGCCTCCGGACCTTGTCCGGCGGGGATGACGGGGCCACCTCGGTGGCGTCGTCCTGTCCGAGACGGAGGGCGGGGGAAACCCGCTAAGTCCTTCCTGAGATGGGAAACGAGAACAAGATTTCCGTTTGGCGGCGCAGGCTTCCTTTCGGGCGATCAAGGCCTCGGGACCCTGTAACGGACCCGAATGCCCGCCAGACCAACGGCGGGTGAATATGAGCCGGGGGGGAGACCCCCCAAACTTGGAGTGAAACTGTGGATAGAGCACAAAAAGAGAAAGTGGTCGATGAACTCGGCCAAATCTTTGAAAGCTCTGGCGTCGTGGTGGTTGCCCACTACGAAGGCATGACGGTTGCACAAATGCAGGACCTCCGCGCGCAAATGAGCGCTGTCGGCGGGTCCGTGCGCGTTGCCAAGAACAAGCTCGCCAAGATCGCCCTTGAGGGGAAGCCCTGCGAAAGCATCGCGCACCTTCTCACTGGCATGACCGTGCTTTCCTATTCTGAAGATCCCGTGGCAGCCGCCAAGGTTATTCAGAAATACGTCAAGACCAATGACAAACTTGTCATTCTGGGCGGGGCGATGGGGAACGCGGCACTTGATCCTGCTGGTGTCAAAGCAGTGTCCGAAATGCCGTCGCGTGAGGAGCTTATTGCTTCGATCGTGTCGTGCATCGGGGCACCTGCCGCAAACATCGCCGGGGCCATCGGCGCGCCTGCTTCGAACATCGCGAGCATTCTTTCGACTATCGAAGAGAAAGCTGCATAATCGCAACCCGAATACCAGATGGGGCCAAAGGCATATGTCCGGCGGCCCTGACGTTGGAACACACATCAAACGAACGGAAAGCATCAAATGGCTGATCTTAAAAAACTCGCCGAAGAGATCGTGAACCTCACGCTCCTGCAGGCACAAGAACTGAAAACCATCCTCAAGGATGAATACGGCATCGAGCCCGCCGCTGGCGGCGCTGTGATGATGGCTGGCCCGGCTGCTGCCGACGCTGGCGCACCGGCCGAAGAAAAGACCGAATTCGACGTCGTCCTCAAAGACGCCGGCGCACAGAAGATCAACGTGATCAAAGAAGTGCGCGCGATCACCGGTCTGGGCCTGAAAGAAGCCAAGGACCTCGTCGAGGCCGGCGGCAAAGTCAAAGAAGGCGCCAACAAAGCCGACGCCGAAGCGATCAAAGCCAAGCTGGAAGCAGCTGGCGCCAAGGTCGAACTGGCCTGATCTGCGTCGGGTGCGTGGCCTCCACGCGCCCACCCAAACACAAGGCTGGATCTGCGGTTTCGCGGGTCCAGCCGAACCTGTCTTGGCGGGGGGCTGGCGTTCACAGCCCCCTCCTTGGGCAGGGTCACATGTCGGGAGGCCTCCGGTGGGACGGCGGCCACGAATAGACAGTGAACCCCCGGTCAATAGCGGGACATGGCGCAGCCCCAGCGCCGTGCACCGCGTAGACACAAAAAGGTGACGTACCACATGGCTCAGTCCTTCCTCGGTCAGAAACGTCTGCGCAAATACTACGGAAAAATCCGTGAAGTCCTTGAAATGCCGAACCTTATCGAGGTTCAGAAATCGTCGTATGACCTGTTCCTGCGGTCCGGCGATCACGCCGTGCCCGCCGACGGCGAAGGCATCAAGGGCGTGTTCCAGTCGGTGTTCCCGATCAAGGATTTCAACGAAACCGCCGTTCTGGAATTCGTGAAATACGAACTGGAAAAGCCCAAGTATGACGTCGAGGAATGCCAGCAGCGGGATATGACCTATTCCGCCCCGCTCAAGGTGACGCTCCGTCTGATCGTGTTTGATGTCGATGAAGATACCGGTGCCAAATCGGTCAAGGATATCAAGGAACAAGACGTGTTCATGGGCGACATGCCCCTGATGACGTCGAACGGCACGTTCATCGTGAACGGCACCGAACGGGTCATCGTCTCCCAGATGCACCGCTCGCCCGGCGTGTTCTTTGACCATGACAAGGGTAAGACGCATTCGTCCGGCAAACTGTTGTTCGCCTGCCGGATCATCCCCTATCGCGGCTCGTGGCTGGATTTCGAATTCGACGCCAAGGACCTCGTGTTCGCGCGGATCGACCGTCGCCGCAAACTGCCCGTGACCACCCTCCTCTATGCGCTTGGCATGGGGCAGGAACAGATCATGGACGCCTACTATGTCACCGTCGACTATGTGCTTGAAAACAAGGGCAAGGCTTGGGTCACCAAGTTCTTCCCGGAACGGGCGCGCGGGACCCGTCCGACCTATGACCTCGTGGACGCCGCCACCGGCGAAGTGATCGCCAAGGCCGGCGAAAAGGTCACGCCGCGGACCGTCAAGAAGCTGATCGACGATGCCAAGGTCAAAGACCTCTTGGTGCCGTTCAACCACATCGTTGGCAAATACGTCGCCAAGGACATCATCAACGAAGAAACCGGCGCGATCTATGTCGAGGCTGGCGATGAACTGACGCTCGAAATGGACAAGGACGGTTCGGTGATCGGCGGCACCGTCAAGGTTCTGATTGACGCGGGAGTGACCACCATCCCCGTGCTGGACATCGACAATATCAACGTCGGCCCCTACATGCGCAACACCATGGCGGCGGACAAGAACATGAACCGCGATGGCGCGCTCATGGACATCTACCGGGTCATGCGGCCCGGCGAGCCGCCAACGGTCGAGGCCGCGTCGAACCTGTTCGACACCTTGTTCTTCGACAGCGAACGCTATGACCTTTCCGCCGTGGGCCGGGTCAAGATGAACATGCGCCTTAACCTCGATGCCGAAGACACCATACGCACCCTGCGCAATCAGGACATCGTGGCCTGCGTCAAGGCGCTCGTGGAACTGCGCGATGGCAAAGGCGACATCGACGACATCGACCACCTCGGCAACCGCCGCGTGCGGTCCGTCGGCGAATTGATGGAAAACCAGTATCGCGTCGGCCTTCTGCGGATGGAACGCGCGATCAAGGAACGCATGTCGTCGGTCGAGATTGACACCGTCATGCCGCAGGACCTGATCAACGCCAAACCGGCAGCGGCGGCGGTGCGTGAATTCTTCGGCTCCTCGCAGCTGTCGCAATTCATGGACCAGACCAACCCCTTGTCCGAAGTGACGCACAAGCGCCGCTTGTCGGCGCTCGGGCCGGGCGGTCTGACCCGCGAACGTGCGGGCTTCGAAGTCCGCGACGTTCACCCGACCCACTACGGCCGGATGTGCCCGATCGAAACGCCCGAAGGTCCGAACATCGGTCTGATCAACAGCCTTGCGACCTTTGCGCGGGTGAACAAATACGGCTTCATCGAAACCCCCTACCGCAAGGTGGTGGACGGCAAGGTGACGGACCATGTGCAATACATGTCCGCGACCGAGGAAATGCGGCACACCGTGGCGCAGGCCAACGCCGACATGAACCCGGACGGATCGTTCGCCAACGACCTCGTCTCGACCCGGATGAACGGCGATTACACGCTGGCCCCCCGCGAACAGGTGGACCTGATCGACGTGTCGCCCAAACAGCTGGTGTCGGTCGCGGCCTCGCTCATTCCGTTCCTTGAAAACGACGACGCAAACCGCGCCCTCATGGGTTCGAACATGCAACGTCAGGCCGTGCCGCTGCTTCAGGCCGAGGCGCCGCTCGTCGGCACCGGTATCGAAGGCGTGGTTGCGCGGGATAGCGGCGCGTCCATCATGGCGCGCCGGGCCGGGATCATCGACCAGGTCGATGCCCAGCGGATCGTGGTGCGGGCAACGGCAGATCTCGAGGTCGGGGATCCCGGCGTCGACATCTACCGTCTGCGCAAATTCCAACGCTCGAACCAGAACACCTGCATCAACCAGCGTCCGCTGGTGAAGGTCGGTGACACGGTCGGCAAAGGCGAGGTCATCGCCGATGGTCCCTCCACCGACATGGGGGAACTGGCGCTCGGCAAGAACGTCGTCGTCGCCTTCATGCCCTGGAATGGCTACAACTACGAAGACTCCATCCTGATTTCCGAACGGATCGTGCGGGACGACGTGTTCACCTCCATCCACATCGAAGAATTCGAAGTGGCGGCGCGGGACACCAAACTCGGGCCGGAAGAAATCACGCGGGACATTCCCAACGTCGGCGAAGAAGCCCTGCGCAACCTCGACGAAGCGGGCATCGTCTACATCGGTGCCGAAGTGGGTCCGGGCGACATCCTCGTGGGCAAAATCACGCCCAAAGGCGAAAGCCCGATGACGCCCGAAGAAAAACTGCTGCGCGCCATCTTTGGCGAAAAGGCGTCCGACGTGCGGGACACCTCGCTGCGTCTGCCGCCCGGTGATTTCGGGACCATCGTCGAAGTGCGGGTGTTCAACCGGCACGGCGTGGAAAAGGACGAACGCGCGCTCCAGATCGAGCGGGAAGAGGTCGAACGCCTTGCCCGCGACCGGGACGACGAAATGGTGATCCTTGACCGGAACATCTATGCGCGTCTCAAGTCGATGATCCTTGGCAAACAAGCGGTCAAAGGTCCCAAAGGCTTCAAGGCGAACGCCGAAATCACCGAAGAGGTGCTCTCGGACCTCAGCCGTGGCCAGTGGTGGCTTCTGGCGCTCAAGGACGAAAAAGACGCGCAAATCGTCGAGGCCTTGAACGAACAGTATGAAATCCAGAAACGGACGCTGGACGCCCGGTTCGAGGACAAGGTCGAAAAAGTGCGGCGCGGGGACGATCTGCCCCCCGGCGTGATGAAAATGGTCAAGGTGTTCGTGGCGGTCAAACGCAAGCTGCAACCGGGCGATAAAATGGCCGGTCGGCACGGCAACAAAGGGGTCATCTCCAAGGTGGTCCCGATGGAAGACATGCCGTTCCTCGCGGATGGCACCCCCGTTGACTTCGTGCTCAACCCGCTGGGCGTGCCCAGCCGGATGAACGTGGGTCAGATCCTTGAAACGCACATGGGCTGGGCCGCGCGTGGCCTTGGCATCCAGATCGACGAGGCGCTGGGCGAATACCGGCGGTCGGGCGATATGACCCCGGTGCGGGACGCCATGAAAATCGCCTATGGCGATGACGTCTACGCCGAAGGTCTGGCCGACATGACCGAAGCCGAACTGGTCGAAGTGGCGCAAAACGCCACCGGTGGTGTGCCGATTGCAACGCCGGTGTTCGATGGCGCCAAAGAGGCCGACGTGAACGACAGTCTGCGTCGCGCCGGGTTCGACACCTCAGGTCAGTCCGATCTGTTCGATGGCCGCACGGGCGAGAAATTCGCGCGCCGCGTCACCGTCGGGGTCAAATACCTGCTCAAGCTGCACCACCTTGTCGATGACAAGATCCACGCACGCTCGACAGGGCCCTACAGCCTCGTCACCCAGCAGCCGCTCGGTGGTAAGGCCCAGTTCGGCGGCCAGCGTTTCGGCGAAATGGAAGTCTGGGCACTCGAGGCTTACGGCGCCGCCTACACCCTGCAGGAAATGCTGACGGTGAAATCGGACGACGTGGCGGGCCGGACCAAGGTCTACGAATCGATCGTCAAAGGCGAAGACAACTTCGAAGCCGGCGTGCCGGAGTCGTTCAACGTCCTCGTCAAAGAGGTCCGGGGTCTCGGCCTCAACATGGAACTCCTGGATGCGGAGGAAGACGAGTGAGGCGTTCGCGCCTCTCTCTCAACCCATCCCCTATTTGCAAGGACGCACAATGAACCAGGAACTGACAAACAACCCGTTCAACCCGCTCACGCCTGCCAAGGCTTTTGACGAGATCAAGGTATCCTTGGCCTCGCCCGAGCGGATTCTCTCGTGGTCGTTCGGCGAGATTAAAAAGCCCGACACGATCAACTCCCGGACTTTCAAGCCAGAGCGGGACGGCCTGTTCTGCGCCCGTATCTTTGGCCCGATCAAAGATTACGAATGCCTCTGCGGCAAATACAAACGCATGAAATATCGCGGCGTCGTCTGCGAAAAATGCGGTGTCGAGGTGACCCTGCAAAAGGTGCGGCGCGAACGGATGGGCCACATCGAATTGGCCGCCCCCGTCGCGCACATCTGGTTCCTCAAATCGCTGCCCTCCCGCATCGGTCTGATGCTGGACATGACGCTGCGCGATCTGGAGCGGATCCTGTATTTCGAAAACTACGTCGTGATCGAACCGGGTCTGACAGACCTCTCCTTTGGCCAGTTGATGACCGAAGAAGAATTCCTTGATGCGCAGGACGCCTACGGCATGGACGCGTTTCAGGCCAATATCGGGGCCGAAGCGATCCGCGAAATGCTGTCGATGATCGACCTTGAATCGACCGCCGAACAACTCCGCGAGGAGTTGAAAGAGGCGACCGGCGAACTCAAGCCCAAGAAAATCATCAAGCGGCTGAAAATCGTCGAGAATTTCATCGAATCCGGCAACCGCCCGGAATGGATGGTTCTGACCGTGATCCCGGTCATCCCGCCGGAACTGCGTCCGCTGGTGCCGCTGGACGGGGGCCGTTTCGCGACCTCCGACCTCAACGACCTGTATCGCCGGGTCATCAACCGGAACAACCGCCTGAAACGTCTGATCGAACTGCGCGCGCCCGACATCATCGTGCGCAACGAAAAACGCATGTTGCAGGAATCGGTCGATGCGCTGTTCGACAACGGCCGCCGTGGCCGCGTGATCACCGGCGCGAACAAGCGTCCGCTGAAATCTCTGTCCGACATGCTCAAGGGCAAACAGGGTCGCTTCCGCCAGAACCTTCTGGGCAAGCGGGTCGACTTCTCGGGTCGTTCGGTCATCGTGACCGGGCCGGAATTGAAACTGCACCAGTGCGGGTTGCCCAAGAAAATGGCGCTCGAACTGTTCAAGCCGTTCATCTACTCCCGGCTCGAGGCCAAGGGGCTGTCCAGCACCGTCAAACAGGCCAAGAAACTGGTGGAAAAAGAACGTCCCGAGGTTTGGGACATCTTGGATGAAGTCATCCGCGAACACCCCGTTCTCCTGAACCGTGCGCCCACGCTGCACCGTCTGGGGATTCAGGCGTTCGAACCCATCCTGATCGAAGGCAAGGCGATCCAGCTGCACCCGCTCGTCTGTTCGGCCTTCAACGCCGACTTTGACGGTGACCAGATGGCCGTCCACGTCCCGCTGAGCCTCGAAGCGCAGCTCGAAGCCCGCGTTCTGATGATGTCCACCAACAACGTGCTGTCGCCCGCCAACGGCGCGCCGATCATCGTGCCGTCGCAGGATATGATCCTCGGCCTCTACTACACCACGATCGAACGGGACGGCATGATCGGCGAAGGGATGTCGTTCTCTGGCATCGACGAGGTTGAACATGCGCTCGCTGCAGGGCAGGTGCATCTGCACGCCAAGATCAAGGCGCGGCTCAAACAGATCGACGATGAAGGCAACGAAATCATCGTGCGGTTTGACACCACGCCGGGCCGTCTGCGGCTGGGCGGGCTGTTGCCCCTCAACACCAAGGCACCGTTCAGCCTTGTGAACCGTCTGTTGCGCAAACGCGAAGTGCAGCAGGTCATCGACACCGTCTACCGCTACTGCGGTCAGAAGGAATCGGTGATCTTCTGTGACCAGATCATGACCATGGGCTTCCGCGAGGCGTTCAAGGCCGGCATCTCCTTTGGCAAGGACGACATGGTCGTGCCGGACACCAAATGGGTTCTGGTCGATGAAACCCGCGATCAGGTCAAAGACTTTGAACAGCAGTATATGGACGGCCTGATCACTCAGGGCGAAAAATACAACAAGGTCGTCGATGCCTGGTCCAAGTGCAACGACAAGGTGACCGAGGCGATGATGTCCACCATCTCCGCCAAGAAAAAGAACGCGAACGGCTCCGAAATGGAACCCAACTCGGTCTACATGATGGCGCACTCCGGGGCGCGTGGCTCTGTCACCCAGATGAAACAGCTGGGCGGCATGCGCGGCCTCATGGCCAAACCGTCGGGCGAAATTATCGAAACGCCGATTATTTCGAACTTCAAGGAAGGTCTGACCGTTCTTGAATACTTCAACTCGACCCACGGCGCGCGCAAAGGTTTGTCTGACACGGCGCTCAAGACCGCCAACTCCGGCTATCTGACACGGCGTCTGGTGGACGTGGCACAGGACTGCATCGTGCGTCAGCACGATTGTGGCACCGACCGGGCCATCACCGCCGAAGCAGCGGTCAACGATGGCGAGGTCGTGTCCTCGCTGGCCGAACGGGTTCTGGGCCGGGTGTCGGCGGATGACGTTCTGCGTCCGGGCACCGACGAAGTGTTGGTGGCCGCAGGCGAACTCATCGACGAACGGCGCGCCGATCTGATCGACGTGGCGGGCGTGGCCAAGATGCGGATCCGCTCCCCGCTCACTTGCGAAGCCGAAGACGGCGTCTGCGCGGCCTGCTATGGTCGTGACCTTGCACGCGGCACAATCGTCAACCAAGGCGAGGCGGTGGGGATCATCGCGGCGCAATCCATTGGCGAACCGGGCACACAGCTTACGATGCGGACGTTCCACATCGGCGGCGTGGCCCAAGGTGGGCAGCAATCCTTCCTCGAAGCCTCTCAGGCGGGCAAGGTTGAATTCCGCAACGCGATCCTCTTGGACAACCAGGCGGGTGAACACATCGTCATGGGGCGGAACATGGTTCTGGCCATCATCGACGACACCGGCGCGGAACGGGCCCAGCACAAGGTCGGCTATGGCTCCAAGATCCTTGTCAAAGAAGGGTCCAAGGTCGAACGCGGCAACAAACTGTTTGAATGGGACCCCTACACGCTGCCCATCATCGCCGAGAAATCGGGGATGGCGCGCTATGTGGACCTCGTCAACGGGATTGCCGTGCGCGAAGATACGGATGATGCAACGGGCATGACCCAGCGGATCGTCTCGGATTGGCGGTCGGCACCCAAGGGCAACGAACTCAAGCCCGAGGTCATCATCGTCGGCGACGACGGCGAACCGGTCCGCAACGAGGCGGGCAACCCGGTCACCTATCCGATGTCGGTGGATGCCATTCTGTCGGTCGAAGACGGCCAACAGATCCACGCCGGTGACGTCGTGGCGCGTATCCCTCGCGAAGGGGCCAAGACCAAGGACATCACCGGGGGTCTCCCCCGCGTGGCAGAATTGTTCGAGGCACGCCGCCCCAAAGATCACGCGATCATCGCCGAAATCGACGGCTATGTGCGGTTCGGCAAGGACTACAAGAACAAGCGCCGCATCGCGATCGAGGCCGCAGACGGCTCCGAAGCGCGGGTTGAATACATGGTGCCCAAAGGCAAGCACATTCCGGTTCAGGAAGGCGACTTTGTCCAAAAAGGCGACTACATCATGGACGGCAACCCCGCGCCGCATGACATCCTTGCCATCATGGGTGTCGAGGCGCTGGCGGTCTACATGATCGACGAAGTGCAGGACGTCTATCGCCTGCAAGGCGTCAAGATCAACGACAAGCACATCGAGGTGATCGTCCGCCAGATGCTCCAGAAATGGGAAATCGCAGAAAGCGGCGATACGGTCCTGCTCAAGGGCGAAACGGTCGACAAGGCCGAATTCGACGAGGCCAACGCCAAGTCGGTCGCTCGTGGCGGACGGCCTGCAACCGGCGAGCCGATCCTCTTGGGGATCACCAAGGCGTCGCTGCAAACCCGGTCGTTCATCTCGGCGGCATCGTTCCAGGAAACCACGCGGGTCCTCACCGAAGCATCGGTGCAGGGCAAGCGCGATAAACTGGTCGGCCTCAAGGAAAACGTCATCGTGGGCCGCCTGATCCCGGCGGGCACCGGTGGTGCCACCAGCGCGATGCGGAAAATCGCGGCGGAACGTGACAACCGCGTCATCGAAGCCCGTCGTGAAGAGGCCGAAGTGGCCGCACAACTCGCCGCCCCCGTCATGGCGGATGATGTTGTCGGCGCGGACGAATTCGACTCGCTGATCGTGGACACACCCGAAAGCCGCGATTGATCTGATCCGGCCTTCTAGGCACCAACCAACCCCCGGACCGCACCCGCGGCCCGGGGGTTTTCTTTTGCCCGGCAGCCTGCGTTAACCTTTGGCGCAGCGGTCCGGTCCGCGAAAATGACACCGACGCGATACCGACGCGAAACCGATGCAAAATCCCGGCCCCAAAACCGGGCCGCCCCGCCGTTAACATATGCCCACTGGCGCGGGGTCCGGCCCCCTGCTACGCAACGGTATGACCGCATTAAGCGACAACACCAAAGGCGCGCTTTTGATGGTCGCCGCGATGGCCGCCTTCACGCTCAACGACATCCTGATGAAGTCGCTGGCGGAAACCGTGCCCTTGTTTCAGGCGATCTTCGTGCGCGGGGCCTTCACCAGCGTCCTCATCGGGGGCACGGCGCTGGCCATGGGGATGCTGCATCTGCGGCTGTCGGGCCGGGACTGGGGTCTGATCGGCCTGCGCTGTGTCTCCGAGGCAGCAGCTGCCTATTTCTTTATCACGGCCCTCTTCAACATGCCCATCGGCGCGCTCACGGCGATTCTACAGGCGCTCCCGCTTGCGGTCACGCTGGCGTCGGCCTTGTTTTTCAAGGATAAAATCGGTTGGCGGCGGATGCTCGCAATCCTTGTGGGCTTTGGCGGGGTGCTGTTGATCGTGCGGCCCGGCGGGGACAGTTTCACGATTTACGCGATTTACGGTGTGGCCACGGTCGCCTGCGCCACCGTGCGCGACCTTGCAACCAAGGGGTTGTCGCCGTCTGTGCCCTCGCTCACCGTGACGTTTCTGACGGCGGTATCGGTGGGCGGTTTCGGCGGGGTCATGGCGCTCAGCCAGCCTTGGGTGACGATGTCGGGGGTCTCGCTCGTGACGCTCTCCTTTGCGGCGATCCTGATTTTCGCGGCCTATTTCACCATCATCACCGCGATGCGCGTGGGCGAGGTCGCCTTTGTGGCACCCTTCCGCTACTCCGGCCTTCTGGTCGCGGTGGTGCTGGGCTACTTGGTGTTCGATGAATGGCCAATCCCGCAAACCCTTGTGGGCGCTGGGATTTTGATCGCAACGGGGCTCTATACCTTCCACCGGGAACGGGTTGTGCGGCAACAAACCGCCCGTTAAAATCGGGCAGCGGGACACAAAGGACACCAGATGGTTCAGCTACTTGGCCTTTGCCGCTTTTCCTATCCGTCCGAGGTTGGGGCCTTCAACCACAACCACCCGGACCTGACAGCACTTCGGCAGTTCCTCTATGCGCCGGACCGATTGGCGCAGCGGTTTTTCTTTTTTGAAAACCTCGCCTTGCGGTCAATGCTGGCACAATCGGACAACGATTTCACGCTCCTGATCCTCGCCGGGGACGCCTTGCCACCGGACGCGCGGGCGCGGCTCACGGTGCTGGCCAAAACGCTGCCACAGGCGCGGTTGATCTTTGCGCCCGAAGGACAAAATCACCGGGACATCTGCCGCTCCGTGATGCTGGATCACCGGGACCCCAGCGCAGACATCGTGGCCGAATTCCGGCTGGATGACGACGACGCGGTCGCGACCGATTTCACCCGCAAAACGCGGCACCATCTGGGGCAGGCGATGGGCATATTCGCCGGGCGCAACCAATTGTGCATCGACTATTGCCGGGGGGTTATCCTTGCGTTCGATGGGGCGGATATCCGGTTGCGGGCGGTGGTCGAACGCAACTACACCCCCGCACAGGTCATCGTCCGGGACCGGGACGCGGGCGAAAGCCTGCTGGACGTGAACCACACCCAGCTGTGGCGGCGGATGCCCACGCTGCATTGGCCCAACCGCCCGATGTTCATCCGGGGGGCGCACGGTGACAATGACAGCGCGTTAATGGACCGAACGCGCAATGCGGAGGACTGGGAACCGCTGAACAGCGGGGCGGGGCAGGGGCTCGCGGACCGCTTTGGTGTTGATCCAACGGCCATTCTTGCGGGCTGGGCCGCCCTGTCAAACAAGGGTGCCGGGGGCGGTTGACACCCCCCGCGACTCCCCATATACGCCCGCTATCCGATCCCGGGGTTCGTCCTCGTGTTCGAAATCAGAGTCGTCGTGGTCATGATCCGGGATACTGTTTCCCCGATCCTCTGAATAACCCACCGCACCGTTCCTCCGGTAAGGGAACGACTGCGGGTTTTTTGTGCTTTGCGGACGCGTTCAGCACGGCAAGTCAGAAACTGCGGACCTCCGGGGCCGCTACACATGTGCAGGATAGGGAAAAAAGCCCCATGCCAACGATCCAACAGCTGATCCGCAAACCGCGCCAGCCCAAAGTCACCAAGTCCAAGTCGCAGCACCTTGAATCGTGCCCGCAGAAACGTGGCGTTTGCACGCGCGTGTATACGACCACTCCGAAAAAGCCGAACTCGGCAATGCGGAAAGTTGCCAAGGTCCGTCTGACCAACAGCTTCGAAGTGATCTGCTACATCCCCGGTGAAAAACACAACCTGCAGGAGCACTCGGTTGTTCTGATCCGCGGCGGTCGTATCAAAGACCTTCCCGGCGTGCGCTACCACATCCTTCGCGGTGTTCTCGATACGCAAGGCGTCAAAGACCGTCGCCAGCGTCGTTCGAAATACGGCGCGAAGCGTCCGAAGTAAGAAGAGGGAAGACAGCAAATGTCGCGTCGTCACGCCGCCGAAAAACGTCAAGTCCTGCCCGATGCCAAGTATGGCGATACGGTCCTGACCAAATTCATGAACAACCTGATGGTCGATGGTAAGAAATCCGTCGCCGAACGGATCGTCTACAACGCGTTCGAGCGTGTGGAAGGCAAGATCAAGAAGGCCCCCGTGGAAGTGTTCCACGAGGCGCTGGAAAACATCAAGCCGTCGATCGAGGTCCGGTCCCGCCGCGTCGGTGGTGCCACCTATCAGGTCCCCGTCGAGGTCCGCCCGGAGCGCCGCGAGGCGCTGGCGATCCGCTGGCTGATCACCGCCGCCAAAAAGCGGAATGAACACACCATGGAAGAACGCCTTGCTGGCGAACTCGTGGATGCGATGAACGGCCGCGGCACCGCGGTCAAAAAGCGCGAAGACACCCACAAGATGGCCGACGCAAACAAAGCGTTCAGCCACTACCGCTGGTAACAGGAGCACCATCAGATGGCACGCGACTACCCCCTGACGCGCTACCGGAACTTCGGGATCATGGCTCACATCGACGCGGGTAAAACCACGACGACGGAACGGATCCTGTATTACACCGGCAAGTCGCACAAAATCGGCGAAGTGCATGATGGCGCCGCCACCATGGACTGGATGGAACAGGAACAGGAACGCGGGATCACCATCACTTCCGCTGCCACCACCACGTTCTGGCAACGCCAGGAAGACCCGACAGCCGAGGCGTTGACCGACAACAAGGTGCGGTTCAACATCATCGACACCCCCGGCCACGTCGATTTCACCATCGAAGTGGAACGGTCGCTGGCCGTTCTGGACGGTGCTGTTTGTCTTCTGGACGCCAACGCAGGCGTCGAACCCCAGACCGAAACGGTCTGGCGTCAGGCCGACCGCTACAAGGTTCCGCGGATCGTGTTCGTCAACAAGATGGACAAGATCGGCGCTGACTTCTTCAAATGCGTCAAGATGATCAAGGACCGGACCGGGGCCACCCCGGCGCCGATCGCGCTGCCCATTGGTGCCGAAGACAAACTCGAAGGCATCATCGACCTGATCAAGATGGAAGAATGGGTCTGGGAAGGCGAAGACCTCGGCGCAAGCTGGGTCCGCAAACCGATCCGTGACGACCTCAAGGATCTGGCCGACGAATGGCGCGGCAAACTGATCGAAGTGGCCGTCGACATGGACGACGCCGCGATGGAAGCCTACCTCGACGGCGTTGAGCCGGACGAAGAAACGCTCCGCGCGCTGATCCGCAAGGGCACGCTGTCGATGGCCTTCGTGCCGGTGACCGCAGGCTCCGCGTTCAAGAACAAGGGCGTGCAGCCTCTCCTGAACGCCGTGATCGACTTCCTCCCGTCGCCGCTCGACGTCGTGGACTACATGGGCTTCAAACCCGGTGACGAAACCGAAACGCGCAGCATTCCGCGCCGCGCGGACGACACCATGCCGTTCTCGGGTCTGGCGTTCAAGATCATGAACGACCCCTTCGTGGGCTCGCTCACCTTCACGCGCATCTACTCTGGCACCCTCAAAAAAGGGGACGCCATGCTCAATTCCACCAAAGGCAAAAAAGAGCGTGTCGGCCGGATGATGATGATGCACGCCATCAACCGTGAAGAAATCGACGAAGCCTTCGCAGGCGACATCAGCGCGCTGGGGGGCCTCACGGACACCACGACCGGTGACACGCTGTGTTCGGAAAAGGATCCCGTGGTTCTCGAAACCATGACCTTCCCCGAACCGGTTATCGAAATCGCGGTTGAACCGAAAACCAAGGCCGACCAGGAAAAGATGGGCATCGCACTCGC
>JBGSIZ010000017.1:0-1853 GCA_041742255.1 Marivivens sp. | reverse complement strand
ACGCCAACACGGCCCCCGGCACAAACAGCAATCCGGCGCGGCGGCCTGCGGCATCCATGATCCGGGCGTCCACATTGGCCTCGGCCACGGCCTTGGCGGTGTCGCCGCCGGTCGTGCCACGGGTGGCATCCGGGCTGTATTCGCCGCCGAACCGTTTGGCCATCACACGCCCCCCAACAGGCCGGAAGTGACGCCGAACATCACGATCAACAACAGAACATAGGCGATGGTGCGAAATGTTTTTGGCATCGTGTCGGTGTGGCCTTTTGATGGGACCCGGTCAGGCCCGATAAACACAGAACGAAACAGCGCAATGACGGCGGCAAACGCCAGCGCGACCGACGCCACGAGAAAGAAAAACAAGGCGAGGCGGAACATCGGCAAATCCCCCTGACATCGCGGCATGTCCAGCGACCCCTATCAGATAGGAACCCACAAGGCCGCGCGCTAGCGGTGGATGTGTCATCTGTGGCGCCCCCCGGCCCAAGTTACTCAAACAAGCCCCGCGAACATGCAACGTCATGCCTTGCAGAACAAGGGGTCAGCCGCGCCCGGGTTTCCCCCTTGCGGGGCCGCCTGCAGGTTTGCCAACAGGTTTGCCGCTGGTTGACCGGGTGGGTTTCGCGCCAAACGGGGTGCCGCGCACCGCACCGGGTTTCAGGCCGGGCTTGGCGTCCGGTTTGGGGCCGCGCTTGGTCATTGGGGATGAATTTGCGGCCTCGTCGGGGTGCCGCATGTCGGGCTTGGCGGGGCTGCTGCGGGACACGACAGGTTTGGCGCGGGTCGGTTTGTCCGCCTCTGTGGCACCATCGGCGGATTTGCGGGACCGGACGGGCTTTGGCTTGGCGGCGGCACCCGGCTGCATCTCGGCATCCAGCCCCAACTGGTCGCGCAACACGCGGCGCTTGATCTCCTCGACCTCGCCTTCCTTCAGGTTGCCCAACTGGAACGGGCCATAGGACACGCGGATCAGACGGTTCACGGTGACACCGATCCCTTCCATCACGCGGCGGATCTCGCGGTTCTTGCCTTCGCGCAGGGATACGGTCAGCCACGCATTGGCGCCTTGCTGGCGGTCAAACGTGACGACCATGGGCAGGTATTGGACGCCGTCCACCTCGATCCCGTCGCGCAGTTTGTCCAGCGACGGTTCGCTGACCGATCCCTTGATCCGGACCCGGTAGCGGCGCAACCATCCGGTGCTGGGCAATTCCAACCGGCGTTTCAATGCGCCGTCGTTGGTCAGCAACAGCAACCCTTCGGAATTCAGGTCAAGCCGGCCTACGGACATCACCCGGGGCATGTCTGCGGGTAGGCTGGAAAACACGGTCGGGCGGCCTTCGTCATCGCGTTCGGACGTCACGACGCCGGTGGGTTTGTGATACAACCACACGCGGGCGGGTTCTGCCTCGGCGATCAGTTTGCCGTCCACGCTGATGCGGTCGGTGGCGGTGACGTTCAAGGCGGGGCTGTCGATCACCTTGGAATTCACGCGCACGCGGCCGTCGGCGATCATCCGTTCGGCTTCGCGGCGCGACGCGACGCCGGCGCGGGACAAAACCTTGGCGATGCGATCGCCTTCTGGGGTATCTGTGTTCATGCGCCCCCGGTTACGCGCAGTGGCCCTGTTTCGCAATGGGTTTGACACGGTTGGGGGCGCGCAACCGCTTGTCAGCCGGCACAGGCAGGGGCACAAGTCACCATGACCTTTCGCAGCCACATGGACATCGCCCTGACCGAGGCCCGCGCGGCGGCGCAGCGGGGCGAGGTGCCCGTGGGGGCCGTGATCGTGGGGCCGGATGGGGCCGTTCTGGCGCAGGCGGGCAACCGGACGCGGGAATGGCACGACCCAA
>JBGSIZ010000016.1:0-3198 GCA_041742255.1 Marivivens sp. | reverse complement strand
GACGGGCGGGAATGACGCGGGTGTCGTTCAGAACCAACCGGTCGCCGGGGCGCAAAATCGTGGGCAGGTCATACACATGGCGGTCGGCCACCTCCCCGCCGTGGGCCAGCAGCAACCGGGCGGATGACCGGGGGCGGGCAGGACGGGTGGCAATCAACGCCTCGGGCAGATCAAAATCAAAGTCGGACAGCTTCACAAGGGTCATTCCCGGTTAGGGTGATACGGTCGGCGGCGGGCGGCGGAAAATCTCGCGGAACATGCCGGGGGTCAGGGCCGACAGCGGGTTCACGGCCACCCGCATTTCGGCCACAGGACCGCGCAGGGTATAGTTGAACCCGATAAATCCCTCGCCCCGCCGGGTCAGAAATGCGCCAATCCCATTCACCAGATATAACGGCGACAGGACACCTTGGAAATCCATGACACCCGCGCGCAGGCCATATCGGCCGTCCATCGAAATGCCAAGCCCCGGCCCCACGGCGCTTGACTGCGTCACGATCACTTCGTCCGGGGTCAGGCGAAACCGGGCATCGACATTGGTAAACGACAGGCCCTGCCCGTCCATCTGCTGCAACAATCCCACGACGCTCACCGCGTCCAGCAACGCGGCCAATGCGGGGGCATCGCGCACGCGCAACCCGGTCACGGCCAAGGTGCCGTCGTATTCGCCCGCAGTTCCGGCAGGCAGCAACGTCAGGTCGAGCGCGCCCCCGATGGCGTTCTTCAAAAACCCGATAGACGAAAACGCGGCCCCGGCATCGTCGCCGGTGATGCGGACGGCAGACCGGCCGCCTTGGGGAATAACGGTGCCTTGCACGGCGGCACCGTCGTTCAACTGGGCGGCAAACCGGCCAGAAAATCCGCCCTCACCCGAAAACTCACCGCGAAACCCGGTCAGGGCAATGCCCTCGGAAATCTGCACGCGGTCCAGCGCGATGGACATCGGCCCGCCTTGCCCGCCACCATCGCCAAACCGGGCACGGCGAAAATCAAGGCTGCCACCCTCCACCACCACACCCACCGGGGCACCCGGCCCCCGGCCCCGCAGATCGACCGGGGCATCGAACCAGTCGCCCACGCGCACGTGGGAAAACCGGGCGCGGTCCAGCCCACCTGCCGGGTTAAGTGTCACGGCGCCCTGCGCATCCAATCCGGGTGCGTCCAGCGACACGCGATCAATCCGCGGGGTCGGGCCCAAAACGCCCGCAACCTGCAACGCGCCCTCCGCCTCTGCCGCCTTGAACCAGCCCACAGCGGGCAATTGCAGACCGACACCGCGCAACCGGGATGACAGGGTAAACTGGGGGGCGGCACCCTTGGGCAGTTCCAGACGCAAATCGGCGCGGCCCCGGCCCCACACCATCCCGTCCGGCAGGGCAATCCGGAATTCATCCAGAAACGCTTGGGACAGCTCAACATCCCCTGTCAAAACGGCGTCGCCTGTGGCGGCAACACCAATCGGACGTTCAAACCGGATGGCCATGGGCACGGCACCTACGGCAACATCCCCCGCGACGGTCAACAGGTCATTGGTGGCCACCACGCTGACACGGTTGGCGGTCACGGTGCGCCCCGGAACAATCACCGTGCTGCGCACATCGCGGACCTCGGCCGTGGCGGAAAACCGGATGGCGTCGGGGGGCAATCCGGCCTTGAAGGGCAGTTCAATCCGGCCTTGGGCCATGGCCTGCCCGTCAAACCCATCCACCGCCAGCCCGGCGCGGGTGATCAGACCCAAAGGGGGCTGATCCAACATCGACAGCATTGCTGTCACGGCCCCGGACAGAACCAGATCAATCCGGGCCGGGGCATCCATCACGCGCACATCGGGGACGCTCAGAACGGACCCGGCGGCATCAATCCGGCCTCCCTCTGGGGCGGTGACATGCCCCGTCGCCACCTCCAGAACAAAGGCGTTGTCGGCGAAGGTGGCGAACCCCGCGACACCTTCCAGCACGGGCATCCGGGGCAAAAACCGGACGGTGGCACCTTCAACGCCAAACGTGGCGGCGATGACCGGGGGCACCTGCGGGGCGCTGCGCACGGCGACGCTGACATCGGTCAGACGCCCGGTGGTCAGGTTCTCGGCAAACCACTGCCGCATGCCGGGGCGAAACGCGGCGGGCCACACGTCCAGCATCCGGTCAAGGGTCAAAACGGGGGCGCGGGCATCCACGGCCACTTGCCAGCCTTGTGGGGTGGCCTCGACCCGTGCGGTTCCGGTCAAGGGCTGGCCCGCCTGACTGATGCGAAACTGTCCGGCCTCCAGACTGAACGGGGCCAACCGCAGGCGCAGATCGGCGATGACTTCGTCCACGACCACCGGTCCGGGATACGCGCCGCCGGGGTTCAGATTGACATCGGTCAGCCGAAACTGACCCAACAACGTGGCGGGCAAACCATCGGTCACGTCGCGCAGCAACGCGGTGCCCTCGGCCACGGCGGTGCCCCATTCGCTGGCGGCCTCGATCCGGTCAAACCGGATTTCGGATGTCGCGGGCAAATACGCCATATAGGCCTTGGCCCCCGAAAACCGAAGCGGGCGGGTTTCGGGTGTTGGTTGCACCACACCCGCGCCAATCTCGAGCGTGGCATTGACAGGACCAAGCGCGCCATCGGCACCCAGACTGGTGCGCAACGACGCGGATAGCGAGGCATCCACGACCCCTAACCAGTTCAAGGCGGGGGATTGGCTGGCCAGATCAGCAGCGGCGGCATCGGTGACGGTGGCGGCCAATTCGGCGGTCAGACTGCCGCGCGGTCGGACATAGGACAGGTTCAGCGCGGTGACATAGGCCCGCCCGGACAACACGGACATATCCCCCGTCCACCGGGTCTGCCCCCCGCGCAGATCAAGCGACAGCGCGCCATCATCCACCGTCCACGACCGGGCAGCGCGGGCATCCTCATAATTCACGATCAAACCTGTGGCAGTGACTTGCTCCAACGCCTCCAGCACCGGACGGGCAAGGGCGGCGTCCAGTTGGGCAAACAACCCGGCAAACCCTTCGGCCTCGCCCAACGTGACGGCGGCGGCGTCAAATGCCACGGCGACACGGCCTTCGCGGGTCCGGCGCAGCGCGATTTGCACGCCGGTCAGATCAATCTCCTGCACCAGCAATTCGTGGCGCAACACCAACCCACGCGGGGACACCACGGCCTCGATCCGGGGCACACGGGCCAGTATGGCACCATCGG
>JBGSIZ010000015.1:0-2165 GCA_041742255.1 Marivivens sp. | reverse complement strand
GTGCATCACCTGCGGGCGTCCCGCGCCCGCGTTCTGGTCCATTGTTTTGGCGGCTGTGGCCGGTCTGGCATGGCCGTGCTGCGCCTGATGGTTGAGGCGGGCGAGGCCCCCGAGGTGGCCTTGGCCCGGTTGCGCGCCGTGCGTCCCTGTGTCGTGGAAACGGTGGCCCAGATCGCGTGGGCGCAGGCGGGGTTGTAAGGTGGGTCTTGACCCACCCCGCCCCCAGTTCAGTCCAGCCGTTTGTGTTTCGCCCGCGCCTTGCCATGCGCCGACAGTTTGCCTTGTTTGCGGAATCGTGCCCGCGCCTGTGCCACGGTGTCGGTGTTATGCCGGTCTTCGAGCATGAGTTTTTGCCACCGTGCCAGACGGTCCGCCGACAAGGTTCCCGCCGCGATGGCCGCCTGCACCGCACAGCCCGGTTCCGTTTCATGCGCGCAGTCGGTGAACCGGCACGTCCCGATCAAGTCTGTCACATCTGCAAAGATCGCCTCGATCCCGTCGGCGGCGTCATTGAGCCGGAGTTCCCGCATCCCCGGCGTGTCGATGAGCCAGCCCCCCGCGAGCGTGGGCCGCAGCGCCCGCGCCGTTGTTGTGTGCCGCCCCTTGGCGTCGTCCAGCCGGATGTCTTGCGTTACGTCCGTGATCCCTGTGAGCGCATTCTGGATCGTGGTTTTGCCCACCCCCGATGACCCCACCAGCGCCAGCGTCTGCCCCGGTCCCGCCCATGCCGCGAGCCGCTGCACATCGTCCGGGTCCTTGGAATTTATAGTCAGCGCGATGACCAGCGGCGACAGCGCCTCGGCCTGACGGCGGTAGGTTTCCGGGTCGTCGCAGGTGTCTGCCTTGGTCAACACCACAAGCGGCAGGCACCCCGCCGATGCCGCCATTGCCAGATACCGTTCCAGCCGCGCCGGGTTGAAATCGTCGTTGCAGGACGTGACCGTGGCCAGCGTGTCCACATTGGCCGCGATCAACTGGCCCACCGTCACCTCGCCCGCTGCCCGCCGCTGGATCAGCGTGGTGCGGTCCAGCCGACGGTGCACCTTGATGCCATCATGCAGCACCCAGTCCCCCACCGCATAGGTCCCTGTGCTGTCCGCCGTATACAACGGCAGCGGCCCGGTTTCAGACAGCGCCGTGATGTCGGACCTGCTGACCGCGATGACCCGTCCGGGCTCCAGCCCCGCGTCGTCATCGGTGAGTTGCTGTTCAAAAGCCGCGTGCCAGCCGAGGCCAGCGAGTGTGTGACGGGTCAAATGCGGTGCCTTTGCGCGTGGGTGGTCTGGGGGGTGCCCGCTGGGCGGAGCGGACCCGGCCCGGTTGGCCTTCCTGTCCGGGTCCGGATCAGTGCGGTGCCCATTGGGATATGGCGTATATCATGGTGTGGCATCCTCGGCTGCGGTATTGCCCGAGTGTAGGCCGCAGGGGGCCGCGTCGCAAGGTGATCCCGTAAGGTGGGTTTTAACCCACCCCGGTTGCCGCAGTTGGCCGCAAGGGGGGGCTGAGGTGAGAGGCTGGACAACGACCCAAGCGGGGCTCGTTACGGCTGCTTCCTTCCGGACCTGACCGGGTTGGCGAGGCGCTCGCCCGCGCCAACCTCTCGATCCCGGATATAGGCTGCCTGTGGGGCGCGTGCAAGCCGTTCTGCTGGCCCATGGGGGCGCTGCCTGTTCAGCCCTTGAGGCCGCCCGGGCAGAACACCCGCGTGAAGGCCGCATAGCAGGTCGCTGTGCGCCCGAACCCTGTTGCCTGCACCGCCGCATAGAGTTTGCGATCCTCATACCGCAGGTCGATCCCCGCCCGCAGCAGTCCCGCGCAACGCAGCATCGGGACCCCCATAGGATTAATGTGCCTGCCTTAGATCAAGCCGACCCTGTGTTGTCGAGCCGCGATCACAGGTCCACAGCGAACTGCCAGAACCCGCCGACCGATGGCCCGATGTCTCGCAGGTTCCCGATGTCCACCACCCCCCGCGCTGCTGGGCTGCTGTCAAAGACCGCGCTGGCCCCGTTGCATGGCCCGAACCGCCACAGTGCCCGCGCCGCATCTGTCACTTGCCCGCCCCCCCGCATGAAGCCGCAGACGATGTCCCGCGTTTGCGCCCGTGGGTCGAGCGCCACCCTGACGCCGCCCAGCATCGAAAACCCGCCCCCCCCCGCCGCCCG
>JBGSIZ010000014.1:0-2682 GCA_041742255.1 Marivivens sp. | reverse complement strand
CCGAGGCCGAGGCGGCAGCGTTGTCGGTGACGGGCGTGACCCAGATGGACAGCGCATCGGCAGGCTACATCCGCAGAGGGGTGCATCTGGCGGCCAGCAACGGGTTCGCGGCAGGCTACCAACGGTCCGACAGGTCGATCACGGCGGTGGCCATCGCGGGTGCCGGGTCGGGGATGGAACGGGACTATGACTATGACAGCCGGGTATATCAATCGGACCTGCGGGGGGCTGCGGCCATCGGACAGCGGGCGGGGGAACGGGCGGTCGAACGGCTGGGGGCGCGGCGTCCGCGCACCGGGACATTTCCGGTGGTGTTCGATGAACGGGTTGCATCCTCGCTGATCGGGCATTTGTTGCAGGCGATCAACGGACAAGCGATTGCGCGGGGGTCGTCATGGGCGCGGGACCTTCTGGGGCAACAGGTGTTGCCGGGGCATCTGTCGGTGTTGGAAAACCCGCATCGGCCCCGGATCACCGGATCACGGCTGTTTGACGGCGAAGGATTGCCAACTACCCCGCGGGCCATCGTGGACAACGGGGTGCTGACAGGCTGGACGCTGGACCTCGCGACCGGGCGCAAACTCGGGATGGACAGCACAGCCAACGCATCGCGGGGCACATCGGCCCCCCCATCGCCGTCCAACGGGAATATCGCGCTGACACCGGGCACGGCGTCGCGGGCAGGCCTGTTGGGGCAAATGGGCACCGGGCTTTTGATCACGTCCATGATCGGCTCCACCATCAACCCCAACACCGGGGACTATTCGCGCGGCGCGGCCGGGTTCTGGGTGCAGGGCGGGGAAATTCAGTATCCAGTCAATGAATGCACGGTTGCGGGCAATCTGATTGACATGCTGCTGCGGATCATCCCCGCCAATGACGGGCAATCGCATCTGGGGCGGGTGGTCCCGTCGCTTTTGATCGAGGGGTTGACCCTTGCCGGCGACTGATCTCGCGCTCCTCAAACAGGCGGCACGAGAGGCGGGGGCGATCGCCACCCGCTATTTCGACACGCCCGCGCGCACTTGGGAAAAACCGAACGGCGGCGGCCCCGTGACCGAGGCAGATATAGAGGTCAACACGATGCTGGCCCGCGACCTGCAACAGGCGCGGCCCGGCTATGGTTGGCTGTCCGAAGAAACGGTTGATACGCCCGACAGGCTCGGCACCACGCACCAATTCATCATCGACCCCCTCGACGGCACCCGCGCCTTTCTCGAAGGCAGCAAGGACTGGGCGCATTCGCTGGCGATCTGTGAAAACGGGCGGATCACCACGGCGGTGGTCTATCTGCCGTTGCGCAAACTCATGTTCACGGCCATGGCCGGGGGCGGGGCGCATTTGAACGGGCAAACCATCCGGGCCAGCACGCGCACCGATCTTGACGGGGCCACGGTTCTGGCGGCGCGTCCGTCCTTTGACGGGCACCATTGGAAAGGGGGCACAGCGCCCCCCGTCGTGCGGTCGTTCCGGTCGTCGCTGGCTTACCGGCTCTGCCTTGTGGCGCAGGGGCAGGTGGACGCGATGCTGACGCTGCGGGCAACGTGGGAATGGGACATCGCGGCGGGGGCGCTGATCGTGGCCGAAGGCGGCGGTATGGCGACAACGCAGCGGGGCGGGGCGCTCGGGTTCAACAACCCACATCCACAGGTGGACGGTGTCGTGGCGGCAGGTGGGGTGCATGGCGGGCTTCTTGGCTGTCTTGCCTAGCGGGCGATGCGCAGAAATGACACCGACGTAATACCGACGTAATACCCCCGTGTTATCCAACGGCCACTTTTGCCGGGGCGCTTGCCCCTCCCGCCTCGCTCTTTTAGGGTCCGCGTGACCCGCTTTTTCCGGAGAATACCATGACCCAACGCTTGCACCTTGTCTTTGGCGGCGAACTGATCGACCCCACGAAATCGGCGTTCAAGGACGTGAAAAATATCCACATGGTCGGAATTTTCCCAGACTACGCAACGGCTTACGCCGCATGGAAGGCCGAGGCCCATCGCACCGTCGATGATGCCCACACGCGCTATTTCATCGCTCACCTGCACCGTCTGCGGGACGAGGCCGCACCGGCCTCCGCCACCGAAGAACTCGGCGGCTGACCTCGCGGCCATGGGCAAACCCCTCGGCCTCAAGGCGTATCTGACCTTTCAGGGGAAATCTGTTAAGTCACAGAAACAGAACGACTTTCCGGCGCGCCCTCCCGGCCCTGTGGTCTGGATCCGGTGCGCCGACGCCCCTCACTTCCCCGCCGCCCAAAGCCTAGCGCGCCGCTTCGCCGAAGATGGCGACGCCACGACATTTGTCTTCACAATCGGCGGGGTAGTGGACGGTCAAGCCTTTGATACAAAATGGCAAAAACACGTTGCGGACCCCTGCGGATCAATGGGCGACCTGCGCGCGTTTCTGGACCACTGGACCCCGCAACTCCTCCTCTGGCTCGGCGGCACCCCCCCGGCGATCTTGGCAGGGGCCAAGACGCAACCGGACTTTGCGCGGATCATGGTTGACGCGACCGCAGCCGATATCGGTGCGACGCCGGGTCGTTGGGTGCCGAGTATACGCAAGTCATTGTTTTCACAATTTAATCACGTGATCACAGTGGATGAACAGGCCGCCGCCGCGCTGCGCCGGCTGGGCTATGCGGCATCGCGGATCGAACCCCTTGGCGCCTTGGCCGATAGCCAA
>JBGSIZ010000013.1:0-27108 GCA_041742255.1 Marivivens sp. | reverse complement strand
GGACCGCGCCGCCGTGCGCAATATCGTGTTCGACGGACTGCGCTGCCGTCGCAGCCACGCCGCCCTTGGTGGTGGCGAAACCGGGCGGGGCATCGTTCTGGGCGGACTGCGGGCAGGGAACGAAAACCCGGCGGTGTGGTTCACTGGCGACGGACATGCGCCGCCCCCTGTGACCGCTGCCGATGATCCTTTGGTGTCGGCGGTATCTCGCGGTGTTGCGCTCGATTGCCCCGACTGGCTGTTGCCCGAATTTGATGCCGCCTGCGGAGCGCAAGCAGACCGCGTTCTGGCGCAGTTGCGACTGCGTGCCCCGGTGATTCTGCGTGTCAATTCGCGCAAGGCGGACCGAGCCGCCGCGATGGCCAGTCTTGCCCGCGACGCGATCGAGGCGGAACCCCATCCGGACGTTGAGACCGCACTGGTTGTGACGGCCAACGCCCGAAAGGCGCAGACGTCAACGGCCTATGCCACTGGCATGGTCGAGGTGCAGGATGCATCGTCACAATGGGCCGTGGCGCAGTTGCCCATGCCAACCGGTGCCCGCGTTCTGGACTATTGTGCAGGCGGTGGTGGCAAGGCCTTGGCTATTGCGGCCCGCACTGGGGGAACCGTTCACGCTCATGATGTGGACCCGCGCCGGATGGTGGATATTCCGGCGCGCGCCGCGCGGGCCAGTGCCGATATCCGGGTCCTGACCACGCCCCAAGTGCGGTCGGCGGGTCCGTTCGACCTTGTGTTTTGCGATGCCCCGTGTTCGGGCAGTGGGACGTGGCGGCGTGCCCCGGACGCCAAATGGCGGCTGACCCGGGATGGTCTTGAGGCCTTGTGCCGATTGCAGGCCGAGGTGTTGCAGGCGGCGGCCCAACTGGTGGCGCCAGGGGGGCGGTTGGCCTATGCCACTTGTTCGGTGTTCGCGTGTGAAAACGATGCCGCCGTGGCCCGGATGATGCCGGAATGGCGGATCGAGGCATCGCAACGGGTATTCCCTATGCCCCTGCAGGACGGATTTTTCCTTTCGGTTTTGTCGCGTCAATCTTAGCAACCCATGGTTGCGTTCGATCAAAAAACAGAACAAGTTCATCAAACGGGGCCGTCTTAAGACGTCCTTAACGACTTTTGGTGTGATGTCTGTTTGGACCGAACAGGGGATAGATTTGGCGCAATCGAACACCACAGGCAACGACCACTGGCGGCTGGCGCGGGTTGCCGGGCTGAGCGCCGTTCTGGGCGCGGTCACGATGGCCGCGTCGTTCGTGGGATTGGCCGATCTGGTCGCGTTCGGATTGCGGGTTGGCGGTGCGGTGTTTCTGGCCGTGGCGGGGTTGCTGGCCGTGCGGATCGTCTGGCGACGGCGCACGGATACCGATCTGGTCGGGGCGATTGCCAAAATTCTGGAACACGACGGACAGCGCGCGTGGCTGGCGGACGAAGATGGCACGGTGCGCTATCGCAATCCGGCCACCGATCATGCCGACATGCCGGGCGATCCCCCAGGCCAAGGCGAGTCGCTGGCGGCGGCCTTTGCGGACCTGTTCGCCAATCCGGCCGCAGTCTTGTTCCGGATCCAGTCTAAGGCGGTGGCGCTTGGCGTCGCCCGCGAGGACATCGTGACGCGCCGGGGGCATGTGCGGCTGTCGGTTCACCGCGCGGGGGATGGTTTGTTCTTGTGGCGGTTGGAGGACGTGTCGGACAAGCCGTCCCGCCCGGCAGAAGCGGTCAACCTGCCGATGATGACCGTGGGGCCGTCCGGCACCGTGTTGTTCATGAACGATGCGTTCCGCAGGCTGGTGGGCGGTCGGGTCAAATCCATTGACCGGGTGTTTCCGGAATTGCCGGTGGTGTCCGGTGCCGTGCAGCGGGTCAGCACGCCGCGCGGCACATCCGATGCTTTGGTCGCCGTATTGAACGGTGCGGGCGGGCGACAGGAAATCTATTTGTTACCGGCGCAGACCATGGCCGCAAACCGCACCGCGGATTGGGACGCCATCGAAGATCTTCCGGTGCCTTTGGTCAAGGTTGCACCCACGGGCGAGGTTCTGGTGGCCAACCGCGTGGCGCGCGCCCTGTTGCGGTCTGACATGCTGCCGGGGTCGCGATTGTCCGACCGGCTTGAAGGATTGGGCCGCCCGATTGTCGATTGGCTGCACGACGTTGCACAGGGCCGCGGGGCCGGGGGGCCGGAATTTCTGCGTGTGGCGGATGATGGTGTCGATTGTTTCGTCAAGGTGTCGCTGAACCTTGCCGGGACCCCGGATGATCCGCATTTAATTGCCGTTCTGAACGATGTGACCGAGTTCAAGGCGCTGGAGCTGCAGTTTGTCCAAAGCCAGAAAATGCAGGCAATCGGGCAGTTGGCCGGGGGCGTGGCGCACGATTTCAACAATCTGTTGACCGCCATTTCCGGTCATTGTGATCTGCTGTTGCTGCGCCACGATCAAGGCGATCAGGACTATAGCGATCTGGTGCAGATCAACCAGAACGCCAATCGTGCCGCGAGCCTTGTGAGCCAGTTGCTGGCGTTTTCCCGCAAACAGAACCTGCGGCCCGAGGTGATTGACCTGCGCGATACGTTGTCGGATCTGACCCATTTGTTGAACCGTTTGGTGGGCGAACGGGTCAAGCTGTTGTTGAACCACGATCCCGACCTGGACCCGATCCGGGCGGACAAGCGACAGTTGGAACAGGTGATCATGAACCTTGTGGTCAATGCGCGCGACGCGATGCCGTCGGGTGGAGATATCAAAATCGAGACCGAAAACATCGACCTCGCCCAAGCCGTGGAACGCGACCGCGCGACGATCACACCCGGTCGTTATGTTCTGGTGCGGGTTGTCGACGAAGGGCATGGCATCCCCCCCGACAAGATCGGCAAGATTTTCGAACCGTTTTTCACCACCAAACGGACGGGAGAGGGCACCGGTCTGGGCCTGTCTACCGCCTATGGCATTGTCAAACAAACGGGCGGTTTCATCTTTGTCGACAGCGAAGAAGGCATTGGCACCGTGTTCAGCCTGTATTTCCCGGTTTATGACATGCCGGCCCAGCCCGGTGTTCAGATTGCTGTGGCACCACCGCCGCCGCCGCCCGTCAACCTGCCTGCGGATGGGGCGGTAGTGTTGCTGGTCGAGGATGAGGCGCCAGTGCGGGCCTTTGCATCCCGCGCGCTGCGATTGCGCGGTTTTACAGTGATCGAGGCGGATAGCGCCGAGGCGGCGCTTGCGTTGTTGGAAGATCCCGATCTTGAGGTGAATATATTCGTGACCGACGTCATCATGCCCGGCATGGATGGCCCAACATGGGTGCGCGAGGCCCTGCGGGAGCGGCCCCATACCAAAGTGGTGTTCGTGTCAGGCTATGCCGAGGATGCATTCGGTGAGCATCAGTCCGCGATCCCGAATTCTGTTTTTCTGCCAAAACCGTTTTCGCTCAATGATTTGACGAACACGGTGCATCAGCAGTTGCAGTAAATTTGGCGCGGCGGCGATGCCGGGTGCCCTCGCTTTCGCCATGTGGGCGGGCGTCAGGATGGCTCGCCGCTCAACGCCATAAGATGTGCGGCTGATCCGGTGAGGGCGGCATAGTCGTCTTGGACCACCGTGACCGGGAAATTCCCCATGAACCCGGCAAAGCGGCCTTTGTCCCGGAACGCATCGCCAAACCCGTAGGTTTGCAGATAAGGGGCAAAGGCCCGCGCGACCCCGCCCACAAGGAACACCCCGCCAAACGGGAGTTGGATCAACGCAAGGTTTCCGGCCACAGTGCCAAGGATGCGCGTGAATACGCGCGCGGCGGCCACGGCCCGGTCATCGGACCCATCGGCGCAGGCGGCCATGATGGATTGTGCCGAAGCCTCGCGCGGGTCGGCGGCCTCGGCCCCCAGAAACGCATAGACCCGTTCCAGACCGCGCCCCGACAAGACGTCTTCCACCGCTGGAAACCCGTGTGCGGTAGACACGAATTTGCACAACCGCAATTCGGCTTCGGTCCGGATGGGCAGATTTGCGTGGCCGGATTCAGACGGCGCCACCAATCGGCCCGCTTCGGTATCGAACACAGGTGCCGCGTTGAACCCGGTGCCGACACCAATCACCAGTTTGGCGGCGTTTGGCCCGGCTTCCGTCCCGGACGCGGTCAGGATGGGCCGCAGATTTTCAGCGGCCAGATGCCCGATGGCGTGTCCCTGCGCCTGAAGATCATTGAGAATGGCGACGGTTTCGGCCCCGGTCGCCCGCGCCAACGTGTCTTTGTCGATCGCCCAATCCAGATTGGTCATCGTGGCCTTGCCATCCCGGACCGGACCCGCGACCGCGACGCAGGCCGCGCGCACGTCAACGTCGCCTTCGTCGCGGATGTATTGGCGCAGAACGCTTTCCAGCCCTGGAAAATCGACGTTCTTGTAGCGCTGGATCGTGGCCGGCAACAGGTGCCGCCCGTGGGCAAGGGCCACGCGCGTGTTTGTCCCGCCGATATCGGCGACCAGAGAAACGGTGTTGGCGGGGTGGCCCATATCAGATGTCCTGTTTGGTCAAGCACGTCTTGAGCGCGTGATAGGACGCTTTCGGGACCCGCTTCAAGCTGTCAAAATCGACGTGGACCAGCCCGAACCGTTTTTCATACCCCAGCGCCCATTCGTAGTTGTCGAGAAGTGACCAATAGAAAAACCCGGCCACATTGGCCCCGTCATTGATGGCGCGGCGTGTGGCCTCGATGTGACGCATGGCGAAATCGATACGGTCCGGGTCGTAAACTGCGCCGTTTTCAACGGTGTCGGCCCATGCCATACCGTTCTCGGTGACATAAAGCGGCAGATCGCCGACATAGTCGCGCGCCATCCGGGTCAGGAAATGGTGCAGGCCGTCGGGGTAAATCTCCCAATCCATCTGGGTGCGGGGCAGGTCGCCGCGCACGTCTTCGACATGGGGAAAGGGCAGGTCCGGATTGTGTCGGAAAATGTGCCGGGTGTAGTAATTGACCCCCAGCCAGTCGAGCGGTTGCCCAATAAGGGCCATGTCATCCTGCCAGTTTTTCGGCATGTAGGGTCCGAACACGGTCATCGCTTCGTCCGGGTAGGTGCCGCGTGTGATGCCTTCGATGAACCAGCGGTTGAAGATCGCGTCTTGCAGATCGGCCGCCGCCACGTCTTCGGGTTTGTCGGTTGCGGGAGTGGAATGGTCAAAGTTGAGAACGATGCCGAGGTTGGGTTGCCCCATCCCGCGCAGACGTTCGACGGCGGCCCCGTGCCCCAGAAGAACGTGGTGCATCGCGCGCGCCGCCGCCCGCACATCCCGCAATCCGGGTGCATGGTGGCCAAGGTAATGCGACAGGAACGCCACGCACCACGGTTCGTTGATTGTCGCCGTGGTCGCGACCCGGTCGCCGATCCGGCCCGAAATCACTTCGGCGAAATCGGCAAACCACAAGGCCACATCCCGGTTGGTCCAGCCCCCAAGATCGGCGAGGGGGGAGGGCATTTCCCAGTGGTAGAGGGTGTGAAACGGTTTCAGCCCGCGTTCCAGCATGCCGTCCACCAGACGGTCGTAGAAATCCAACCCTTCGGCATTTGGGGCACCGGGCCCTTCGGGCATGACCCGCGCCCAAGAGGTCGAAAACCGATAGGCGTCAAATCCGCCGTCCTTGAGCAGGTCCAGATCACCTTGCCACAGGTGGTAATGGTCGCAAGCCCGCGCGCCGTCTTCACTGCGCACCACGTTGCCGGGGGTGGCGGCGAAAGTGTCCCAATGGCTGGAACCGGCCCCGCCAAAGGCCGACCCTTCGATCTGATACGCGGCGGTTGCGGCACCGAACAAGAAGCCGGGCGGGAAGTCTTGGCGGGAGAATGTCATGATTGTTCTTTCAAGTGCGTGCGAAGGGGGACCGGACCGGTGGATTGCCCAACCATCAACTGCGCCTCGAGCAGTTCGGTCTGGGGGGCCAAGCCGGGGTCGGCGATGTGGCGGAGCAGCATTTCAGCCACCCGGCGCCCGGCGTCGCGCACCGAAGACCGGGTTGCCGTGAAAATCGGCACGTCCTTGCCGTTTTGCAGATAGGACAGTTCGTCATCGTGCGTGACGATCGACACGTCCCGCCCCACACGCAGCCCCCGTTCTTCGACCGCGCGCCGCACACCGATGGCACAGATCATCGAGGAGACGAGGAAGGCTGTCGGCGGGTCCGGGTTTTGCATCATGTCGAGGGTGGACCGATAGCCGAACACCTCGGTCATATCGTCCGACACCATCAGGGCAGGGTCCGCCGCAATGCCCCGCTGTTCAAGCGCGTTTTGATACCCGGTCCGCCGCCGAAACGCAAAATCCATGTATTCAAGGCCGTTGATCAGCCCGATCCGGCGATGCCCGAGGTCGAGGAGAAAGTTGGTCGCCCGTTCAAACGCGCTGCGGTTGTTCACATCGACCCAGTTATAGGCGGCGGACGATCCGCTGACCCGGCCATGCACCACAAACGGCAGGCCGATGTCCGTCAACAACGGCAACCGCGCATCCTGCATCATCGGGGCGTGGACCACCACGCCGTCCACAGTGCCCCGCGACTTGAGCGTGCGGTAGATGTGTTCCTCGTTTTCGGCGGCCACGATGGACAGGACCATATCGTAGCCGTGCAAGGTGTAGGTTTCGCCCGCCCCGGCCACAAAGTCCCCAAAGATCGGATTGTTCACCATCTCATGTTTGCCCGCGATCGGGATCACATGTCCGATGGCCAGCGCGCGACCCGTCGCCAGCCCCTTGGCGCGCGTGTTGGGCCGGTAGTTATGCCGCTCTGCAGCACGCAAGACCCGTTCGCGCGTGGCTTCATTGACCTCTGGATAGCCGTTCAAAGCCCGGCTTACCGTGGTTTGGCTTAGCCCCAGATTCTTTGACAGTTCTTTTAGATTCATGGGGTTTGACGGACCAAAGCGCTTTCAATTTGCTGTGCTACGCTACAAAGCCCGGTGCCGCGCGTCAAAGCCTAAACGCAGCGGCCCGAATTGCTGCAACTGCGAAGAAGGTCTTGTTATCAGATGTTTTTCGTCAAGTGGATTGACAGATGGGGCCCGGTTCGCACATTTGTATTACGCCCAAAGCGCTTTGAAACGATTCCATCGTGGCGCGGGTTGTGAACATGCGCGGCAACGCGCGAACGGGAGGATTATCCATGAAAAAGACACTTTACGCGAGTGCTGCGGCAATGGCGCTCGGGACTGTCGCGCAGGCGGAACAGTTGACCGTTTTCGGACCCTGGCTGGGCCCGGATCAGGAAAACGTCGAAGCCGTGCTGTCGGTTTTTGCCGAAAAGTCCGGCCATGACGTGCGCTATGTCGGGTCTGACAGCTTTGAGCAGCAGATCGTCATCGACGCCGAAGCAGGGTCCGCGCCCAACGTCGCCGTGTTCCCGCAGCCCGGCCTTGCGTCCGACATGGCAAGCCGTGGGTTCCTGACGCCGCTGGCCGATGGCACCGCTGACTGGGTCCGCGAAAACTATGCCGCGGGTCAGTCCTGGGTCGATCTGGGCACTTATGCCGGGGCCGATGGCGCAGAAAACCTGTATGGGTTCTTCTACAAGGTCGACGTAAAGTCGCTGGTCTGGTTCTCGCCCGAGAATTTCGAAGATGCGGGCTATGAAGTGCCCACAACCATGGAAGAGCTGAAAACGCTGACCGATCAGATCGTCGCAGACGGCGGCACGCCGTGGTGCATCGGTCTGGGTTCGGGCGGTGCCACCGGTTGGCCCGCGACCGACTGGGTCGAAGACATGATGCTGCGCACGCAGACCCCCGCCGTTTATGACGCGTGGGTGTCCAACGAACTGCCGTTCAACAGCCCCGAAGTTGTGGCCGCGATTGGTGAATTCGGTGCCTTTGCCCGTAACGATGCCTATGTCGCAGGCGGCGCCGGTGCTGTGGCCTCGACCGATTTCCGGGACAGCCCCAAGGGTCTGTTTGCGTCGCCCCCCCAGTGCTACATGCACCGTCAGGCGTCGTTCATCCCGGCATTCTTCCCCGAAGGCACCGTTGTCGGCGAAGATGCGGATTTCTTCTACTTCCCGGCATATTCTGAAAAAGACCTCGGCGCGCCGGTTCTGGGTGCGGGCACCCTTTGGGCCATCACCAACCCCAATCAGGCCGCCAACGACCTGATCGCGTATTTGCAGACCCCCGAAGCGCATGAAATCTGGATGGCCCGCTCGGGCTTCCTGACGCCGCACAAGGGTGTCAACGCAGATGCATTCGCCGATCCGACCCTGCGCAAGATGAACGAGATCCTGTTGGGCGCGACCACGTTCCGCTTTGACGGGTCCGATCTGATGCCGGGTGGCGTTGGTGCCGGGTCGTTCTGGACAGGCATGGTTGACTATGCGGGTGGCAAGGATGCGCAGGCCGTGGCCGACGACATTCAGGCATCGTGGGACGCGTTGAAGTAAACAACGCCCTCTGACAACGGGCAATCCGGGGGTCCCCCGGGTTGCCTGCTGGCTGCGGAACACCGCGCCATCACATCATCGCTTCGGGGAGGGAGCCATGAATCCAGCACTTTTGGGACTTGTCACGATCGTCGTCGGTGTCGGCGCCTGTGTCGGATATTTCTACTTCTCCAACGTTTTTCTGGACAAGGTTCTGTTCCCTGCCAAGGGTCCGAACGCCGGGCGGAACATCAACCGCGCCAATCAGATCCGGCCGTGGCTGTTTCTGGCGCCTGCCTTGCTCGCTCTGGGCCTTTACCTCGCGTATCCGGTGGTGGAAACCGTCCGGCTGTCGCTGACGGAACGGGTGCCGGGTGGTGGCTATGTCTGGGTCGGCCTGGACAATTACCGCCAGATGTTTGGCGAAACCAAGTTCTGGGAAGCCTTGCGCAACAACATGATGTGGCTGATCGTGGTGCCTGCGGCGGCGACCGCGTTTGGCCTGCTGGCCGCGCAGTTGACGGACCGGATTTCCTGGGGATCGGTGGCCAAGTCATTGATTTTCATGCCGATGGCGATTTCGTTTGTTGGGGCCGCCGTCATTTTCAAACTGATCTACGACACCCGGCCCGTGGACCAGCAGCAGATTGGCGTTCTGAACGCTGTCTGGTTGCAGTTCGAGGGCGGAGTGGGATCGTTCTTTATACTCCGTATCGTGCCGGCCCTCATCCTTGCGGGGTTTGCGGCCATCGTGGCCTATGTGGGATGGTTGTTTTCCCGCCCGCTTGTGTCCCGCCGCACGGGTGAGGCGTTGTCGGTCTGGACGGTTCCCTTGCGCCTTTTCGTGGCCGGGGCAGCGATCTGGCTGATTTATCTGTCGGTGCGGTCAATCTTTGCGGTGTTTGGCGTCGATTTTGCCTATGGCACGCCCCAAACATGGTTGACTATTCCGTTCTGGAACAGCTTTTTCCTGATGGTCGTGCTGATCTGGATTCAGACAGGGTTTGCCATGGTGATCCTGTCAGCCGCATTGCGCGGTATCCCCGAGGAAACCGTGGAGGCCGCGATCATCGACGGCGCAAATCCGTTCCAGATTTTCTTTCAGATCAAGGTGCCACAGATCATGGGCACCATCGTTGTGGTCTGGACCACGATCACCATCGTCGTTCTCAAGGTGTTTGATATCGTGTTTGCCATGACAAACGGTCAGTGGGAAACGCAGGTTCTGGCCAATTACATGTTCGACAAGCTGTTTCGCGCCAATGACTGGGGCGTGGGGTCGGCCAGTGCCATGATCATCATGCTGCTGGTGACCCCGATCCTGATCTGGAACGTCTACAACGCCCGCAAGGAGATGCAGTGATGGATAGTATTGCCGGAAAAAACCCGCTGCTGACATGGGCCGTCCAGATTTCTGTCGTCGTGCTGGTGGCGCTCTGGCTGTTCCCGACGCTGGGTCTGTTTGTGTCGTCGTTCCGCACGGCGGACCAGATTTCGACATCTGGCTGGTGGAAGGCGATGTTCCCGTCCGAACAGAACCTGACGCTGCGCACCGATGACCCGGATGTGCAGGTGGCCCGCGACGGCGTTTATGTGATTGAGGGCAATTTGTTTGGCACGGCGGGTGATGCCAAAATTTCGGTGTGGGGCACGTCCTCGCGCGAGATTTCGACCTATCAGGCAGGCGACACCGCCGATCTGGGCGAAGGTGCCACGATCACCGTGCAGGAAAACGGCGATTATGTCTGGTCGTCCCCGGTCGAAATGTCCGGGCGCGGGCAGCGGGTGTTTGCAACGGCGGTCACGCCGCCGGAATTCACGCTCGCGAACTATGACACCATGCTGTTTGACCCCGCCAATATACAAGGCATGTCCAAGGCGTTTTTCAACACCCTGACCGTTACCGTGCCCGCGACCATCATCCCGATCCTTGTGGCGGCCTTTGCTGCCTATGCCTTGGCCTGGATGGATTTTCCGGGGCGCGCGTTGCTGATTGCGATCATTGTGGGGTTGTTGGTGGTGCCGCTGCAATTGGCCCTGATCCCACTGTTGAAATTCCACAACGCGATCGGCATTGGAAAGGGGTATCTGGGCGTCTGGATGGCCCACACAGGCTTTGGCTTGCCGCTCGCCATCTATTTGTTGCGCAACTACATGGTGGGTCTGCCGCGCGACATCATCGAAAACGCCAAAGTGGACGGCGCGACCGATTTCCAGATTTTCACCAAGATCATCCTGCCGCTGTCGTTTCCTGCCCTCGCCTCATTCGCGATTTTCCAGTTCTTGTGGACGTGGAATGACTTGTTGGTGTCGCTGGTGTTCCTGATCGACTCCACCGGGGAAACCACGGTCATGACCAAACAGATCATCGAATTGCTGGGCACCCGTGGCGGCAATTGGGAGATTTTGGCCACCGCCGCGTTTGTGTCCATCGCCGTGCCGTTGGTCGTGTTTTTCGCCATGCAGAAATATCTGGTCCGGGGCCTGTTGGCCGGGTCCGTCAAGTAAACCGTCAGGACAGCCGACATGACCGTATCCGCGCCCATCGTGGCCCCCAGCATCGTCCCGGACGCCGAATGGTGGCGGGGGGCCGTGATTTATCAGATCTATCCGCGCAGTTATCAGGACAGCAACGGTGACGGGGTCGGCGATTTGGCGGGGATCGTGCAACGGTTGCCCTATATCGCGTCGCTGGGCGTGGATGCCATCTGGATCAGCCCATTCTTTACCTCGCCGATGAAGGACTTCGGCTATGACGTGTCGGATTACTGCGATGTTGACCCGATGTTCGGGACGCTCGCAGATTTCGACGCGGTGGTGGAGACGGCCCATCGGTTGGGCATCCGGGTGATGATCGACCTTGTGTTGTCCCACACCAGCGACGCCCACGCGTGGTTCAAGGAAAGCCGCCAGAACCGCACCAACCCCAAGGCGGATTGGTATGTCTGGGCGGATCCCAAACCCGACGGCACCCCGCCCAACAACTGGTTGGCCATTTTTGGTGGATCGGCGTGGCAATGGGACGGGCGACGGGAACAGTATTACATGCATAATTTCCTTGTTTCGCAGCCCGATCTGAATTTCCACGAACCCGCCGTGCAGGATGCGCTGCTGGATGTGGAACGGTTCTGGTTGAACCGGGGCGTGGATGGGTTCCGGTTGGACACCATCAATTTCTACTTTGCGGACAAGTTGTTGCGCGACAATCCTGCCCTGCCGCCCGAGGCCCGCAACAACACGATTGCCCCGTCGGTGAACCCTTACAACCACCAGGAACACCTGTATTCCAAGAACCAGCCTGAAAATCTGGAGTTTTTGCGCAGGTTCCGTGCCGTTCTGGACCCATTCGGGGCCGCCGCCGTGGGCGAGGTGGGCGATGCCCAACGCGGATTGGACATTATGGCCGAATACACATCCGGCGGCGATAAGGTGCAGATGTGTTACCCGTTTGAAACCCTGCAACCCGCCCGCCTGACCGCGGCGTCGTTGGCCGACACCTTTGCCCGGCTGGATCAGGCGGCCCCGGATGCGTGGCCCTGTTGGGCGTTTTCCAACCATGACGTGATCCGCCATGTCACCCGCTGGGACCTGACCCCCGCCGCTGCGCGGGCCTATGCGACGTTGATCATGTGCCTGCGCGGGTCTGTGTGCTTGTATCAGGGCGAAGAACTGGCCCTGCCCGAGGCGGATGTGCCGTTTGAGGACCTGAAAGACCCCTATGGCATTGAATTCTGGCCAGAATTCAAGGGCCGGGATGGATGCCGCACGCCCATGGTGTGGGAGCCGTCAAACCAGAACGGTGGGTTCAGCACGGCCCGTCCGTGGTTGCCCGTGCCGTCCGAACACCTGTCCCTCTCCGCCGCCGCCCAAGAGGATGACCCTGCCGCGGTATTGCATCATTATCGCCGCGCGATTGCGTTTCGTCATGCCAATGCGGCGCTGGCGCGTGGTGCCCAAGGCCCTGTGACGGCCAAAGGCGACGTGGCCCAGTTCACGCGGACCGATGGCGGTGACACCATTTTGTGCATCTTCAATCTTAGCGATACCCCGTCCGAGGCCATAGTGCCGCCCGGACAGTGGCGCGCCATCGGGGCCGACCTTGGCGGTGCCCATATTTCGACGGACGGACACTTGCATCTTGGCCCTTGGCAGCCGTTTTTGGCGCTTCGGCTCGACAAATCATAAACGGGAAAAAGGGGAGGACAGATGGCCAGCCTGAAACTGACGAATGTCGCAAAGACCTATGGCGGCACGGTTGACGTTCTCAAGAACATCAACCTCGACATCAAGACCGGCGAATTGATCGTGTTCGTGGGCCCATCGGGCTGCGGGAAATCGACGTTGTTGCGGATGATCGCCGGATTGGAAAGCATCACCGGGGGCGAGTTGCAGATCGACGGGCAGGTCGTCAACGATGTGCCCCCGGCGCAACGCGGCATCGCGATGGTGTTCCAGTCCTACGCGCTATATCCGCATATGACCGTGCGCGATAATATGTCCTTTGCTCTCAAGCTTGCCAAAAAGAGCCAAGCCGAGATTGACGCCGCAATATCCAAGGCGGCCAAGGTGTTACAGCTTGAACCTTATCTGGATCGCTTGCCCAAGGCGCTGTCTGGCGGACAGCGGCAGCGGGTCGCGATCGGTCGGTCGATCGTGCGCGATCCCAAGGTGTATCTGTTTGACGAACCCCTGTCGAACCTTGACGCTGCCTTGCGCGTGGCGACCCGGATCGAGATTGCCCAACTCAAGGAATCGATGCCGGACTCGACGATGATCTACGTCACACACGACCAGGTCGAGGCAATGACGCTGGCCACCCGGATTGTTGTTCTGGCAAACAAAGGCATCGCGCAGGTTGGCACGCCGCTGGAACTGTATGAACGGCCCGAAAACGAATTTGTGGCCCAATTCATCGGCTCCCCGGCGATGAACCTGTTGCCGGGTGAAATTGTCGGCACGGGTGCCCGCACGACGATCCGGTTGGACACAGGCGGTGTCGCGATTTCGGCCGTGCCGACGCAGGACGCCGACAAAGGGTTGAAGGTCAATGTCGGTGTCCGCCCTGAAGATTTGGTTGAGACGACGGGCGATGCCATTTTTGAAGGCTCCGTCAACTTTACCGAAGCCTTGGGCGAGGTCACGATCCTGTATTTCGACAAGGTCGGAACCGCAGAGCCGATGATCGGAAAATTGCCCGGAATCCACAGTAATCTGCGCGGCAATACCGTCCGTCTGAGTGCCGTTCCTGAAAAGGTTCAGGTGTTCCACAACGGCAAGTCGTTGTATTACCGCTGAAATCCACGAGATCCGGAAAAGGCTCCGCGCATCACGCGGGGCCTTTTTCTTTGGCTGCGGCTGTGGTCTGAATGGGTGCAACAGCATAGGAGAGCGTCATGCCCGCACCGAAAAACCATCTCAAGGCGGCGTTGGCCGCTGGCACGCCGCAAATCGGGATTTGGTTGGCGTTGGCATCTGGGCCCGCAGCGGAATTGGCGGGCGGGGCCGGGTTTGACTGGTGCCTGATTGACGCGGAACATGGGCCGAACACGTTGACCACCATAGGCGAGCAGTTGCGTGCGCTGCAGGGGTCGGGGACCAATGCCGTGGTTCGTGTGCCCGTCCGCGAGGATTGGGTGATCAAGCAAGCCCTTGATATTGGGGCGCAAACCCTGTTGGTGCCGATGGTTCACACAGGTCAGGATGCCGCCGATACCGTCGCCGCCTGCCGCTATGCCCCCAAGGGCCGCAGGGGGATGGGCGCGTCGATGGCGCGGGCGTCGGGGTTTGGGGCGATCCCGGATTATATCCAGACGGCGGATGCCGAAATTTGCGTGATGGTGCAGGCCGAAAGCGCCCAAGCCATTGAAAATATTGATGCCATTGCCCAGACCGAAGGCGTGGATTGCGTGTTTATCGGCCCCGCCGACCTATCCGCCGATATGGGGTATCCCGGCCAGATGAAACACCCAGATGTTGTGGCCGCGATTGACCATGCCATCACCCGGATCCGGGCGGCGGGCAAGGCTGTGGGGATCATTTGGTTCCATCCGGACGATGTGCGCCATTATCTGGACGAAGGTGTGACGTTCATGGGGGTGGGCGGTGAATTGTCCATTTTGGCCAAGGCGTTACGCGAAACCGCCCAAGCCTATAAATAACAAACGAGGGCCAAGGCCCCCGTTTGGATATTGCGTCGGTTTTGCGTCGGTATCCCGGCGGTGTCGTTCTCAGCCCCGGCTGCGGCGTCCGGTACGTGCCCGGCCTTCGCCGTCCTTGACGGCGGGGCGGTTGAACCGGATCCATTCGCCGCCCGAGGGGTCGTTGTTGGTGAGGAAGTTGGCGGCGCGGATCGCCTCCATTTCCTTGCCCGCGCGGGGCCGGGTGGACCCAAGCCCGAACAGGAGGCAAAAGGTTTCGTCATCCAGACCTTCGGGCAGAACGATTCCTGCGGCCTCCACCTCAATCTTCTTTTCGGCGATTTTGGAGGCCGGGACGGGCAGCGAGATCGGGTTCATGATGGCGCTGGTCATGCCTGCGGTCATGGCCATGGGCAGAAAGGCGTTGTTGATGCCGTGCCGATTGGGCAAGCCGAACGAAATATTGGACGCCCCGCAGGTCGTGTTGACCCCCAGTTCTTCGCGCAGACGGCGCACCAATGTGAACACCTGCAAGCCCGCCGTGGCCATGGCCCCGATGGGCATGACGAGCGGGTCAACCACGATGTCATGCGCAGGGATGCCGAAATCGGCGGCCCGCTGCACGATCTTTTTGGCGACGGCAAAGCGGACCTCGGGGTCTTCGGAAATGCCGGTGTCGTCGTTGGAAATGGCCACCACGGGGACGTTGTATTTCTTGACCAGCGGCAAAACGAGTTCCAGCCGTTCTTCTTCGCCAGTGACCGAGTTCAACAGCGGGCGACCTTTGGCGGCGGCCAATCCGGCCTCGAGCGCGGCGGGCACGGAACTGTCGATGCACAAGGGCGCGTCGGTGATCGCCTGCACCCGTTCGATGAGGTCACGCATCAAGGGCGGTTCGACAAAGTTGTTGTCGGCGTAGCGCGGGTCCGTCGCCATCTTGTTCGAGAACACCGCGCCCGAGTTGATGTCGAGGATGGTTGCCCCCGCCGCGACCTGCGCCAGCGCGTCCGCCTCAACGGTCGAGAAATCGCCGAGTTCGAGTTCGGCCGCCAGTTTCTTGCGCCCGGTGGGGTTGATCCGTTCCCCGATCACGCAGAACGGCTGATCAAAGCCGATGATGGTGGTGCGGGTCGCGGATTCGACGATGGTGCGGGTCATGGCAGGTCCTTAGTTTGTTTGAGAAGCGGGCAGGGCAGAGGCACCGCCGTTTTCGATGCACCAGGTGGCGTTGGTCTTGATCCCGCCCAGCGGGAAGAAATGCACCTGTTTGATGTTGAAATCGGGCGTTTTGACTGCGTGCGCCGCGAGGTCCGCCACGACGTCCGTGGGTTCATAAGGCAACAGCAGTTTGGTCACGTCCATGGCCCGTTTTTGCAAGACCCGGACCGATGCCCCGACCCCGCAGGCGATGGCGAATTTGATCAGGGTTTGCAGTTTGGCCGGACCCGCCACGCCGATATGGATGGGCAAGGTTATCCCTGCGTCCCGCAAGGCGTCCGCCCATGCAATCACCGGACCCGATTCAAAGCAGAATTGCGTCGCGAGCGCCATTTGCGCCCCAGTGGTGTCCTGAAACCGTTGTTTCCAGCGCAAGGCGTCCATCACGTTGCGGTCGGACCCGTCGGGGTCGATGTCTTTGTTCCCTTCGGGGTGGCCTGCGACGTGCAGCCGTTTGAAATCCCCGAACAAACCCGTTTCGAGCAGTTGCATCGAGCTGTCAAAATCACCCGCAGGCGTGTTGACGCCACCGCCCAGCACGAGCGCCTGATCCACCCCGGCTTCGCCTTGATACCGCGCGATCCAGTCTGCCAGCGTGGCCCGGTCCGGAATGATCCGCGCCGGAAAGTGTGGCATCACCGCGAACCCGTCGGCCGCCAGTCGTTTGGCCGTGGCCACCATGTCCGTGATCGGCGTGCCTTCGATATGGGCGATGTAGACGCGGGTGCCTGCGGGCAGAAGGTCGCGGAAATTGTCCACCTTTTCGGCGGTGCGCGGCATCACCTCGATCGAATACCCTTGCAAGAAGGCATGCACGGCCGCCGTGTTACCCGTGGTTTCGGGGGCAGTTTCTTTTTTCTTGAAGAACGGCAAAAGCGACACGACGGCCTCCTTTAGGCGGGACGGAATGGGTTTGTCCGGAAACGTGGGCGGCGTCATGACCAAGGCGTCGCCCAGCCCAGATTTTCGATCAGCGTCTTGATCCGGGGCAGATCAAAGGTGGTGTCGATCCGCGCCACCTCGGCCAATGCCACGGCTTCGTCGTCGTCACCGTCTACTGTCACCGGATCGGCCTTGCGCCATTCCGACAGGTAATCGTCGGTGCCTGCCATCCCCGCCTTCATTGCGGCCCGGTCGATGGCCTGTTCGAACCGTTCGGGGAGCGGTTTTTTCACGCCCTTGCGACCTCTGCCCACGATGACCTGCGCCGGGATATCCCGCCAGTAGACGATAGTGACTTCGGCCATGTGATTCCCCGCCCCAAGTGTGTTCCCAGCCTTTTAGCCTGTCCCGGATGCGACACGCGGTCGTTTTTCGACATGCTGCACACGCCCAGCGACTGCGACCCGGATAGCAGAGCGAGGGAGTGGATGCAGCCCCGCGTTCGTCCTGTGCCGCCCCAGAAATCCTCATGACTGTCATGTGTCCCATTCACAAGCCTTGCGCCCTGACCGGGCCGGGCATAGCATGGGGATAACTTGAAATCGGAGGGCGTGAACCATGACGCCCAAGCGTCCCATTGGTGCGGGCGCGTTCCCTCAGGCGGTCGAAAGCCCCGCGCCGTTGCCACCCGAACCGGGCACGCTTTATGCGGCGCTCGATCTGGGAACGAACAGTTGTCGGATGCTGATTGCCCAGCCAAAGGGCAGCCAGTTTCACGTTGTCGATAGCTTTTCAAAGTCGGTTCAGTTGGGGCAGGGGCTTGAAAGTTCCGGCACGCTGTCCCGTGCGTCGATGAACCGGACCATCGCCGCCTTGCGTATCTGCAAGCAGAAACTGGCCCGTCATGATGTCCAGCATATGCGGCTGGTGGCGACCGAGGCGTGCCGCCGCGCCCGCAATGGCGCCGCCTTTCTCAATCAGGTCAAACGCGATACCGGGTTGCGGTTGGAGATTATCACGCCTGAGGAAGAAGCCCGGTTGGCCGTCATTTCCTGTGCCCCGCTGGTCAGTGTCAAAACCGAACAGTTGTTGGTTGTGGATATTGGCGGTGGGTCTACCGAGTTGGTGTGGATTGATTTGTCCAATGTTCCCCGCCGCGAGCGTCCCGGTGCCATCATGCGCCTGCATCGCGGGTTCGTGCAGGACCCCGGTCCGTTTGCCGCCGCCAAGGTGGTGGATTGGATCAGTGTGCCGTTGGGCGTTGCGACATTGCGCGAGCAGTTCAACGATGTGGAGGACGACGCCGCCCGGTTTGCCCTGATGAGTTGGTTTTTCGAGGAAAATCTTGCCAAATTCGCCCCCTATGCCCGCGAGCAGAGCAAGGAGCGGTTTCAGATCATCGGCACCAGTGGCACCGTGACCACCGTCGCCGCCAGCCATCTGGGCCTGCGCCGCTATGACCGCAGCAAGGTGGATGGTTTGCGCATGACGTCTGACCAGATTGATGCCGTGATCCGGGGTTATCTTGCCCTTGGCCCTGCCGGGCGCAAGGCCGACCCCCGGATTGGCAAGGACCGGCAGGCGTTGATCATGTCGGGCGCTGCCATCTTGCAGGCCTTGATGCGGATATGGCCCACCGACCGGCTGTCTGTTGCCGACCGTGGGCTGCGCGAAGGGCTGCTTTATGCCCAAATGAGTGCCGACGGGGTCTTGGAAGATGTGCCGTTCTAGGGATATGCAGGCCCCCTGACAAAGAGGCGGACGCGGATCATGGCCAAGACACCGACAAAGAACACCAGCGGGCGCGGTCAGCGGGACCTGACCATCAAGGTCAAGACCGCGCGAGGCCGCACCATTTCATCCACCCGGTGGCTGCAACGGCAGTTGAACGACCCCTATGTCAAGCGCGCCAAGGCCGAAGGATACCGCGGTCGCGCCGCTTATAAGATCCTCGAACTGGATGACAAATACCGGTTTCTGGTGCCCGGTGCCCGTGTTGTCGATCTGGGCTGTGCCCCCGGTGGCTGGTGTCAGGTGGCCGTCACCCGCGTCAACGCCTTGGGCGAGCGCAAGGGCAAGGCCGTGGGCACCGTTCTGGGTGTTGACCTGCAAGTCGTCGAACCGATTGCCGGGGCCGAGATACACCAGTTGGATTTTCTGGAGGATGACGCCGATCTGAAGGTCAAGGAATGGCTGGGCGGCACCGCCCATGTCGTTTTGTCCGATATGGCCGCATCAAGTTCCGGCCACAAGCAAACCGACCATTTGCGCATCATCACCTTGTGCGAGGCTGCTGCCCAATTTGCGTTTGACGTGCTGGAACCGGGCGGCACGTTTGTTGCCAAGGTCTTGGCCGGCGGGGCCGAGGCCACTTTGCAATCCCTTCTCAAATCCCGGTTTGAAAAGGTGTCCAACATCAAGCCGCCTGCGTCGCGGTCAGACAGTTCCGAAAAGTTTGTGGTGGCAACCGGGTTCAAGCGCCCGGTTGCCGACGAGGTCACAGACGACTGATCCCTATTCTGCCGCTGTCCGTTTGGGCAACCGCCAGCCGGGCCGCACGAAGTGGCAGGTGTAGCCATTGGGCCGCCGCAGCAGGTAATCCTGATGTTCTGGCTCTGCCTCCCAGAAATCGCGGGCGGGTTCCAGTTCGGTCGCCACCGCCCCCGGCCACAGCCCCGACGCGTTCACGTCCGCGATGGTGTCCAGCGCCACCGCCTTTTGCGTGTCGTCCACATAATAGATCGCCGACCGATAGCTGAGCCCGATGTCGTTGCCCTGGCGGTTTTTGGTCGTCGGATCGTGGATCTGAAAGAAGAATTCGAGGATTTCCCGGTAACTGGTGACCGCGTCGTCAAAGATGATCTCGATCCCTTCGGCGTGGGTGCCGTGGTTGCGGTAGGTGGCGTGTGCGACGTCCCCGCCCGTATAGCCCACACGGGTGGACACGATCCCCAGTCGCCGCCGGATCAGATCCTGCATCCCCCAGAAACATCCCCCTGCCAGCACTGCGCGTTGTTCGGCCATGATCGCCCCTTTTTGTTGTATGTGACCCGAAGATAGGCGGGGCAGGGTGCCCCGTCACGGGGGCATGACGAAAGATTTACGCGGTGAAGGAAATGGCCAAAGCGCGCCAATATGGCCCTTGGTTGTTGCCCCGCCCCCCGGTTTCCCCTATTGCGCCCATCAACACACATGGACCGGGGTGCGATCCCCGGTGGCTCTTTCGGCCGCTGATCCGCCGGACAATGACAGGCATTGCAGTGTCGGTATCGGAATAAACTTGATGTCATTTGACGTGTATCGCGCCCAGTGGACGGCCAATATCCGTGCGGACCTGTTGGCCGGTCTGGTTGTGGCGCTGGCCCTGATCCCCGAGGCGATAGCGTTTTCCATCATCGCCGGTGTGGACCCCAAGGTGGGGTTGTATGCCAGTTTTTCCATTGCCGTTATCACCGCCATTGCGGGCGGTCGTCCCGGCATGATTTCTGCCGCCACCGCCGCCACCGCCGTGTTGATGGTCACGTTGGTCAAGGATCACGGGTTGCAATACCTGCTGGCCGCCACCGTTCTGGCCGGGCTGCTGCAAATCGGGGCCGGTTTGCTGCGGCTTGGGTTTGTGATGCGGTATGTTTCCAAATCAGTGATGACCGGGTTTGTCAACGCGCTGGCCATTCTGATTTTCATGGCCCAGTTGCCCGAACTGGACCCCACCACCGTCAGTTGGTTGACCTATGTTCTGGTCGCCGCCGGATTGGCGATCATTTACCTGTTCCCCTTGGTGACCAAGGCCGTGCCGTCCCCGTTGGTGACGATCATCGTTCTGACCGCCTTGACCGTTGGTCTGGGGCTGGATGTGCGCACGTTGGGCGATATGGGCGCGCTGCCCGATACACTGCCCATGTTCCTGATCCCCGATATTCCCCTGACGTTCGAGACGCTGGCGATCATTTTTCCATATTCCATTGCCGTGGCCATTGTTGGCCTGCTGGAAAGCCTGATGACCCAGAATATCTTGGATGATCTGACCGACACCAAATCGAGCCGCACTCAGGAATGTATCGGCCAAGGCATCGCCAACACAGCCACCGGGTTCATCGGCGGCATGGCGGGTTGTGCCATGATCGGCCAATCCATCATCAACGTGAAATCCGGCGGGCGTGGCCGGTTGTCGTGTTTTGTTGCGGGCGTGTTCCTGTTGATCCTTGTCGTGGGGCTGGGCGATCTGGTCCGCATCATTCCCATGCCTGCCCTTGTCGCCATCATGATTATGGTGTCCGTCGGCACCTTTTCCTGGTCGTCCATCCGGAATTTGCGGGTGCATCCCCGGTCGTCGTCCATCGTGATGATCGCGACCGTGGTGACCGCGGTCTACACCCATAACCTTGCCATTGGTGTGCTGGTGGGCGTGTTGTTGTCCGGCATCTTTTTCGCGGGCAAGATTGCTCAGTTGTTCGGAGTCCGGTCTGTTGTAAGTCCGGATGGCCGCCTGCGCACCTATCATGTCGAGGGTCAGTTGTTTTACGGGTCGGTCGAGGATTTCATGGCCGCCTTTGATTTCAAAGAGGCGCTGGACCGCGTGGTGATCGACGTCAGCCGCGCCCATATCTGGGACATCAGTTCGGTTCAGGCGCTGGACATGGTGATCCTGAAATTCCGCCGTGATGGCGCCGAGGTCGAGGTTGTGGGGATGAACGATGCCACCGAAACGCTGGTGGACCGGCTGGCCCTTCACGACAAACCCGGGGCCATGGATGCCCTGATGGATCATTGAGGGGGAACCGGCCATGACCACCAAAATCATCGCGCTGATCGACGGGTCGGTTTATTCCGAAAACGTGTGCCACCATGCCGCGTGGATTGCGGGGCGCACTGGTGCCCCGGTTGCGTTGATCCATGTTCTGGGCCGCGCCGATGGGCCCGGCACCACGGATTTGTCCGGGTCGATCCGGTTGGGCGCCCGCACCGCGTTGCTGCGCGACCTTGCTGATCTGGATGAACAGCGCGCCAAGCTGGTGGCCCAGCGGGGCCGTGCCATTCTGGAGGATGCCCGCGCGATTGTGGACAAGGACGGCGTGGCCGAGATCACCACCCAACTGCGCCACGGCGATGTGGTCGAGGCCGTCGCCGAGATCGAGACCGAGGCCCGCGTTATCCTGATTGGCAAGCGCGGCGAGGATGCCGATTTTGCCAAGGGGCATCTTGGGTCCAATCTGGAACGCATTCTGCGCGCCGCCCATCGCCCTGTGTTCGTCGCCGCCCGCGCGTTTCGCCCGATCGAACGCGTTCTTGTCGCCTATGACGGTGGTCGGTCTGCCATGAAGGCTGTGGATCATATCGCCCAAAGCCCGGTGTTTGCCGGATTGCCCGTGACCGTTGTCACCGTCGGCCCCGACACGCCCGCCGTCCAAAAGGCGTTGGCCGAGGCCCGCGCCGTGTTGACCGCCGCAGGCATTGACGCCGATACCCGTATTGTGCCCGGTCAGCCGGAAGCTGAATTGGGCAAACTGGTGGACGCCGAAGGGTTTGGTTTGGTCGTGATGGGCGCCTATGGCCACAGTCGCATTCGCAGCCTTGTCATCGGGTCCACCACCACGCAGATGATCCGGACCTGCAAGGTGCCTGTTGTCTTGATGCGCTGACCTTGTGACCCGGTCAGGTCTGATCGGTTTTCTGTTTCGTCAGCCGGAGGTCGAGCGCGTGCCCGCTGGCCGGACCGCGCAGGGGTTGCATCAGCATCCGGTCCAGCCACAGGTCGCGCCGGGTGCGGAATTGTTCGATCCCGATCTCCATCCCCTGATGCCCTTTGGCCGGTTGCGCGATGTAGGTCCCCAAGATCCGGTCCCACCACGGCACGTTGAACCCATAGTTTGAATTGGTTTCCCGCGGATCGACCGAGTGGTGCACCCGGTGCATGTCGGGCGTCACGACGAACAGCCGCAGCACCCGGTCCACCCCGGCGGGCAAGGTGATGTTGGCATGGTTGAACAGCGCGGAGGCGTTCAGCACCACCTCGAACAACAGCACCGCAACCGCAGGCGGCCCAAGTGCCGCCACCACCGCCAGTTTGACCCCCATGGAGATCAGAATTTCCACCGGGTGAAACCGCAGCCCCGTTGTGGTGTCGAATTCAAGGTCCGCATGGTGCATCCGGTGCAGCCGCCACAGCCCCGGCACCGCGTGGAACATGATGTGTTGCAGGTAGATCGCGAGGTCGAGCAGGAGCATCGCCCCGATAACCGCCACCCATCCGGGCAGGTCGAGGATGTTGAATAAGCCCCAGCCCCGGTCCTGTGCCACAATCGCAAGACCCACCGCCAAAACCGGAAACGTCAGCCGCACGAGGATCGTATCCACCACCACCAGCCCAAGATTGTTGGTCCAGCGGATCAGCCGGGGAATATCCCGGCGTCGACTGGGGGCTGCCACCTCCCACAGGGCCATAAGCCCCAGAACCCCCAGAAAGGCGCCGAGCCGGATCGTGGATTCCGACGATAACAGAAGGTCCGACAGAGAAGGGGTCATGGAATGCGCGCTTTCGGGGTTGTGGGGTGTAGGCCGTGCTGTCATATTCAAGTGATCGCTTGAATATACCTAGGACGCCGTGCCCCTCATGTCAATCAGCCCCAAGGCCGCATTGTTGGAAGAATATGCCGGGATCGCGCAGGCGTTATCGGCCCCGGCCCGCCTGACCATTCTGGAGCAATTGGCCCAAGGCGCGCGGGGTGTGGACGGTGTCGCCGCCAAGACGGGCCTAAGCGTCGCCAATTGTTCCCAGCATTTGCAGCAGTTGCGCCGCGCCGGTCTGGTGACCAGCACCCGCGCGGGCAAGGCCGTGATTTATCGCCTGTCCGATCCCAGAACCTTGGAATTGATGGACCTGCTGCACCTATTGGCCGCCCGCAATATTGGCCGCGTCGATGACATTCTGCGGGGCCTTGCCGGGGGCACCGATGCCCCCGAACCTGTGGCCCGCACCGAATTGGCCCGCCGCATGGCTATGGGGGCCGTCACCGTTCTGGATGTGCGCCCCGCCGATGAATATGCCGCAGCGCATATTCCGGGGGCCGTGAATGTGATGGTGTCCGATCTGGCGACCTTTGCCGACGGGGTGGACGCCGGCGCGCAGATCGTGGCCTACTGCCGGGGGCCGTATTGCGTTTATGCCCATGAGGCCGTGGCCGCGTTGCGCGCGCGAGGGCTGGATGCCCGGCGTATGGAGGGCGGATTGCCCGAGTGGCAGGCGGATGGCCGCGATGTTGATGCCTGTGTCGGTCAATCGAACCGATAGCCCACATTGCGCAAGGTGATGATCCGGCAGCCGTGCTGCCCCAGTTTGCGCCGCAGCCGACCAATATAGACATCGACCACATTCGTCAGCGGGTCCGCATTGGCCCCCCAGACCGAATTCAGGATCCGTTCCCGCGAAAACACCCGCCCTTGGTTGGACATGAGCAACAACAGGATATCCCGTTCCCTGCCGGACAGGTCCACGGGCGCGTCGTCAATCAGCACCGTCAGCGACCGTTTGTCAAAGGTCACCCCCGCGCTGGTGAGCAGGTCCCGGTTCTGGGTCTGGGTCTGAAACCCCGACCGTCGGTGCAGCGCCTCTAGTCGCGCGATGAGTTCGTCGAAATCAAAAGGTTTGGGCAAATAATCATCCGCCCCGAGTTTCAGCCCCGCCACCCGTTCGTCCGTGCTGTCGAGCGCGCTGAGCATCAGGACGGGCGTCGTGTTGGACCGCGCCCGCAGTTTGCGGCACACATCCTGCCCGCTGATCCCCGGCAGCATCAGGTCCAGAATGATCGCGTCAAAGGGCGTGTCCGACAGGATATCAAGTGCGGTTTCCCCGTCGCCTGCATGCATCACGGCCCAGCCTTCTGCCGTCAGGCCGCGCCGGATGAAGTCCGCGACGCGGGTTTCGTCCTCGATCAACAGGATGTTCACCAAATCACCTATGCGTTGTGTCTGACCCGGTCAAAACACAACCGCAGGGGACCGGCATTTGATCTGGGGTTTAAGAAGGGTGCGATATATCGCCGGTTTAGGGCCATAAACCGCCGGTCAATGGTCCGCCGCGCCGTGCGCGCTGCGATCCCAGACCAAGCCGATGGACCGTTCCGCCGCCAGCGTCAGAACCACCCGCAACCCGCCGCCGTCCCGGTCGTGGAGCGTCACAGATCCGCCGTGAGCCACCGCGATTGACCGCACGATGGGCAGGCCCAGCCCGGTGCCGTCCACATCCGGTTTGGCCGCATTCGAGCCGCGAAAGAATCGGTCAAAGGCCGTGGCCTTTTCCCCGTCGCTCATGCCCGGTCCGTTGTCTTCGACGACGAGCGCATAGCCGTTGGCGGCCGTTTCCACCCGCGCCCAGATCGTGCTGCCACCGTAGCGGGTCGCGTTCTGAAACAGCGCCAGCAGGCATTGCCGCAGCCGCATCGGATCCGCCTTGATCGGGGCGCTGTGCAGGCCGCCATCGAGCGTCACCGACCGTGGCAACAGCCCCGCTGCGTCCCGCAGGATCGCGTAAAGATCCACGTCCCGCAGGTCCAGCCGCAGTTTCCCCGACTCTTGCCGCGCGATCAGCAACAGGTCGTCCACGATGTGGTTGGTGTGCCGCGCCGTGTCCCGGATCCGGGTGAAGGCGTCGATGTATTCCGCCGGTGATTTGACCGCCCCGCGCAGCGACACCTCGGCTTCGCCATGGATGATGGTGAGCGGGGTGCGCAGTTCGTGGCTGACATCGGCCAGCATTTGCCGCCGTGTGGTTTCGGAATTTTCGATCTGAGTCAGAACCTGACCCAGTTCCTGTGTCCGCGCCTGCACCGCCTGTTCCAGAAGGTGGGTTTGTTCCCGCCTGTCGTGGTCCCGTTGGGTCAAGGCCGCCATCATGTCCGACAGAACATGGTCAAGGTGCCTCAGTTCGGATGCGCCATGGCCCGGTGTGGTGACCGTTGTTTGGCCGGATCGGAACGCTTTGACCTTGTGGACCAGTGCCAGCGTGGGTCGCACGATCTGTGTCCGGTACGTCCAGCCCGCAATCGCCGCAAGCCCAAGCGCCGCCGCCATGATCGCGCTGACCATGCGTTGGATGCGCAGGCGGAATGCCTCGGCATTGGCGAGCGTTTCCGCGACTTCCTCTTGCTCGCCCTCCAGCGCCTCGGTGATCTGTTGCGCCAGTTGCGTGTCGATTTCACCATCGAGAAGGCCCACAAGTGCAAGCCGTTGTTGGTCTGTGTCGATGGGGCCATCCGTTGGGGTCAGGGTGGCCAGCGTCGTGGTCAGGCTTTGCACCTTGCCCTCGATCTGGGCGAGCAGGTCCAGTTCGGCGAATTCTTCTTCGCCGACCAATTGGATTTCCTGTCCGATCAAGGTCCGGATCTGCGCCAGATTGGCGGTGATCCGTGCCCGCAGATCGGCCTCGAGCCGCCCATTGTCCCGGTTCCCGAGGAGGAGCGCATCACCGTGTTGTTTGAACAACTGGTAGATGTTGGATTGCAGCGACAGGTGTTCCGCATAGGACGCCTGTGCAAGGCCGATCCGTTGGTCCCAATGGCGGCTTTGCGCGGTGTGCCACAACGTAAGCGCGCCGCTGCCCAGTGTCGCCAGCAGCAGCAAGCCAAAGAAGATCGAGGTCAGGGCCGAAATCCGCATGTGTGTTCTTACCGCATTTTTCGTTATTGCAACATCAGATTGGGGTGCGTTGTGGGCCAGTGCGGGAAATCCGTCAGGTCGATCACCGTGTCGCAGCGCACGCTTGACCCGACAGCGCCGATCAACACGACGGTTGTGTTCGTGAGCCGCCGCAGGTGCCCTAGGAGCCCGTTCCGGTCTGGTTCTGCCCAAAACCGCGCCGCGTCCAGCACGATCACATCGGGTTGCGCCAGCGCCGCCCGCGTCAGGTCCAGCCGCAGTGCCTCGCTGTCGGATATGGTCCGCGCCGCTTCGCCCACCCGTCCCGTGATCCCGTCGATCCGTGTCAAGACGTCCCCCAGTCCAAACGTCCGCGCCGTGGCCTCAATCTCCCGCCGTTTGGGCCGTGGATCAATGCCAAGCGTCAGCGCCCGTCGCAGGCTGCCCTGCACCACGATGGACTGGTCCCCGATATGCACGATCCGGGGCAGGGGGTGCGGCAGACCGTCATAAAGAACCGCCCCCGGCATGGCCGTGTCGGGGAGCCGGTCCAACCCTGCAATCAGGTGCCCGAGGTGCGATTTGCCAGAGCCCGGCGGCCCCGTCACAAGCGTGACCGTGCCCGCCGCCAGATGCGCGTCAATCGTTCGCGCCCCGATCGTCAGCCCCGCGAGCGTGATCGCCACGGGGCGTCCTGCGGGCACGATACGGCGTCGGTGACTGCGGTATGACAACAGCCCGGTGGCCTTGTCCCGCGCCACTTGCCATGCACAGAACCTGTCCCAGATGTCCGCGAAATCCCGCAGTGGGATCATCAATATCCCCAACACCGCCAGCCCCGCCGCCG
>JBGSIZ010000012.1:0-3404 GCA_041742255.1 Marivivens sp. | reverse complement strand
GGTCTGGTCGCGGGCTGTGATCTGATCGACCAATCCACCGGGCGGGCCGCGTTTTTCACGCCCCCCGATGTGGGGCAGCCCCCGGACGGGATATTGGCCCAAGGCATCCCCGACACCCCCGGTGCCGTGGTGGTCACGGTGGACCCCGCCCAGATCGCCGCCCCTCGTCAGATCGGTCATGTCGGCAATTATGCCCATTGGCCCGAACAGGATCATCGCGCCCAAACGGTAACGCCTGTGCGCCTGCGTTGATTTGCCCTTGAAAATCCTGCGGTGTCGGCGCATTTAGCAGCCGTCCGACGCATTGGGCGGACAACGTAGAAATGGAGATCACATGGCCAAGGAAGAACTGCTCGAATTTCCCGGTGTCGTGAAGGAACTCTTGCCAAATGCGACGTTTCGGGTCGAGCTGGAAAACGGCCATGAGATCATCGCGCATACGGCAGGAAAACTTCGCAAGAACCGCATCCGCGTGCTTGCGGGTGACAAGGTGCAGGTCGAAATGACCCCCTACGATCTGACCAAGGGTCGGATCAACTATCGCTTCCGGTGACTTTGTCGGCGCCGCTGTCTGACGGGGCCATGGCGGCCCCGCCGGGTCGGGTGCGTCTGGTTCTTGGGTCCGGGTCGCCCCGGCGGCTGGACCTGCTGGCGCAGATTGGGGTGGTCCCGGATGACGTGCGCCCCCCAGATATTGACGAAGACCCGCACAAGGCCGAACTGCCCCGCGTCTATGTCCGCCGGATCGCAGCCGACAAGGCCGCCGCGATGGTGCTGGCCCCGGATGAAATTGCGCTCTGCGCCGATACGACCGTGGCTGTGGGCCGTCGCATCCTTGGCAAACCGCGCGACGCGGGCGAGGCGGCAGCTTTTTTGCATCTGATGTCTGGCCGCAGGCACCGTGTTCTGACGGCTGTGGCCGTCCGTCGGGGTGACCGCGTGTGGCTGCGGGATGTGGTGACCACCGTGCAGATGAAAGCCCTGTCCAACCCCGAGGTGAACGCCTATCTGGCCACAGACGATTGGCGGGGCAAGGCTGGCGGATATGGCATCCAAGGCCCCGCAGGCGCATTCATTCCGTGGATTTCGGGCAGCTTTCCGGCTGTGATGGGGCTACCCCTCGCCGAAACCGCGACCCTTTTGGTGGCTGCTGGCTACCCCTTATACGGACAGTCCACATGATAGGCCGCACGATTCTTCTCGACCACATCAAGGGCCGCGAGGCTGCCGTGTTGATGGTGGATGGGCGGTTGGACGATCTGTTGATCGACGACCCCGATCAGCCCCGCCCCGGTGCCATCTTTCGCGCGATCTGTGATCGGCCGCTGAAGGGGCAGGGGGGTATGATGCTCCGCCTGCCGGATGGCGGCACGGCGTTTCTGCGGCAGGCCAAGGGGTTGCGCCCCGGCCAGCCCATGCTGGTGCAGGTGTCCGGATATACCGAACCGGGCAAGGCCGTGCCCGTTACCGACCGCGTGCTGTTCAAGAGCCGCTTTGCCATTGTCACCCCCGGTGCCCCCGGCGTGAACGTCAGCCGCCAGATCACCGACGAAGAAGAACGCGCCCGCCTGTTGACGCTGGCCCATGACGCCACCGAAGGGGTGCACGGTCTGATCCTGCGGTCGTCTTGTGCGGGGGGCAGCGAGGATGACATCCGCGACGATATCGCCGCGATGGAGGATCTTGCCGGCGCCGTTCTGGCCGATGCCACGGGTGCAGACCCCGAGGCCTTGACCGAAGGCGACGGGGCCCATGTTCTGGCGTGGCGCGAATGGACGATCCCCGCCGAGGTCGTGACCGATCCCGGGTGTCTGGCCGATCATGGCGCGCTGGACCAGATCGCGGCGCTGCACCGGGCCGAGGTGCCCTTGGGCGAAGGCACCATGTGGGTGGAACAAACCCGCGCGCTGGTGGCCGTCGATGTGAACACCGGCGGGGACACGTCGATTGCGGCGGGTCTCAAGGTCAATCTGGCGGCCTGCCGGATGTTGCCCCGCGCGTTGCGGTTGCGTGGCTTTGGCGGCCAGATCTGCGTGGATTTCGCGCCGATGTCCAAGGCCCACCGCAAACAGGTGGAGCAATCCCTGCGGGCGTCGTTCCGGTCGGACGGGATCGAGACATCGCTGGTGGGCTGGACGCCGATGGGCCTGTTCGAATTGCAGCGCAAGCGCGAGCGGTTGCCGACCCTGCCCGTGATCGCCGGGCTGGTCTGATGCCTTGCCCGATGTGCAGCCGCGAACCGGTCGCCGATTATCGCCCGTTTTGTTCGCGGCGGTGTGCCGACCTTGATCTGGCAAAGTGGTTGACGGGCAGCTACGCGATCCCCGCCATGGATCACGACGACCCGGATGCGGCCCTGCCCGAACAGGACCACGCATCGGGCGATGCATCGGACAAACCACACTGATTTTCCCGCAAATGCCTCTGGACACCCTTCGGCGGCCCGTCTAATAGTCTGCCACCCACGCAGCAGGCCAGTTGGTCCAGCGTCCCGTGCCCGGGTAGCTCAGGGGTAGAGCAGTGGATTGAAAATCCTCGTGTCGGTGGTTCGATTCCGCCCCTGGGCACCACTTAACAAGCTGAAATCATTTGGTTTTGTGGTCATGTCTGGTCCTTACTCGGATCGGGTTTGACGCTTTTCGGCGACAGGTTTGACAACCTTCGCCCGCCTTGCGTTCTCTTTTTCCAGCGTCGCCATCGTCTCGCGGTTCTTGTCGGCGAGGTTGGCGGAGCGCGAATAGTGCCGCGCCATCGACGGCGTTTTCTGCCCCAAGAGGTCAGCGATGCGCCGCTCATCGAGCCCCGCCTCGCGCAGCGTCGTCGCCACAGTGTGGCGCAGGCCCTTCAGAGTGAGGCCCGGGGCGATCAGCGCTTCCAGCTCCAACCCGGTCTTGAAGCGGTGCCAGACGGTGGAAAAACCGTTGTAGGTCCAAGGCCCGCCCTGCGAACTGGCCAGAACGGTGGCGGCTTCATGCGCGGGAATGCTGTCGAGGGCGGCCTGCAAGGTCGGGCTGACGGGAATCGCCACTTCCTCCCCCGTCTTGCCGCGCACGCCCCAGATCGTGTCATCGTCGATCTGGTCCTTGCGCAACTTCAGCGCGTCCGACGGGTCGAGCCCGGTATTCATCATCAGCGCCAGCGCCACCCGCACATGCGGCTTGGCGCGGGACAGGACGATGTCGCGCTCCTCGATCGTCCAGGGCCGGTTGGCATAAGGGCGATCGCGCGGGCGACGCTTGAGGATCACGTCCTTGGCATAGTTCTGGTCTTGTCGCGGTTTGGTGCCGGTCCTTTGATAGCGCAATGTGCAGCAAAGGAGATGAACCATGGGCACAGCGAGAACGGATGAATTTCGCAAGGATGCGGTGCGGATTGCACTGACGAGCGGGCTTTCACGCAAACAG
>JBGSIZ010000011.1:0-5173 GCA_041742255.1 Marivivens sp. | reverse complement strand
GGTTGTGGGCGCGGCGGCGGCAACGGCTGCCACTTCCGGCGCGGCCCCATTGGGGCTGGTGTCACCCGGCGCAACACCCATCGCTGTGGCAATCAGATAGGGCAGAAATAGCTCGAACATGGTCAAAATCCTTTGAGGCTGTGATGGAGCGGTCTTGAAACGGTCGCACAGGATGGCTTTTGCCGGTCACAAATCAGGGCTAAGGTAGGATCAACATAACAACAGGACGCCCCAAGCATGGCGCGAAATCCGGCTTCAGGCCAGCCATTCAATCTGATGATCATCGGGCAATCGGGGCGGCTGCAATACGAGGCGCTGATCTTTGCGGCCTCGTTGCGGGCGTCGTCGCCAAATTTCGCAGGGCGGCTGATCGTGGCCGAACCGCAACCGGGGCCGCTCTGGCCCAAGGACCCCCGGATGGACGCAGGTGTGCGGGCGGCGTTGCAGGAGGTGGGGGCAGAAATCCTGCCGTTTGAAAACCAGCACTTCGGGGCGGCCTATCCCCATGGCAACAAGATCGAGGCGCTGGCGGCACTGCCAGCGGGTGAACCCTTTGTGTTCATGGACAGCGATACGCTGGTGACAGGGGATCTAGGGGCGGTGCGGTTCGATTTCGGGCGCCCCTCGGCGTCGATGCGACGCGAAGGGACGTGGCCGCAGGAAGAATTGTATTGGCCCGGATACACGGCGACATGGCGTTCGCTGTATGACCGGTTCGGGCTGGATTTCGGATCGTCACTGGACCTGTCGCAACCCGATGAATACTGGCAACGCTACCTGTATTTCAACGCAGGCTGGTTTTTCGGGGCGGACCCGGCGGTTTTCGGACAACGGTTCACGGACTACGCGGTCAGCGTGCGGGACGCAGCCCCGCCGGAACTGGTGCTGCAACCGCTCGACCCCTGGCTGGATCAGGTGGTGCTGCCGCTGGTGATCCACGGGCTGGGGGGCGGGCGGCCGGGGCAGGACCTTGCGGGGCTTGATGGAGACCTGACCTGCCACTACCGGATGCTGCCGATGCTCTATGCGCGCGAAAGCGACCGGGTGGTCGAGGTTCTGGAAGCGGTCACAGCGCCCAACAAGATCAAGAAACTGCTGAAATCCTACGAGCCGGTCAAACTGATGGTCTATCAAGGGCGCGGGCACAAGGTCCGGGCGCTCTTTGACCGGGCAGACCTGCCGCCGCGCGAACGGACGATCCGCAACAAGCTGAAGGCCGAAGGGTTCTGGATGCGCTGAGGTGTTTCGGCCACTTCGTGCCCGACAGGGTTGGGGGGCTGTCTGCCCCCCTCGCCCGTGCCGGGCTCACCCCCCGAGGATATTTGCCGCACAAAGGCACATCTTTACCAAGCATTAAGGTTAACGGGCTAGCGTCATAGCACGGGACAGGCGGGGACGCCGATGACCGTGCACGAAGGCGCGAAAGTGTCTGGCCCCGGTCCGGTTCTGCCTGACCGGGGTTTTCTTGTTCTGTGCCGGCCCCTGTGCCTTTGTGCTGCAAATATCCTCGGGGGGTGAATGGCGCAGCCAGAGGGGGGCAGACAGCCCCCCTGCCCGATGTCAGGAGGCAAACAATCCGTGGGTTTCCGAGAACCCCTTGATTTCAATCGGGTTGCCCGACGGATCGCGGAAAAACATCGTCCACTGTTCGCCCGGCTCGCCCTTGAACCGCACCGAGGGTGCCAGGATGAAATCTGTCTGTTCTTCCTCCAGACGCCCCGCAAGGGCCGTCCAGTCCTCCAGCGGCAGGACCACCCCGAAATGCGGCATCGGCACCATATGATCGCCCACCCGGCCCGTGGGCGCATTGGCGAACGGCTCGCCCAGATGCAGGCTCAACTGATGCCCGAAAAAGTCGAAATCGACCCAGGTGTCGGTGGACCGGCCTTCGGTCGCGCCCAGCACGCCGGAATAAAACGTCCGCGCCTCGTCCAGATCGCGAACATGGTAGGCAAGGTGAAAGGGCACGGCCATGGTTTTGTCCTTTTGTCCGGGGGCGCGGGTTGCGGCGATTGCGTGGCGGGTCTGGTTCCGACTACACCTTGGGCGACGATTTTCAAAGGGAGGACAGACCATGACCAAGACCTATGGGTTTGACACGTTGCAGATACACGCGGGCGCGCGCCCCGATCCCGCCACCGGTGCCCGGCAGGTGCCGATCTATCAGACCACCGCCTATGTTTTCCGCGATGCCGACCACGCCGCCGCGTTGTTCAACCTGCAAGAGGTGGGATACATCTATTCCCGCCTGACCAACCCGACCGTGGCCGCCTTGCAGGAACGCATCACCACGCTCGAGGGCGGCGTTGGCGGCGTGTGCTGTTCGTCTGGTCACGCGGCCCAGATCATGGCCCTGTTTCCCCTCATGGCCCCCGGCCGCAACATCATCGCCTCTACCCGGCTATATGGCGGGACGATCACCCAGTTTTCCCAAACCATCAAGCGGTTCGGCTGGTCCGCCAAGTTTGTTGATTTTGACGATCTCGACGCCGTCCGCGCCGCCATCGACGACGACACCCGCGCGATTTTCGGCGAAGCCATCGCCAACCCCGGCGGCTATATCATGGATGTGCGCGCGGTCGCCGACATCGCCGATGCGGCGGGCATTCCCCTGATCATCGACAACACCACCGCCACCCCCTATCTGTGCCGCCCGATTGAACACGGGGCGACGTTGGTGGTCCATTCCACCACCAAATACCTCACCGGGAATGGCACGGTCACGGGGGGCTGCATCGTTGATTCGGGGAAATTCAACTGGTCCGCGTCGGACAAATTCCCGTCCCTGTCCGCCCCGGAACCCGCCTATCACGGGCTGAAATTCCACGAAACCTTTGGCAATCTGGCCTTTACGTTTCACGGCATTGCCATCGGGCTGCGCGATCTGGGCATGACCATGAACCCGCAGGCCGCCCATTACACCCTGATGGGCATTGAAACCCTGTCCTTGCGGATGGACCGGCATGTGCAAAACGCGGTCAAGGTCGCCACTTGGCTGCAGGCCGATCCCCGCGTCGATTTCGTGACCTATGCCGGTTTGCCCAGTTCCCCCTATTTCGACCGCGTGGCCAAGGTGTGCCCGAAGGGTGCCGGGGCCTTGTTCACCTTTGCGGTCAAGGGTGGCTATGACGCCTGCGTCCGGTTGGTCGACAGTCTGGAGATTTTCAGCCACGTCGCCAACCTTGGCGACACCCGGTCGCTGGTTATTCACGCGGCCTCGACCACCCACCGCCAATTGACGGCGGATCAGCAAAAGGCGGCGGGGGCGGCCCCCAATGTCGTGCGCCTGTCCATCGGGATTGAGGATGCCGACGACCTGATCGCCGATCTGGATCAGGCGCTGGCCAAAGCGACCGCCTGATCCTGTCTGAAATGATCACAAAGCCGCCGGGTCAAACTAGCGGCTTTGTTGTTCTTAATCAACCAGTTGAAAGACCATGCTCACGTTGGCGCTGACGACCAGTTCGCCGGGTGCCACGGGCACCGACACCTTGGGTGCGCCCCGCGCGCTCATGCTGTCCATCGACGATTCCATGACCGGCGACGCAAAGCCGCCATAGCCGCCCCCGTCCACGATTGTCATCACCGGACCCAGCCCAACTTGCGCGGCATCGGCATAAAGTGCTGCAAGGCGCATCGCCTCGGCCACAGCGGCGCGACGGGCGGCGTCGCGGGCGGCTTCTTCGTCTTGCAACCCGAACCCGATCTCGTCCACGGTATTGGCCCCAGCCCCGATAACCGCAGCAAGAACGTCGCCCACCGTGTTGATATCCTTGATCTTTACCCGCAAGGTATTGGTCGCGGTAAAGCCTTCGATCTTGGTGTAATCCACGGACCCCAGCAGGGTCTGACCATAGCGCGGCGTCAACCGAACCGCCCCGGTCTGCACATCGGCATCCGCAATCCCAAGGTCGGTCAGGGTCGCCAACATTGCCGCCGTGCGGGTGCTGGCCTCGTCCATCACATCGGCTTCGGCCACGCCTTCGACCAGAACGCCAAACGCCACGCGGGCCAGATCGGGGGCGACCTTTATCTCGCCTTCGCCCGTCACGGACAGGGTCCGCCGGGCGGCCTCGGACGCGGGCGCATCCTGGGCCATGGCCATGGGCGGCACCGTGCCAAGGGTCAGAAAGGCAAACAAAACAGGGGTCAGGATCGAACGCATGGGATACTCCTTGGGCTGCGTGACGGGATCGTCAAAGTGTATGACGCCTTGCACAAGCCATTCCTTGGGGCGGGCCGCGATAAAGTTTACCTGTCAGCGGGAAGTTGCTGTAGCGCCCCCCGCCGCAGTTGGCTACATTCCTCACCTGACATAGCCCTGCTAAAGCCGGAACATGAAACCAAATTTTGCGCTCTCCCTCTCGTTTGACGGTATCCGTCTGCTGCACCGCGTCACGGGCGGCTGGCACCTTGTGTCCGAGGTGGCGCTGGATGCCCCGGACCTTGCGGGGGAACTAGCGGTCATGCGCCGCACGGCCATGGCGCTGGACCCGCGCGGCCTGCGGACCAAGCTGTTGATCCCGAACGAACAGATCAAATATCTGTCGATCGACACCACCCGCGCCTCCGAAGATGACATTCTGGCGACGCTGGATGGGGCCACCCCCTATGCGGTGGCCGATCTGGCCTATGATTACAGCCGGGGGGGCGGGCGCACCTATGTCGCCGCCGTCGCCCGCGAAACGCTGGACGAGGCCGAGGCGTTCGCGACCCAGCATGCGTTTTCGCCCGTCTGTTTTGCCGCCGTCCCCGAACCCTTTACCTATGTGGGCGAGGCGTTTTTTGGTCAGACCCGCGTGGCCCCGGCCCTGATCGGTCCGGGCAAGATGGCCGAACGCGATGACGAGGCCGTCATGGTCACGGGCCGCAGCACCATCGCCCCGGTGTTGCGCACACAGCCCCCTGTGCCGTTGCCAAAGCCTGTGCCCGTTCCCGTGGCCGAGCCTGTGTCCATTCCCCAGCCAGATCCTGTGCCAGAGCCGGAGCCGCAGTCCGTGGCCGAAACCGTGCCCGCCCCAATTCCCGCGCCCATGGCCCCCCCGGTTCCGGACATCGTGCCAGACGCGACATCCGACGCGACACCAGAACCAGAACAAGAACTCGACCCCATCCCCGACCTTGCCCCCTTGCCGACCTTTTCCAGCCGTCATCGCGGCGGCACCAACGGCGC
>JBGSIZ010000010.1:0-3425 GCA_041742255.1 Marivivens sp. | reverse complement strand
GCGCTGTCGTCGCCGACCTGTGCCGCGCGCCGGATGGCCCGCGCGACACCCAACTGGCGCTGGGTGCCGGGGTCCGGGTGTATGAAACCCGCGACGGATGGGCGTTTGTGCAGGCGGACGCGGATGGATACTGCGGCTATGTCCGTGCTGCCGCCCTTGGCCCGCACGCCCTGCCGACCCACCGCGTGGGCGTTCTGGCCACCCATGCCTACGCCGCCGAGGACATCAAATCCCCCGACCTGCTGCACCTGCCGTTTGGCGCGCAGGTGACCGTGGTGGACGAACGCAAGACGATGTTTGAAACCACCATGGGGTTCGTGCCCAAACGGCATTTGCGCCCGTTGGACCGTCCCTTTGCCGATCCGGTGACGGTGGCGCAGATGTTGTTCAACACCCCCTATCTGTGGGGCGGCACCACCGCGTTGGGGATTGATTGTTCCGGGCTGGTGCAGGCCGCGATGCTGGCCTGTGGTCATGCCTGCCCCCGCGACAGTGACCAGCAACGCGACGCCATGGGGGTCACATTGGCCGAGGATGCCCCGTTGCAGCGCGGCGATCTGGTGTTCTGGGCCGGGCATGTGGGGATGATGGTGGACGACGCCACCCTGTTGCACGCCAATGCCCATCACATGGCTGTCGCCTATGAACCGTTGGTCGGGGCCACCGCCCGGATTGCCGCCCGCGAATTTGGTGCCGTGTTGCGCCGCGCCCGGATGTAGCTATTCGACGACCCGGATCAGGCGGCGTTCCAGCACCGCCAGCACCTGCCGCAGGTCATGACCCCGTTTCAGCACCTGACCCTCGGTCCCGATCAGCGCGTATTGCCCTTGTTTGAGCCGCAGTTTGGGCCGTTTTTCAATCCGATACAGCGGGTTTTCCGCCGTGCGCCGGAACACCGCAAACACCGCATATTCCCGCAGGCACGAAATACCGTAATCCCGCCATTCGCCCGCCGCCACCATCCGCCCATAGAGGCCGAGGATCAGACCCAGTTCCGTGCGGTGAAACGCCACCTGATCGGTGGGGCCAATGTGGAACGATTGGGGATGTTGCAGGGTCATAAGACCAAAGTTGCCCCAAATCGCCCCAAAATCAACCCTGCCCTTGTTTCGCCCTGAAAACACCCCGCATTGGCCCTTGCGGCTTCGCAAACGGGCCGCAATCGGGGGGCATATCCTCCTTATGACGAAGACGCCCGGTGGTGCGGCGTAACAGCCCCCACCCAGTCCGTGCCACCGGGTTCTTTGTCAGCAGTTCAGCCCCTCGCGCCAATCCCCCCGGCGCGAGGGGTTTTTCGTTTTGGCCGCAGGGCGCAGGGTCAGCCGCACCAGATGCGCGTGATCCGGTTGGCCCCGTCAATGTCGAAATTGATCCGGTCCGGGCTGAAATCCATGGTGATCGCCATATCCGGCCGGATCACCCGGACGGGCCGCAGGATCAGTTCCCGTTCAAGCGCGGTTGCGTCCTGCCCCACCAACCCCGCAAGTGGAGTGGCACCGCAGGTGTCGGGCATGGGTTCAGGCACTGGTTGCTGCTGACCCGGCCCGGTGGGGGCCGCCACGCAGGCCGTCAGGGCCAAGAGCACAAAAGGGGCGAGGATGTGTTTCATGTCGCAACGTTGCACCGCCCCTGCGCACCGATCAAGGTTGAAATCGCCCGCCGTTTCCCGCAGCCTGCCCGCAACATCATCATAGGAGACGACCCCGATGCGCACCCGTGCCGCCGTTGCCATTCAAGCAGGAAAACCGCTTGAAATCATGGAGGTGAACCTTGACGGCCCCCGCCACGGCGAGGTGTTGGTCGAGATGAAGGCGACAGGCATCTGTCATACCGACGAATTCACCCGGTCAGGTGCCGATCCAGAGGGTCTGTTTCCCGCGATTCTGGGCCATGAAGGTGCCGGCGTTGTCGTCGATGTCGGCCCCGGCGTTACCAGCCTGAAAAAGGGCGACCATGTGATCCCGCTGTATACCCCCGAATGTCGCGAGTGCGATTATTGCCTGAACCCGAAAACCAACCTGTGCCAGTCGATCCGCAGCACCCAGGGGCAGGGTCTGATGCCCGACGGCACCAGCCGGTTTTCCACGCTGGATGGTGATCCGATCCTGCATTACATGGGCTGTTCCACCTTCGCCAATCACAGCGTCCTGCCCGAGATTGCGCTGGCCAAGGTTCGCGAAGATGCCCCGTTCGACAAGATCTGCTATATCGGGTGCGGCGTCACCACGGGGATCGGGGCCGTCATCAACACCGCCAAGGTCGAGATCGGCAGCCGCGCCATTGTGTTCGGGTTGGGCGGGATCGGGTTGAACGTCATTCAGGGTTTGCGCCTTGCCGGCGCTGACCAGATTGTCGGCGTTGACCTGAACCCGTCCAAGGTGCCCATGGCCACCCGGTTCGGCATGACCGATTTCGTCAACCCGAGCGAGGTAGACGGCGATCTGGTCGCCTATCTTGTCGCCTTGACCAAGGGCGGGGCCGATTACACGTTTGACGCCACCGGCAACGTCAAGGTGATGCGCACCGCACTGGAATGCGCCCACAAGGGATGGGGCGAAAGCATCATCATCGGTGTCGCCCCCGCCGGTGCCGAAATCAGCACCCGCCCGTTCCAGTTGGTCACTGGCCGCAGCTGGCGCGGGACCGCGTTTGGCGGCGCGCGGGGCCGCACTGATGTCCCGAAGATCGTGGATTGGTATATGGAGGGCAAGATCGAGATTGACCCGATGATCACCCACACGATGGGGCTGGACGACATCAACCACGGGTTCGACCTGATGCATGAGGGCAAGTCGATCCGGTCTGTGGTGGTGTATTGAATCCATTCGCGCTCAATGCGCTGGCCCGGTCGTTGGCCGGGGCCGCCGATGCGCCCTATGCGTTCTGCGGGATCGCGGTGGCCGGGCCAAAGACCGAGTATGTCGCGGTTTCCGCCCTGCCCCATCTGACCGTCACCGACCGCACCCTGTTCCGGGTCGCGTCGGTATCCAAGGTGGTGGTGGGGTGGACCGCCCGCATGGCCTTGGCGCGGGGGCGGGATGGGATCAACCCGGCCTACAGGCAGGTCCCGGCGCAGGATGTTCTGGGGTTTCCCCTGTGCCATCCTGCCCGGCCTGACAGCCCCGTCACTGTGGGGCAGTTGGCCGGGCATTGCGCCGGGTTGACCGATGCCGCTGGGTATCTGGTGCCGCAGGGCGTGCCCCTCGCCGAATGGATCGCCGCGCAGGGGGGCGCGATCTGGGGGCCGGATGCCCCCGGCACCCGGTTTGAGTATTGCAACCTTGGGTATCTGCTGCTTGCCGCTGTGGCCGAGGCCGAGACGGGCGAACGGTTTGACACCCTTGCCCGGCGGCTGGTTCTGGACCCGCTCGATATCGAGGGCGGGTTCAACTGGTCCGGCGTGTTGTCCGAACGCCGCGCCGACC
>JBGSIZ010000009.1:0-5707 GCA_041742255.1 Marivivens sp. | reverse complement strand
CGGCGTTCTGGATCTGGTGCGGGCCGGGCAGGTTGGGCAAGGGCAGGTCCAGCAGCCCCCGGTCATCCTGATAGACAATCCGCCCGTATTCTGTGCCGATGTGCCAGTGCTGCCCGTGGACCAGAAGGGGGGCACCCAACCGGGCCGCCCGCGCCTCGATCACCGCCAGCGATTCGTCGTGTTGCGGGCCGACCACGCAGGGCACCCCCCGTTTGAGTATCCCCGCCTTGGCCCGCCCGATGTAGGTCAGCGTGTCGCCTAGATATTGCTGGTGGTCATAGTCGATGGGCGTGATGACGGTCAGCCGGGGCGCGTCAAACACGTTGGTGGCGTCAAATTCGCCGCCCAGACCGACCTCCAGCAAGGTAAAATCCGCAGGCGTCCGCGCAAAGGCCAGAAACGCCGCCGCCGTCGTGATTTCGAAATAGGTGATGTTGGTGCCGCCATTCACGGCCTCGCACTCCGCCAGAACCGCCGCGAGGTCCGGTTCCGTGATCAGGTCCCCCGCCAGCCGGATGCGTTCGTGAAACCGCGCGAGGTGGGGCGAGGTGTAGGCGTGCACCCGGTTCCCCGCCGCCTCTAGTCCCGCCCGGATCATCGCCTGCGTGGACCCTTTGCCGTTGGTGCCCGCCACATGAATGATCGGCGGAACAGCGCGTTCAGGATGCCCGAGCGCCGCCAGCAAGATGTGCATCCGGTCCAGCGTGAGGTCGATCACCTTTGGGTGCATCGCCATCATGCGCAGCAAGATCGCGTCAGAGCCGGGTGTCACTTTTGCGGGGCTTTCGCCTTGGGTTTGGCCGCGTCGGCGGGTGGTTTTGCGGTGGCCGCAGGGTCGGGTGTCGTCTCGGGTGTGGCCTCGGGTGTGGGCGGGGGCAGGTCGCCTTTGATCGCTTGGGGAAGGCCGGTCAGCATCCGCAGGATCGTGACAAGTTCATCCTTGATCTTGCCGCGCGGGGTGACCCGGTCCAGCATCCCGTGATCCAGAAGATATTCCGCCCGCTGGAACCCTTCGGGCAGTTTTTCCCCGATGGTCTGTTCAATCACCCGGGGCCCCGCAAAACAAATGAGCGCGTTGGGTTCGGCGATTTGCACATCGCCCAGCATGGCATAGGACGCGGTGACGCCCCCGGTGGTCGGATGGGTCAGCACGACGATATAGGGCAGCCCGGCCTCGCGCAGCATCTGCACGGCAACGGTGGTGCGCGGCATCTGCATGAGGGACAGGATCCCTTCTTGCATCCGGGCCCCGCCAGCGGCCGAAAACAGCACAAAGGGGCGTTTGGTTTTCACCGCCTCTTCGGCACCCGCCACGATGGCGTTGCCCACATACATGCCCATGGACCCGCCCATGAACGAAAAATCCTGAGCGGCGGCGACGATGGGGGTTTGCCCGATCTCGCCTTTGGCGACCAGCATCGCCTCTTTCTCGCCCGTCGCCTTTTTCGTGGCTTTCATCCGGTCGGTGTATTTCTTCTGGTCGCGGAAATGCAGGGGGTCCACCAGCGGTTCGGGAACCTTGATTTCCGTAAATGTGCCGCCGTCAAACAGGGCCGCGAACCGCGCGCGGGGCGTGATGGCCATGTGATGGCCGCAACTGGTGCAGACGTTCAGATGTTCGGCCAGTTCCCGGTGAAACAGCATGGTCCCGCAGTCGTCGCATTTGGTCCACAGATTTTCCGGCACTTCGCGCCGCGAAAAGAGCGAGTTGATCGTTGGCCGAACGTAGTTGCTGATCCAGTTCATCGCGCTGTCCTTGTGCCGTTCTGCGTGCCGTGCTGCCGTTCAGATATGCCGGGGCCGGGTGAAATGCAATCAACCCCGCAAGGGTCACCGCCGGATTCCGACCCGCGCCGCCAGCCACAGAACCAGAACCGCCAGTGCCAGCATGGTCCCCTCGGCCAGCCCCCCAAGCGTGGCAAGGTCCGACAACGGCACCGGGTCCGCAGGCAGGTCGGGGGCCGCAAACAGCAACAGCGCAAAGGCCGTGGAGGGTTCGTCCTGTATCCCGAACAGCAAGAACGCGAACAGGTTGTTGGCCAGATGCAGCCCGATCGCAGGCCCCAGCGACCCGTGCCGCCCCGTCAGGTCTGCGCAGGCCGCCCCAAGGAGCCCCGCCCACAAAACCCACAGCACCCCTTCGGCCGGGCTGTCGGCGTTCCAGTAATGCGCCAGCCCGAACAGTGCGCTGGGCCCACCGATCCAGACCAGCGGGTGCGCCGACCATTGCCCGAATTGCTGTTGCAGGTATCCACGGAACAGCGCCTCTTCGGCGGTGCATTGCACGGCGATCACGCACACTGCCACGGGCAGGAACATCAGCCACCCCAGGATTGGCCGGACCTGCGCGATGTCGTCCGGGTGAATCCATGGCGGCAGCAGTTCCATGGCAAGGTTCAACACGAACACCGCCCCGAATGCCTGTGCGAACCCTGTCACCACCCGGTCCGGATCGCCCAAGATGCTGCGTAGCCCCCGGTTGTGCAGCCGATACATCATCCCCCGCAGCACCAGCAATGGCACCCCAAATGCCAATAGTTGCAGCGTCATGCCCCAGCGCGTCGTTTCATATAAGAATGCCTGATATCCCACATCCGTCAGGAGAAGTTGCGCCAAGAGAGGCGGCAGGAACAGGAACCCCAGCACCACCGCCGCCGTGGTCACGATGACCCGCCACGGCTCTGTGCCGGTCCGCCCTGCCCGCAGATACTCCGCGTGTGCCTGGTAGCGGTCCGTCATCCCCCAAACACCCGGCTGCCCGCCCAGATCAGGCCGATCAGGAGGGGTTGATGGGCAAGGTAGATGACAAGGCTGTGTTGTCCCGGCCATGCCAGCCACGCCAGCCCGGCCATGCGCCCCCGCCATGCGTCCCACCGCCCGCCATACAGTTTGGCCAGACCCAGCCCCCCCAAGAATGGGGCGAGCCATGGCAGCACTGGTTCGTAATCCGCCATCGGGGGCCGTTCAGTTCCCAAGCCGAGCCAGATCCACCCCGGCCCGTTGAACGCCACATCCCGCAGATATGAGGGTGCCATGAACACCGCCACCGCCACCCCCAGCGTCACCAGCCCCGGCACCCGCAGAAACCCCAGCCCGATCACCGAACACAGCGCAATCGAATGCAGGATGCCGAACCGGATCCAGCCTGCCCCAAGCCCGTAAAACGTGCCCACCGACACCGCCGTAGCCGCCGCCACCAACACCCCCAGCCGTTTGCCGAAACTGCCCCAGCGGATGCCGTGACCGTGGCCCAACCACAGGCTGACCCCTGCCAGAAACAGGAAACTGCCCGCTGTGCCCCGCGCCCAATAGGGCCAGATGCCCGTGAACACCGTGTCCGCCGGCAGATGCCCGAACAGCGCCAGATCATAGGTCGCATGAAACACCACCATGGCCAATAGGGCGCCCGTGCGCGCCAGATCAACGGCGATGATCCGTCCGGAAGGTGGGGTCATAGATGGCTCTTGTGATTGGCGTGGCGGGGGTTTTGAGCCAACCTAGCCGCGTCGTTCCGCCCAAGGCCAGTGCATAATCCTTGCCGTGTACCTTTGGGGCTGCCCCCTTGCCCCTTTGGGGTTGCCCAAGTATCCATGACCCGCAGATTGACCGACAGGACCCCGCCATGCGGGAGGAGGAGCGCCGCCATGAACCGCAAGTTCGACAAATCCAAGTTGCCCAGCCGCCATGTGTCCGTGGGCCCGTCCCGCGCCCCGCATCGGTCGTATTATTACGCCATGGGCATGGACGAGACCGATATCGCGCAACCCTTTGTCGGCGTCGCCACCTGCTGGAACGAAGCAGCCCCCTGCAACATCGCCCTGAACCGGCAGGCCCAATCGGTCAAGACCGGCGTCAAGGCCGGAAGCGGCACCCCCCGCGAATTCACCACCATCACCGTCACCGATGGCATTGCCATGGGCCACGAAGGGATGCGGTCGTCGCTGGCGTCCCGCGATGCCATTGCCGACACCGTGGAATTGACCATGCGCGGCCAGTGCTATGACGCGCTGGTGGGCCTTGCGGGCTGCGACAAATCCTTGCCCGGGATGATGATGGCCATGCTGCGCCTGAATGTCCCGTCGGTGTTCATCTATGGCGGGTCCATCCTGCCGGGCCGTTTGAACGGCAACGATGTGACCGTGCAGGACGTGTTCGAGGCTGTGGGCAAACATCAGGCCGGCAATTTTTCAGATGCCGAGCTGGAGATACTGGAGCGCGTCGCCTGCCCGAGTGCCGGTGCCTGTGGTGGCCAGTTTACTGCCAACACCATGGCCTGTGTGTCCGAGGCAATCGGCCTTGCCTTGCTCAATTCGTCCGGTGCCCCCGCCCCCTATGAAAGCCGCGATCATTACGGTGTGGCGTCCGGCGAGGCCGTCATGCATCTGCTGGAGCGCAACATCCGCCCCCGCGACATCGTCACCCGCAAGGCGTTGGAAAACGCCGCCCGGATCGTGGCCTGCACCGGCGGGTCCACCAATGCCGGGCTGCACCTGCCCGCCATCGCCCACGAGGCCGGGATTGATTTCGACCTGTTCGATGTCTGCGAGATTTTCCGCGACACCCCGTATTTTGTCGATCTCAAGCCGGGTGGCCAATATGTCGCCAAGGACCTGTTTGAGGTCGGCGGCGTGCCCATTGTCATGAAAGAACTGCGCAAGGCCGGGTTGCTGCACGAAGATTGCATGACCGTGAGCGGCGAAACGCTGGGCGAGGCGCTCGAAAAGATCGAAGGCGAGGCCGATGGCCGCGTCATCTATCCTGTCACCACCCCGATCACCGAAACCGGTGGTGTTGTTGGCCTCAAGGGCAACCTTGCCCCCGAGGGTGCCATCGTCAAGGTCGCGGGCATGACCGACGCCGAACAGGTGTTCACCGGCCCCGCCCGCGTGTTTGAATGCGAAGAAGACGCGTTCGAAGCCGTCAAGGCCCGCGCCTACAAGGAAGGCGAGGTTCTGGTCATCCGCAACGAAGGCCCCGCAGGCGGCCCCGGCATGCGCGAAATGCTGGCCACCACCGCTGCCCTTTCGGGGCAGGGGATGGGCAAAAAGGTTGCGTTGATCACCGATGGCCGGTTTTCGGGCGCGACCCGCGGGTTTTGCGTGGGCCACGTTGGTCCCGAGGCCGCCCATGGTGGCCCCATCGCCTTGCTGCGGGATGGTGACATGATCACGATGAACGCCAAAACGGGCGAACTGTCCGTCGCGTTGACCGATGCCGAATTGGCCGACCGCCGCGCCAACTGGACCGGACCACGCGAAACCATCTATGCGTCGGGGGCGTTGTGGAAATACGCCCAATTGGTGGGCGGTGCCCGGTTGGGGGCCGTTACCCACCCCGGCGCAAAGTTCGAAAAACACATCTACGCGGACCTGTGACAATGGCCGTGCGCCCGGATTTCGCGACCGTCCGGGCGCTGTTGCTCTTTGCGGGTATGACCCTTGCCGCCTGCGTGCCGGTCAGTGACGAGGCGCGGGGGGCTGCCATGCTGGCGACCCCCGGCGCCAATCCAGGCATCCGCACATTGTCCGTCATGGGCGGCACCCAAAAGGTGCGCGGCCCGGACGGATATTGCGTGGACCGACGCACCAGCCGCCCGACCAGCGGATTCGCGGTGATGGCAGGCTGCGCGCTGGTGTCGGATGCCGCCGTGATGCCGTCCGTGTCGGGCGTCATCACTGTGCAGTTTGGCCGCACCGGCACCGCCATC
>JBGSIZ010000008.1:0-11322 GCA_041742255.1 Marivivens sp. | reverse complement strand
CCCGAACCCGAACTGGTCGAACCCGCAATGGTGGCCTATGATGGCGATGCCCCGTCCGGCGACCGCATCAAATCCAAGATCGCCGATGTGATCCGGTCGCGCGCCGGTGTTGTGGCCCCCGTGCCGCCTGTGACCCGCACCGCCGACGGTCTACGGATTGAACCGACCCTGACCAAGGGGCGGGGACCGCGACCCCTGTTGCTGGACCCGGCCCATGCCAGTGCTGGCACTATGCCCCGCGTGATGCCGACGATAGTTCCTGTCGTTGCACCGATTGTGCCGTCGCCGGCTGCCCAGTCCGGATCGGCCCGTGTCATGCCACCCCCGCCGGTTTGGCAGGATGATGATCTGGATGACGAAAATATCTTTGCAGACATTGGCTTGCCCGATGAACCGGCCCCAATTCCGACCCCGTTTGTCCTGCCTGTTGCCGAACCTCGCAAGGTGGTTCAGCATCAGGTGCGTCGTCCTGTGCCCACCTCGCGGCAGGCCCAGTCCGAGGCCCAGCCGAGCCTGAAATTCGATGACGGCCACCCGGCCTATGAACCGCCCCCGCTGAACCTGTTGATGAATCCGGTCGAGATTGAACGGCATCATCTGTCCGACGACGCGCTGGAAGAGAACGCGCGGATGCTGGAATCCGTGCTGGACGACTATGGCGTCAAGGGTGAAATCGTGTCGGTGCGGCCCGGTCCGGTAGTGACGATGTACGAACTTGAACCTGCACCGGGCCTCAAGGCGAGCCGGGTGATTGGCCTGTCCGATGACATCGCCCGGTCGATGTCAGCGTTGTCTGCCCGCGTGTCCACGGTGCCGGGTCGGTCTGTGATCGGTATCGAATTGCCCAACGTGAACCGGGAAAAGGTCGTATTGCGCGAAATCCTGTCTGCCCGCGATTTTGGCGACAGCCAGATGCGCCTGCCGCTCGCGCTTGGCAAGGATATCGGCGGTGATCCGGTTGTGGCCAATCTGGCCAAGATGCCCCACCTGTTGATTGCAGGCACCACGGGGTCGGGGAAGTCCGTGGCTATCAACACGATGATCCTGTCGTTGTTGTATAAACTGACCCCCGCCGAATGCCGGATGATCATGATCGACCCCAAGATGCTGGAGTTGTCGGTTTATGACGGCATTCCGCATCTGTTGTCCCCCGTCGTGACTGACCCGAAAAAGGCCGTTGTGGCCTTGAAATGGGTGGTGGGCGAGATGGAGGAACGGTATCGCAAGATGTCCAAGATGGGCGTTCGCAACATCGAAGGATACAATGGCCGCGTGCGCGATGCCTTGGGTCGCAACGAAATGTTCAGCCGGACCGTGCAAACCGGATTTGACGAAGAAACAGGCGATCCGATCTTTGAAACCGAAGAATTCGCCCCCGAGGCGATGCCCTATATTGTCGTCATCGTGGACGAGATGGCCGACCTGATGATGGTGGCCGGCAAGGAGATTGAGGCTTGTATTCAACGCCTTGCCCAGATGGCCCGTGCGTCTGGTATTCACCTGATCATGGCTACACAGCGTCCGTCCGTGGACGTGATCACCGGCACGATCAAGGCGAATTTTCCCACCCGGATTTCTTTTCAGGTGACCTCGAAAATCGACAGCCGCACGATTCTGGGCGAACAGGGGGCCGAACAACTGCTGGGCATGGGGGACATGCTGTATATGGCGGGCGGGGCCAAGATCACCCGTATCCACGGCCCCTTTGTCAGCGATGAAGAGGTTGAGGAAATCGTCAATCACCTCAAGGGGTTCGGCCCGCCCGCCTATATGTCGGGCGTCGTGGAAGGCCCCGATGAGGACAAGGAAAGCGATATCGACATGGTTCTGGGCCTGTCGTCCGGGTCGGGGTCCGATCTGGAGGATGCGCTGTATGACACCGCTGTCGCCATCGTGATCAAGGATCGCAAATGTTCCACGTCCTATATCCAGCGCAAGCTGGCCATCGGGTATAACAAGGCCGCCCGGTTGGTGGAACAGATGGAGGATGAGGGTGTGGTCAGTGCCGCCAATCATGTGGGTAAACGCGAAGTTCTGGTGCCTGAACAGCATTAGCGCGTCCGGCGGGCGCGGAAATGCGCCGTTTGGCCCCAGAATTGATCGTCATCGCATGACAACGCCGTTGTTATCGCCTAACGCGGGCAATTGAGGCCAACTGTGCCTATGTGATGGATACAGGCGTGTCCGCATAAGTCAGGTAGAGACCATGAACAGACGAACCCTATTCCTTGCCGCTGCTGCACTAGCCATGATGCCGTTTGCGGCACAGGCGCAGCAGGTCCCGTTGACGGAAATATCCCGCTATCTCAATGATTTGCAGACCGCCACGGGCGAGTTTACGCAGATCAATTCGGATGGCACGATTGCCACCGGGACCATCTATATCAAGCGGCCGGGGCGTATCCGGTTCGAGTATAACCCGCCCGAAAAATCGCTGGTTGTGGCGGGGGGTGGGGCTGTGGCGATATTTGATCCCCGGTCCAATTCGGGTGCGGAGCGATACCCGTTGAACCAGACCCCGTTGAACATCATTCTGGAGCGAGATGTGAACCTTGGCCGGGCTGAAATGGTGACGGGACACACAAGCGATGGTGTATCAACGACCGTAACCGCACAAGATCCAGAGAATCCCGAATATGGCAATATCCAGTTGGTGTTCACCGCCAACCCGACCGAGTTGCGCCAGTGGATCGTGACCGACGACAGCGGCGGGCAAACCACTGTTATCCTTGGAGATTTGACCAAGGGCGGGGCCATCCGAGAGATATTGTTCAATATTCAGGCGGCCGAGCAAGCCTGGCAAAACTGACGCCACCCATCACCGAACCGGGCAAGATTTGCCCGGTTCATTTCGCGCCGGTATTGCGTCGGTATCCGGTCGGTGTCATTTTTCCGCGCGGGACCCACGAAACCTACATCCGCACGCCCCGGCAGGACGCGATCTGGCGTTCATAGACCGCGGACCGGGCCCCCACTTCGTTGGCGATCCGCACCAGCCACGATTTGCTGTTGTAGCTGCCGCGCAAATACCCGGACCGGCCTTCGTGATAGGCAAGGTATTGGTTGCGGGCGTCGTTGATCGGGACGCCTGTTTCGCGCACGGTCTGGGTCATATACCAGCCCATGAAATCGGTGGCATCGTTTATGTCGTCCCGGCGCGCACCCGTCCGGGCCGGGCCGCGCAGATATTCATCCCATGTGCCATCGAGCGCCTGACTGTACCCAAAGGCCGACGATTGCCGCCCGACCGGGATCACCCCAAGCGCGTATTGGTGCGGGGTCCGGTTGTTGGAGATGAATTTGCTTTCCTGATAGATCATCGCCATCAGGACATGGGGCCGCACCCCGTATTCCCGTTCTGCCGCCCGGAACGCCCGTTGGTAATGCGGCCGTTCGGTCAGGATGGCGCAGGCGTTGTCCAGATCGCGGGGGGCTGTCCCCTCGCGTTCGCCACAGCTTCCCAGCAGCAGCACGACACACACGGCGCGAAAGAGTCTGCTCATCTGCCCCTCGCTTTGATTATTGGGACCAGTCTAGCCGATCAGGTGCCGTCTGAAAACGGGCAAGGCGCGATTTTCAGATCACAAATGCCAGAATGAGCGGCAATGTGACCACCGACAACAGGGTGGACACAACCACCAGCCCCGCCACCCCATCCGCGTCCCCGCCGTATTTTTCCGCCAGAAGGTAGGACGTGACCGCAACCGGAGTGGCAAGCTGCACGATCAGCACGGCCATTGCCGTGGCGTCCAGTTCAAACCAGACACCCACGCCCCAGCCTGCTGCCGCGCAGATTGCCGCCTTGACCAGTGACAGCCAGACCGCCTGACCCAGTTGCCGGGGCACCAGCCGTGCCACTGCCACCCCGAGTGTGATAAGCATGATCGGGATCGCCATTTGTCCCACAAGGTCAATCGTGTTGGTCAGGAACAGCGGCGTCGTCCAATCCTGCCACAAGAACACCGCCCCCAATATCGTGGCCCAGACCAAAGGTTCCCGCAGAACCCGTGTCAGCGACCCCGCCCCGGCCACCAGCCAGATCCCGATGGTGAACGACAAGATGGCCATGACTGCGAACACCACCACCGCATAGCCCAACCCCGTTTGCCCAAACGCGAACAGCGCCAGCGGCAGCCCGAGATTACCCGTGTTCCCAAAGATCAGCGGGGCAAGGAATGTGGCCCTGTCCAGCCGCAGCGCCGCCACGATCCCCGCAAAGATCACCCCGATCCCCGCATAGGCCACAAGGCTGGCCACCGAGAGCGTCGCGAGCGCCTGCGGGTCCACCTCGGTTTTCATGAGCGCCCCGAAGATCAAGCAGGGCACCGACAGGGTCATTGCAAGCCGGGTCACGAATTCCACCCGGTATTCAAACCCCATCCGCACCCAGACAAACCCGATGGTTGCCAACAGGAACACAGGGGCCGTGATTGTCAGGACTGTCAGAACAAGGTTCACAGACTGTTTCCACCAACTGAGGCCCAGATCCGTGGACAAGGGCAGCGATTGCCGGTTATTAAGGCCGGAGGGGACGTTGTGCTATGCTTAAATCGCGGGCGAAATACCATTTGGGCCAAGTGGTCCGGCATCGGAAGCATCCCTTCCGGGGCGTGGTGTTTGACGTTGATGCCATTTTTTCGAACACCGACGAATGGTATGAATCCATCCCCGAGGACAGCCGTCCGAAAAAGGATCAGCCGTTTTATCACCTGCTGGCTGAAAACGATCAGAGCTATTACGTCGCCTATGTGTCCGAACAAAATCTGGTGGCCGATTATTCCGGTGAACCGGTGGACCATCCCGACCTGAGCGATCTGTTTGGCCCGTTCGAGGACGGACATTATCCCCTGCATTTCCAGATGAACTGACGCCCGGTGCCGGGCCAATGCCATCGTCACCCCGTAAGCGGGGCCGCGTTTGGTTTTTGCGAGTAAAGTGGGTCATATGAACCTCGGTCCCGCGCAACTGGGTGGGGGCGTTTGATAACGCGGAACCGAGGGAAGCCATATGCAGCTACACCCCTCTTGTTGTTTCGCGCCAAGGCGGCACAATGGCCCTATCAAGGCATGTTCGGGGCAGTGTTTCCCGCGCTGACCCAATGACCCGGAACAGCCCCAACTGTGGCGAAAGGACGATCAATGACATCGGTTATTATCGCAGGGGCGGCCCGCACGGCCATGGGTGGGTTTCAAGGCGTGTTCGTCGGGGTCAGCGCCCCCGAATTGGGCGGTGCCGCGATCCGCGCTGCCATGGTGCAGGCGGGCGTGCCATCGGTGGACGAGGTGTTGATGGGGTGTGTTCTGCCCGCCGGTCAGGGGCAGGCCCCCGCCCGACAGGCCGGATTTGCCGCCGGTTTGGGGGACGATGTGCCCGCCACCACTCTGAACAAGATGTGCGGGTCCGGGATGAAGGCTGTCATGATGGCCTGCGACCAGATTGCCCTGGGCGGTGCCCGCGTTATCGCCGCGGGCGGGATGGAGAGCATGACCAACGCCCCCTATCTGTTGCCCAAGATGCGCGGTGGTGCCCGGATTGGCCACGCCCAAGTGCAGGATTCCATGTTTCTGGACGGGTTGGAGGATGCCTATGACAAGGGTCGCCTTATGGGCACCTTTGCTGAGGATTGCGCCGAGACGTTCCAGTTCACCCGCGCCGATCAGGATGACTATGCCCTTGGGTCGTTGTCCCGGTCGCTGGACGCGATCCGGTCTGGCGCGTTTGACCGCGAGGTGACGCCCGTGGACCTGTCCAAGGGCGGGACCGTGGCGCAGGATGAACAACCCGCCAAGGCCCGCCCGGACAAGATCCCGTTGCTGCGCCCGGCATTTCGCGAGGGGGGCACGGTGACGGCGGCCAATTCATCGTCCATTTCGGATGGTGCTGCGGCGTTGATCCTTGCGGCGGACGATGCCGGATTGCCCGTCCGCGCCCGGATCATGGGCCACGCCAGCCACGCTCAGGCCCCCGGTTTGTTCACCACGGCCCCGGTTCCTGCCGCGCGCAAGCTGTTGGCCCGGTTGGGGTGGACGGTGCAGGATGTGGACCTGTGGGAGGTCAACGAGGCGTTTGCCGTGGTGCCCATGGCGTTCATGCGCGACATGGGCGTGCCTCGCGACAAGATGAATGTGAACGGCGGCGCCTGTGCGCTGGGCCATCCGATTGGGGCGTCGGGGGCGCGGATCATCGTAACCCTGCTGCACGCGCTGGAGGCGCGGGGGTTGCGCCGCGGGGTCGCCGCGATTTGTATCGGTGGGGGCGAGGCCACGGCTATCGCAATCGAGGTTGCCTGACATGCGCGTGGACTATGCCGAACTGCAAAAGACGATTGCCGCCTTGACCGAGGGTGAAACCGACGTTGTGTCGTTGATGGCCACGGTCGCGTGCGAGGTGCATCACGCGGACGACAGGTTCGACTGGACCGGGTTTTACCGCGTCGTGGCCCCCGAATTGCTGAAGATCGGACCCTATCAGGGCGGGCATGGGTGCCTTGTCATTCCGTTTGCGCGGGGCGTGTGCGGAGCGGCGGCCCGCACGGGTCTGGTGCAATTGGTGCCCGATGTCGATGCGTTTCCCGGCCATATTGCTTGTGCCACATCGACAAGGTCCGAGATTGTGCTGCCGGTGTTTGGACCGGGCGGCGATCTGATTGGCGTGTTTGACATCGACAGTGACCAGCCTGCCGCCTTTGACGAAGCGGACAGTGTTGCGTTGACCCACATTCTGGCCGGGGTTTTCGCCCGCTGAAAATTCTGGCTGAAATTTCGGCTTGAAATTTCACGGGGGCGTGCCATCGTGAAATTGTAGCTGGAATTTTCACCGATGATTCACGATCCCCCCACCCACAACCCGACGCTTGGCGCGGATTTGCGCGCCTTGCGCACGGCGCGCGGGTTGACGTTGCAGGAACTGGCGGCGGCACTGGGCAAATCGGTGGGGTGGTTGAGCCAGGTTGAACGCGACCTGTCCAGCCCCGCGATCACCGATCTGCGCGCCATGGCCGCCATTCTGGACGTGGCCATGTCGAGCCTGTTTCGCGCCGATACCCGCCCCGACGAAGACGGTCTGATCGTGCGCAAAGGTGCCCGCCGCCCGATTGGCAGCCGCGAGGCCGGGTTGGTGGAGGAGTTGCTCTCCCCCGACCTGACCGATGATTTCGAGGTGGTTCATTCCACGTTCGAACCGGGGGCCACCCTGTCCGAATTCACCACCCGCCCAACGCAGGAAGTTGGATTTGTTATATCCGGACATCTGGACCTATGGATCGGTGACCGGGTGTTCCGCCTGTCGCCGGGCGACAGTTTCCGCATCCGGGGCGAGCCGTTTCGGTGGCACAACCCCCGGTCCACCCCTTGCGCGGTGATCTGGGTCATCGCCCCCCCGGTCTACTGACCCCGCACGCCTGCATATGGAGACACCGATGAACGATTTTCCGACAACGGCCCGTGTGGTCATCATAGGTGGCGGTGCTGTGGGTGTGTCCACCCTGTATCACCTTGCCAAGGCAGGTTGGACCGATTGCGTGTTGCTGGAAAAGAACGAATTGACCGCCGGGTCCACATGGCATGCGGCGGGCAATTGTCCGTCGTTCAGCACGTCCTGGGCCGTGATGAACATGCAGCGGTATTCCCTGCAATTGTATCGCGGATTGGCTGATGCCGTGGATTATCCGATGAATTACCACGTCACCGGGTCTATCCGGTTGGCCCATAGTCGCGAGCGCATGCAGGAGTTTGCCCGTGCCAAGGGGATGGGGCGGTCGCAGGGATTGGACCTTGAGACCATCGGCGTGGACGAGATCAAGGCCCGGTATCCGTTCATTGAAACCCATGACATTGCCGGGGCGTTGTTTGACCCCGATGATGGCGATATTGACCCTGCACAATTGACCCAAGCCTTGGCCAAGGGGGCCCGGCAGTTGGGTGCCCGGATTTTGCGGTTTACCCCCGCCACCGGTGTTGCCCAAACCCCGGACGGCTGGATCGTTCACACCGACAAGGGTGATATTGCTTGCGAAAAGGTGGTCAATGCCGCCGGATATTATGCCCAGCGGGTCGGCGAATGGTTCCGCCCCTATGGCGGTCGCACAGTGCCCATGGCCGTGATGAGCCACCAATACCTGTTGACCGATCCGATCCCAGAGGTGGATGCATGGACCCGCGAGGTGGGTCACAAGCTCCCCCTGCTGCGCGATGTTGATACGTCCTATTACTTGCGGCAGGAAAAGGCCGGGTTCAACCTTGGCCCGTATGAACGCAATTGCCGCGCCCATTGGGTGGACCCCACCGACCCGATGCCGCAGGATTTCAGTTTTCAACTGTATCCCGATGATCTGGACCGGTTGGAGTTTTATATCGAGGATGCGATGGCCCGTGTGCCTGCCTTGGGCACGGTCGGCGTGTCCAAGGTTATCAATGGCCCGATCCCCTATGCCCCCGATGGTTTGCCCCTGATGGGACCGATGCCCGGTGTTCGCAACGCCTATGAGGCCTGTGTGTTCACGTTTGGCATCACCCAAGCGGGCGGCGCCGGCAAGGTGATGGCCGAATGGATCACCGAAGGCCAGACCGAGTGGGATATGTGGTCCTGCGACCCCCGCCGCTATACCGATTATACCGATCCGCAGTATTGCGTGGACAAGGCCATTGAGACCTATGGCCATGAATATGCGATGCATTTCCCGTGGCACCGCTGGCCTGCCGGGGCTGATCGCCGCCTGTCCGCCGTGCATGACCGGGTCAAGGGGTTGGCTGCCGTATTTGGTGCCTATAACGGGTGGGAGCGCGCCAACTGGTATGCCAAGCCCGGCGATGACCTGAGCGAGGCCGCAACCGAGACATGGGGCCGCGCAGGACCGTGGGAGCCGCGTATCGCCGAGGAATGTGCCGCCGTCCGCGACGGTGTCGGCGTTCTGGACCTGCCCGGATTTTCCCGGTTCCGGTTGCAGGGGCCGGGGGCCGCCGCGTGGCTCGATACCCTGTGCACCGGGCGATTGCCGTCGGTGGGCCGCATTGGCCTGTTGTATTTCACCGATGACCGGGGCCGCGTTGTGACCGAAATGTCCGCCATGCGGCTTGATGACGATTTCTTTTTCCTGATCACCGCAGCCGTGGCCCAATGGCACGATTATGAATGGCTGGACGGGCAGAAACCGGACGACGCTGCCTTTGCCCTGACCGATGTGACCCCAGATTTTTCCTGTCAGATTGTCACCGGGCCAAAGTCCCGCGCCCTGTTTGCCCAGATTTCGGATGCCGACCTGACCAAGGGTTGGTTGACCCACCAGTCCTGTCAGATCGCGGGCCATTGGGTGCAGTTGGTCCGTGTGTCTTTTGCCGGGGAACTGGGGTGGGAGATTCATTCCAAGGTTGCCGATACCCCTGCTGTTTATGACGCCGTTCTGGCGGCTGGTGCGGTGCCGTTCGGGATGTGGGCCCTGAATTCCTTGCGTCTGGAAAAGGGTTACAAAGCGTGGAAGGGCGACCTGTCCACCGATTATACCGCGTTGCAATTGGGGCTGGATCGGTTCGTCAAATGGGACAAGCCCGCGTTTCGGGGCAAGGCTGCGTTGGAGGTTGAGCGACAGGCCGGCCCGACCAAGCGGTTTGTGACCCTGACCCTTGATGCCCCCGGCCCCTGCGATGCCCCCTATATGTCCATCATCTGGCTAGGCGATGTGATTGTGGGTGAGACATTGTCCGGCGGATGGGGCCACCGGGTGGCCGCGTCTATTGCGCTGGGCATGGTGCGCCCCGATCTGGCGGTGCCGGGCACCCCTGTCGAGATCGAGATTTATGGCGAGAGGTTTGCCGCCACCGTGCGGGGCGAGGACCCGTTGTGGGACCCGGAGAACGCCCGCATCCGGGCCTAGAGGGGGCGCTGCCCCCGTCGCCGCTGGCGACTCCCCCGAGGTATTTTGGACGAGATGAAGGTGCAGGACATGGTTGAGATAACGTTACTGGACGGTGGGCTTGGGCAGGAATTGACCCATCGGTCGGGCGAAGTGCCGACGAATTTGTGGTCCACCCAGGTGATGTTCGACCACCCCGGCATGGTGGGCGAGCTGCATCGCGACTATTTTGCGGTGGGGGCGTCGATTGCGACGACCAACACCTATTGCATTCACCATGATCGCCTGGACGGCACCCCGTTGGAGGGCCATTTCCATGGCTTGCATGCCGCCGCCTTGGCCGAGGCCCGCGCCGCCGTCAGCCCCGGCAAGCGGGTCGCCGGGTCCATCGGGCCGCTGGAGGCGTCGTATCGTCCGGATAAGCATCCGCCCTATGATGTCGCTGTGGCCAGATATGCCGAAGTTGCCCGCGAGATTGGTCCCCATGTCGATCTGATCATTTGCGAGACGGTTGCGTCGTTGGCCCATGCCCGGTCGATCCTTGAAGGCGCGAAGGCCGCAGGCAAGCCCGTGTGGTTGTCGGTCACTGTCGATGACGAGGATGGCGCGCTGTTGCGGTCGGGCGAGGCCGTGGCCGATGTGTGCGCCATTGCCGTGGCGGGCGGAGCGCAGGCGCTGCTGGCCAATTGTTCTGCCCCCGAGGCGATGCCTGCCGCGCTTGCGGCGCTCAAGGGTGCGGGATTGCCGTTTGGCGCCTATGCCAATGGGTTCACCCAGATCACCAAGGATTTTCTGAAGGACAAGCCGACTGTTGATGCCTTGTTCGCCCGCGAGGACCTGACCCCCGAATCCTATGCCCGCCATGTCATGGCGTGGGTCGATCAGGGGGCCACCATCGTCGGCGGCTGCTGCGAAACCGGACCTGCTCATATTGCCGAACTTGCCCGCGTGCTGACTGCCGCTGGCCATACCATTGCATAAGGTGCCTACATGACCCTTCCTACCCATGCCCGCGTTGTCATCATCGGCGGTGGCGTTGTCGGTTGTTCTGTCGCCTATCACCTGACCAAACTGGGGTGGAAGGATGTGGTGCTGCTGGAACGCAAGGCCCTGACGAGCGGGACGACATGGCATGCCGCTGGCCTTATTGGTCAATTGCGCGCTACTGCGAACATGACCAAACTTGCCCGCTATTCGGCCGAGTTATATGGCGGGTTGGAGGCCGAGACGGGTCTGGCCACCGGCTACCGGCAGGTCGGGTCGATTTCGACCGCGTTGACGGGCGAGCGGCTGGAGGAACTGCGCCGCACCGCCGCCATGGCCCGCGCCTTTGGTGTCCCGGTCGAGGATATCGGGCCGGAGGAGATCAAGGCCCGCTATCCGCATCTGAATATCGAGGGCGTGACGGGCGGCGTTTACTTGCCCACCGACGGGCAGGGCGACCCCGGCAATATCGCGCTTGCGCTGGCCAAGGG
>JBGSIZ010000007.1:0-2151 GCA_041742255.1 Marivivens sp. | reverse complement strand
TTCCCGCACCAGCCCCAGCGCCCCCGCCCCGCGCAACAGGACGGCCATGCGCGGTTCCGGCACCTGCGAGTTATGCGCAAGATCGGCAGTGGTGGCGGGCGCGTTCAAAAGGATGGCGGGCAGATCAAACGCCACAAAGGCCTGTAATATCTGGCTGTGGCAGAAACCTGCGACCAGATCGAACAACGCCGCCCCCTGTTGCCGGACAAAGGGGCGGGTGAGCGGAAACCGGGCCGCCCACGCCTGAAACGTGGGCCGCGCAATGAGCGTGGACAGGCGAAAACGCGGGGTGCGGGCCATGTCAGTCAGACCGAGGTCCGCGCCCTATTCCCCCGGCACCGTGCGCCGGGTGTGCACCTGACTGCGGGCGGAGGCTGGCACGATCTTGTCCGCATAGGCCCGGACCATTTGCGCCAATGCGGCTTCTCCCTTGCAGCGGGGGATCGACGAAATGGCCCCGGCAAGGATATCATCCAGCCGTTGAAGTGCGCCCGTGACGCCCAGCTTTGCAACCGCGTTGGGCCGTCCGTGCAGGTCATCCTGACCACCGGGTTTACCCAATTCCACCTCGTCACACAGCGCGTCGCGCAGGTCATCGGCGACCTGAAACGCCTCGCCGATCCGCGCGCCGAGTTCTTCCCACGGTTCTGCGTCCTGTCCGGCGGCCACGGCCCCCATTTGGGTCGCCGCGATAAAGAGCGCGCCCGTCTTGGCCTGATGATATGCGGAGAGGTCGATCTGGTCTTCGCTTTCCCAGCCTTGGCCCGCGCAGATGCCGAAGGGCATCCCCGTGCGCGTGCCCAGAATATCAATCAACGCCAGTGCCCGCGCTGGGTCTTGGGGTGCGGCGCGGGCCAACACCTGAAACCCCAGAACGATGAGGCTGTCGCCTGTCAGCACCGCAAGGGGTTCCGAAAACGCCCGGTGGACCGAGGGTTTGCCCCGCCGCAAGTCGCTGTTGTCAAAGCAGGGCAGGTCGTCATGCACGAGGCTGCCGCAATGGATGATTTCAAGCGCTGCCGCTGCCGCATCGGACAATCCGGGCCGATCATCGCCGCAGGCCATGGCCACCGACATCAGGATCGTGGGCCTGATCCGCGCCCCGCCCGGTGTCACCGCATAGCCCAGAGCCGCCGACAATCGCGCCGGAGCCACCCCCCCCTGCCCAAGCCGAATGGCAGTTGCGACGGCTTTTTCGATCCGGTCCGATAGCGACATAGGAGGCTCCCTCGCCCAAGACTGTCACCAAGGATGGACAGTATACTGTCAATTAGACTGGACACTATTTCAATCCGAGTCAACAATCGGGTTATGAAAACACCAGAAACCGCGGTTGTTGTGATTGGAACCGGCGTGGGCGGGTTGGCCGCCGCCGCCCGGTTGGCCCATGCCGGGCTATCCGTGACCGTGTTGGAGGCCGCCCCCGGCCCCGGTGGCAAGATGCGCACCCTGCCGACCGTTGCAGGCCCGGTCGATGCCGGGCCGACCGTGCTGACCCTGCGCCCGGTGTTCGAGGACCTGTTTGCCGATCTGGGTGAACGGTTGGACGATCACCTGACCCTGTATCCCTTGCCCGTTATCGCCCGGCATTATTGGGCGGACGGCACCCGGTTGGACCTGTTTGCCGACCGTGCCGCCAGCGAAGCAGAGATTGCGAGGGTGTTTGGCCCCCGGTCCGCAACCGAGTTTGCCGCGTTTTCGGACCGCGCCGCCCGATTGTTCGCCGCGTTTGACGCACCGATGATGCAAGCCGCAAAGCCCGGCCAATCTGCCCTGATGGCCCGTGTCGTGGCACAGCCCCGTCTGATCGCCGACATGGCCCCATGGGCGAGCCTACACCGCCTTGTCAGACACTGTTTTTCCGAACCAAAGCTGGCGCAGTTGTTCGCCCGCTATGCCACCTATGTAGGCGGGATGCCCGCCCGGTCCCCCGCCCTGCTGTCGCTGATCTGGCAGGCCGAGGCCAATGGTGTCTGGGCTGTCGAGGGTGGGATGCACACCGTCGCCCGCGTGCTGGAACGGTTGGCCCGCGACCGGGGGGCCACGTTTCACTATGATACCCCCGCCACCCGGATCGTGACCCAAGGCGGTCGCGTTGCCGCCGTGGAGACCCGCGCCGGAACCTATGCCGCCGATGTCGTGGTGTTCAAC
>JBGSIZ010000006.1:0-8983 GCA_041742255.1 Marivivens sp. | reverse complement strand
CAGCGATGACGTGATCGACGGCGGGGCCGGGGATGACAGCCTGCGCGGATCGGCGGGCGATGACACCATTCTGGGTGGCGACGGGTCCGATCTGGTCTGGGGTGGCGTGGGCAACGACACCATCGACACCGCAGGCAACGCCGACCCCGTCTTCGGGATCAGCGGGGCACCCGACCTTGGGTATCCGGGTCTGTTCCCGGCCGATCCGCTGCCAAACGACGACCGCGATGTGGTCCGCGCCGGTGACGGCGACGATACCGTGACCACCGGCGACGACGCCGACACAATCTATGGCGGGGCCGGGGACGACACGCTGGATGGCGGGTTTGATGCCGACCTGATCCACGGCAATTCCGGCGATGATTTCATCGTGGCGGGCGAAGGGTCGGACACCGTTTATGGCGGCGCGGGCAGTGACACGATCTATGGCGGCCTGCCGCCCGGTCTGCCCGATACCCTGAACGTCCCTGACGACATGGGTGATCTGGAACCCGCGAACGGCGACGACACCATCTATGGCGGGGCCGGAAACGACTGGATCTACGGCGCGGACGACGACGACGCGATCTATGGCGGCGACGGTGACGACCGGATCGACGGCGGCGTGGACAACGACATGCTGTCGGGCGGCAAAGGCGCCGATCTGTTCTTCTTTGGGACGGATGGCGGGGCGGACACCGTGGCCGACTTCTCCAAAGGCGAGGATTTGATCCAGATCGGTGGCGGCCTGACGTTCGCCGATCTGTTCCTGAGCGAGGATGACAGCGCGACCGTGATCGAGGCGGGCGACCTTCTCATCCGGCTCGAAGGGGTCAAGGCCGAAGATCTGGAAGAGGCCGACTTCTTGTTCTAGGTTTCGATGGGGGGCGCAGGCCCCCCATCTTCGACCCGTAACGGTCCGCTCTCGGACCATTGTTTCATGTTGAGGAGTGGTAAAAATGACCTTTGATATTCTGACCCCGCTGACACTTCTTGACGGGACGGTCCCCTCGGGCACCGACACGCTGATCCCCGATCTGGTCGCCCCCGCAGTTCCAAATGTAGATGCCCTGGGCGGCACTTTGACCCTTGCGGATGACTTCGACCCTTTGAACCGCGACGGGACCGTCTCCATGAAATACACCGCCGCCGATGGCACGGTGTCCGAAACCACGTTGACCATGCCCGAAGGCTATTACGCCGCCGGGTTCGAGTCGCCCTACGTTGGCTCGGGCGCGATTCTGCCGCAGCCTGTGGTGTTCGGCGCAGCACTCGACACGTTTCTGCTGCCCATCTCAAACGAGACCACGCCGGGGTTTCTTCAGATCGGGATTGGCGCCGATGGCACGGCCTCGGTTCTGCTGACCGACACGACCACGCTCGAAACCGGTTTTACCACGCCCTTGACGGGTGTTGCCATGTTCATGCCCTTGGGCGATGGCCGCGTGGCCTTTGCCATCGACAGCCAAAGCAGTTTCGGCACGCTGACCGACGACGAAGGCACAATCGTGTCGGACGGTTTGTTTGCCTCGGGCAATGACGGGTGGCTGGGGCATTTCATCGCAACACAGGACGGCGGAACGGTCGGCATTTTCCAGAACACAAGCGTGGGACTGGACCTGCAATACGAAGTTGTCCAGTTTGACGAATTCGGCAATTCGATCGCGGCGGAAACTTACAACAACATTGATGTCGTGGCTGCAGGTCTTGGCGCGGATACGACCCAGACATTTGTCCAGCTTACCCTGGAGGGAGAGCTGCAGTTCGTGTTCTCGGGCGACGTGGACGGCGTTCCGGTTGCCTATGAAAAAGTGATCGACCTCAAACCTGATGCCGACCTTGTCACCACCCCTGCCACCGAAAACGATGACGTTTTGGTCCTTGGTGACGCCGATGATGTGGTGGACGGGCTGGGCGGCAACGACAGCCTTTATGGCGGTGACGGTCAGGATTTCCTTTCGGGCGGCGCAGGCGATGATCTGATCGACGGCGGCGCAGATGACGACAGTATCACCGACAGCTACTTTGCGGGCACCACCGATGATGTGGTCCGTATCGGCGGCCTTTATGGCGGCGACGGCGACGACAGCATCAATGGTCGTGAAGGCACCGATTTTCTGGACGGTGGTGCGGGCAACGACGACCTGCGGGGCGGGACCGGCGACGACACCGGCTGGGACAGCGGCTCCGGCGCGCGCGGGGGCCTGTTTGGGGGCGATGGCGACGATTTCATGCGCGGCAACCTTGGCAACGATGAACTGCGCGGCGATGGCGGGGCCGATGACATCAACGGCGGCTTTGGCGATGACGTTCTGTATGGCGACGACGATGACGACAAGCTGGCAGGTTTTGACGGCAATGACACGGTCTATGGCGGCACCGGCCGCGATATGATGCATGGCGGACGCGGCGATGACCGCATGTTGGGCGACGAAGGCGATGACATTCTGCGGGGGGCCGATGGCCTTGACTATCTGGAAGGCGGAGAGGGCGACGACCTTTTGATCGGCGGCGATGGCGCGGACGTGTTCGCCTATGACGTCGGCGAACGGACCATTGCCAGTTCGGACCTTGTCTCGACCAACGATAACGGCACCGACACGATCAAGGATTTCGCAATCGGCGAAGACAAGATCCTGATCAATGCAGGCTTGGCCGATTACACCTTCGACGACGAAGATCCCAGCGCGCCCCCACGGCCCACCCTGACCTTTGACGATATATTCCTGAGCCAGGAAGACAGCGTTGCGGTGATCGAGGCAGGCGAAACCGTGATCCGCCTTGAGGGGGTCAATATCGACGATCTGGACGAAACCGACTTTATGTTCTGATCCGGCCTATTTTCCATTCGGGCCGTAACTGCGTCAAAATAGCCCCGCCGGTGCCATCCGGCGGGGTTTTGCGTTTCTGTTTCATTCGGTGGCTAGGACTTCGGGGTTACCTGCGAATCCGTGCGCAGGGCATCACCCAAAACCACAGGAGTCTGTCGTGAAAGACATTGATCAAAAGAACATGAGCTGGGACGAATTCGACGAAACCATCCGCCCCGCCCCCGAAACCACTGATTTCGACCGTGTTGTCGAGGCTGCGATGTCGCGTCGCGGGTTCCTGCAGTCGATCGTTGCGTTCGGCTCCGGTGCTGCCGCTTTGGGCATGGGCACGATGATGGGGGCGACCAGCGCCCGCGCTCAGGCGGCCGCCATGGGCCGCTTTGCCTTTACCCCGATCGACATTCAGACCGATTTCACCGTCCACGTCCCCGAAGGCTACACTTGGAAGCCGCTGGCGAGCTGGGGCGACGCCCTGTTCTCGGACGCGCCCGCCTTCGACAAATCCGTCGGCGGCAGCCTTGAGGCGTCTAGCCGCGTGTTTGGCGACAACACCGACGGGATCGAGCTGTTCAACATCGACGGTCACGAAGTGATCGCGGTCAACCACGAATACACCAACCCCGAATGGATGCTGCCCACCAACACCGACAATTTCCCGGTGTCGTTGGCAGAAGTGCAGAAATATCAGGCCGTTCAGGGCGTGACCGTAATGGAAGTGGCCGAAGGCGCCGATGGCTGGGCTGTCGTCGTTGACTCGCCCTTCAACCGTCGGATCGACCACAACACGCCGATGTTGATCTCTGGTCCTGCAGCCGGTCATGACCTGCTGAAAACCGAGGCCGACCCGACCGGCACTATGTCCATGGGGACGTTCAACAACTGTGGTGCTGGCAAGACCCCGTGGGGCACCTACCTGACCTGCGAAGAAAACTTCAACGGCTATTTCGGCACCACCGAAGAAGTCGCCGCCGATACCAAACCCGCGTCCTATACCGATGCCATGAACCGCTACGGCATCCCGGTCAACAGCCGCTATGGCTATGAAAAGTTTGACGCGCGTTTTGACGTGTCGAAAAACCCGAACGAGATCAACCGTGCGGGTTACATCGTCGAAATCAACCCCGCCGATGCGACATCGACCCCGGTCAAGCGCACCGCCCTGGGCCGGTTCAAGCACGAAAATGCGGCCTGCACGCTGGCCCCGAATGGTCAGGTTGTGGTGTATCTGGGCGACGACGAACGCGGCGAATTCCTCTATAAATACGTCTCGACCAACGTCTACGTCCCCGGTGGCGACACCTCGACCCTGCTGGACGACGGCACGCTGTTTGTGGCCAAGTTCGAAACCGACGGCACGGGTTCCTGGATTGCCCTGACCGAAGAAACCACTGGCATGTCCCTGCCCGAAGTTCTGGTGAACACACGGATGGCGGCCTCGGTTGTGGGTGCGACCACGATGGACCGTCCCGAGTGGGTCGCCGTCAACCCGGTCGCGGTTCAGGCCTACTGCGCCTTGACCAACAACTCGCGCCGCAAGGATGGCGCCACCAACGCCGGTGGCGATGCCATGACCGCCGTCGAAGGCTCGCCCAACCCGCGCGCCGAAAATGGCTATGGTCAGATCGTGCGCTGGTATCCGGCCAACGAAAACCACGCTGATGCGGCCTTTACCTGGGACCTGTATGTGATGGCCGGCAACCCTGCCGTTCACACCGAAGGCCCCTATGCAGGTTCGGCCAACGTCAACACCGGCAACATGTTCAACTCGCCCGACGGGATGATGTTTGACAGCGCCGGCCTGTTGTGGATCCAGACCGATGGCAACGACGACAACGTCGATGACTTTGCCGGTCAGGGCAACAACCAGATGCTGGTTGGCGACCCCGTAAGCGGTGAAATCCACCGGTTCCTGACTGCCCCCAACGGGGCCGAAGTGACCGGGATCACATGGTCGTCGGACCGCCGGACCGCCTTTGTCGGCATCCAGCACCCCGGCGGGTCGTTCCCCGATGCAGACGGCGCGCCCCGGTCCACCGTGGTTGCGGTAAGCCGTGAGGACGGCGCGATCATCGGCTGATTGTCTTGTTTGTTAACGAGTGAAAAGGGGGCTTCGGCCCCCTTTTTTCATCGCCTCTCGGTGTTAAATGCTGCCGCCGGTTCCCTGCAAAACGCCGTGTTCCATGGCGTAACGGGTCAAACCAGCCGTGCTGGAAATGCCCAGCTTGCGTTTGATGTTCTTGCGGTGGGTTTCGACAGTGCGCACCGAAATATCCAGCACGTTGGCCACTTCCTTGTTCGATTTGCCCTGCGCCAACTGCAGCAGAATGGTCTGTTCGCGCGATGTCAGCGGTTCGCGCCCATCCGCCGTGCGGGGCGTCAACGACCCCTTGGCCCCGGTGCACAGATAGGTGTCGCCCGCCATGACCCGGTCAATGGCGTTCTTGATTTCCTCGGTCGGCACATCCTTGAGAACGTAGCCCCGCGCCCCATGCCGCAAAGCGGTCGAGATATATTCCGGGCTGTCGTGCATCGACAGGATCAGGATGCGCGTGCCGGGCCGCCGTTCCAGAATGATCTCGATGGCGGACAGACCGCTCAGCCCCGGCATGTTGAGGTCCAGCAGCATCACATCGGGGGCCAGCGTCTCGACCTTGTTGATGGCGTCTTGACCATTGGACAAACAGCCGACGACCTCGATGTCGTCATAGGTTTCCAGAATGGCCTGAATGCCTTCGGTCACCATGGGGTGGTCATCCACGATGACGATGCGGGTGCGCGGGGCGGACGTCTTGGTCATGGGGCGGGGGTCCTGTTGGTGGGTCTGCCGGTGTCGTCGGGGGGCAGCATATGGGTGAGGGGCACCTGCGCCTCGACGATGGTGCCGCCGGCGGGCGGGCATAGAATACGCAACGTGCCGTCCAGTTGTTCAATCCGTTCGGCCATATTGCGCAGGCCCAATCCCGCATCCCCGTTTCGTTTGGGGGGGGCGTCGTCCATACCCCTGCCATTGTCGGCGATCCGCAACAAGGCCCCGTTGCGGTTGCCTTTGATGGCGATGGCGACCTTGGTGGCCTTGGAATGACGTTCGATATTGGTCAGCGCCTCTTGGGCGATACGATAGAGCGCGATCCGGGCGTCCTGGTCCAGACGGTTGCGGAACACCACGGTTTCAAAATCGACGGCAATTCCGGTGCGGGCCGCAAATTCGTTCGTCAACGCCTGCAACGCAGGGCCAAGCCCCAGATCGTCCAGAACACCGGGGCGCAGGTCGCGGCTGATCCGGCGCACCTCTTGGATTGCACCGCCCAGTCCCGCGATGCCTTTGTCCACACTGTCGCCCGCCCGCGCATCCCCCAGCACCAGCCGCCGTTTGGCCAGTTCAAGGGTATACCGGACGCCCACAAGGATCTGGCTGATGCTGTCATGCAATTCGCGGGCCACGCGGCCCCGTTCTTCTTCTTGGGTATCGATGATGCGCTGCGACAGGTCCTTGAGCTTGGCATCGGCCAACCGCCGTTCCCGGATGTTGATGAACAGGCCAGAGGCGAAAACCCCGATCAGGGCCGCGGTGGCAATGACCAGAATATAAACGGACGTGCGGCGGATCCGGGCCTCTACCTCGGCCTCGGCGGCGGCGACGGTGTTCAGAACATCGTCGATGAAAATGCCGGTGCCGATGACCCAATGCCAATCTTGCAACCCGTTCACATACACAATCATCCGCCCCGTCTGGCCGGTAGACGGGCGGGGCCAGTCAAAACTGTGGTATCCGCCTCCGGCCCGCGCAATCCGGATCAGTTCATCCGTGATGACCACGCCGTCCCTGTCGGTCAGGCCCAACCAGTTCTTGTTGATCAGGTAGGTCTGGCGAGGGGCCACAAGGTTGGTGCCGTCATAGTCAAAGACAAAGAAATACCCCTCTTGGCCATAGAGCATGGCCGCCAACAGGCGCGTCACCTCTAGCTGGGCAATCCGGTCATCGGGGGCTGCGCGGCCGTAAATATTGACGAACGCGGTCCGGGCGATGGACAGGTAGTTTTTCAACTCGTCCTGCTTGGCCTCGATCAACTGTGCCTCCAGCGCCTTGATCTCGCGTTGGGCGAGCGCGCGGGACTGGTTCTCCACCACCACCGCAATCAGCGCGACGGCAAGGATCAACGGAACCGTGGCCAACAGAAACAGCTTTTGACCATAGCTGAGGTGGAGACGGCTGTGCAGGCGGGGGATCAAGCGGCGCATGGCATAGCGATACGCCGGAACGGGTCACGCCTGCAAACACTGTTGCATGACCGACAACCGTCCTCACGACGCGAGGGCCATGTCCAGATAACGGCGCGGATACCCGTTTTCGACCAAAAGGGCCGTCGCGTTTTCGTAGAAGAATTTGAGCCCTTCACAATACACCGACGGATTGGCAAATCCGGTGCCCGCGGCATAGCGGTTTTCCAGATCGCCGCCTTTGCACAAGGTGCGCCATGTGCAGGTCTGACAGGGGGGTGCCAGATCGGCGATGGCGGCCTCGATTTCGGGAAAAATCGGGTCCGACAGAAAACCGCGCAGGGTTGTGGTGTCGATCTTGTGTTCCGGGGTGTGCTGAAACCACTCCAGCGCGGGGATATAACTGTCGTTCACGCCTACCGTGCCATCCGAATGAACAATGATGATCTGGGTGCGGTGGTCCGGGCCGCCGCTGTCTTTGGCAAATTGGGGGCTGTCTTGGTTGGTGTCAGGCGCCAGTTGCAGATGGCGCAACAGTTCGGAAATATAGCGGACCCGCAGGTCGGGATCGTCGCGGACCAACCACGCGCGGAAAATGTCAAACAACGCCTGACCATAGGCCAGCGCGCTATCGTGGCCCCCGGCAAAGGGGGTGTTGTGGGACCGGTCCGGCAACAGGAAACTCATCCGCCGCACGCCCAAACCGGCCAGATAATCAAACACGGCGGCGGCATCGTTTGCGGCGTCCAGAACGGAAATCGTGGCCCCACCCAACCACGGGCTGTCGGTTGCTGCATGGTCCAGAATGGTGCGCAGGTTGCGGGCGGTGGCGTCGAACGTGGAGCGTCCCCGGTGGTCCAGACGGTGCCGGTCATGGGCCGCGCGGTCGCCATCAATGGAAAAACCAAGGTGGACCCGGTGCCGGGACAAAATCTCGATCCACTCCGGGGTCAGGATTGTGCCGTTGGTCTGCAAGTTGATCGTCAGGTTCACCTGACCCGCCAACCGGTCCGTCATGATTTTGCAGATCAGATCGAAATTCCGGGGTTTGAGCATCATCGGCTCGCCACCATGAAACGCCAGCGACACATGGGGAATCCCCAGATCGGCACAGCCGCGTGCCAACCAGTCAGCAATCTTGCCCGCTGTGTGCGGCTGGATCACCGGCGGGCGGTCCTGTGCGGACTGGTCGCCCATGTTGAAATAATAGCAGTAGTCGCAGTTGATGTTGCACCGCTCCACCACCTTGAAAACGACCTGAAGCCGATCAATGGTCATAGCGCCCTCCGGGACATGAAATTCAGGTGTGACCCCGGGCGATACGGCCCGGGGTCTGCGCGGGCTGGGGGTTACCCCTGATGATAATCGCCCGACCCTTGGGTGTGGCCATCGCCATCGGTCTGCCAATAGCCGCCTTGGGTTTGGTTGTAATACCCGACGATTTCGATGCCGCCCGTGCGTCCGGGACGGATCAGACCGGCAATGATGCCTTTGCCGATCATGTCGCGGGCTTCTTGCACGCGCTTGAGGTTTGCTTGGGTGTCTGAAGATACAGGCATGGTTGTCTCCGAATGAAGGTTTCAAAAATCCGGTTCGCCCGGGATCCGATGAAAAATGGCCAACGTCTGAAAATATGGCGACCCGGCAAGGACGAGTGTTGGTCCGGGGGGCTGTTCGGACAAGTGTGGAAATCCATGCTTTGCCGCGCCACCGGGCTTGGTGCGGTTGGCGCCTGAACAAAACGCGGGGTCTACGCAATATCGGGTATTTGCAGGGGGGGCAGGCCGTGTCTAAGGTATGCACACGTGAAACGATTGCCTGTGAACCCTGAGGAGGGGGGCAGGTGTTAACGTCCTATGGGAGGATACTTGATGGATCGTCGTTCTTTTCTGAAAACGTCGGCACTCGGCGGGACCGCCGCCGCTGCCAGCACGCTTGCCGCCCCCGCCTATGCG
>JBGSIZ010000005.1:0-2638 GCA_041742255.1 Marivivens sp. | reverse complement strand
GTGGCCCCCCCCGCGACAAGCGCCGCCAGCGTCGCCCGCCCGGACCGACCGAGCCCCAGAACGGCCACGCATTTGCCTGTCACGCCTTGCACCGGAATCATGTGTCGCCCCTTTGATTGCGGGGGGACAATGGCGGTTTGGAGCGGGGGGGGCAAGGGCAGCGGGACGTCCGGCGGGGGCGTCTGGATATCGCGTCGGTATTGCGACGGTATCGCGTCGGTGTGGTTTTCGCCGAGGTATCCCTTCGAGTGACCTAAAAACCCCTACCGCACCTTTAGCGTCGCCAGTCCGATCATCGCCAGGATCAGGCTAATGATCCAGAAACGGATCACGATCTGTGGCTCGCTCCAGCCTTTTTTCTCGTAGTGGTGGTGGATGGGCGCCATCAGGAACACCCGTTTGCCCGTCCGTTTGAAATACGCCACCTGAATGATCACGCTAAGCGTTTCCACCACGAACAGACCGCCGACGATGGCCAGAACGATCTCGTGTTTGGTCGCCACTGCAATCGCGCCGAGCGCCCCGCCGAGTGCCAGCGACCCCGTGTCCCCCATGAACACCGCCGCGGGCGGCGCGTTATACCACAGGAACCCAAGCCCCCCGCCGATCAGGCCCGCGCAGAAAATCAGGATTTCGCCCGAGTTTGGGACGTAATGCACGCCCAGATATTCCGTAAAGTCCGTCCGCCCGACCGCATAGGCGATGACCCCGAACGTCGCCGCCGCAATCATCACCGGCATGATCGCCAGCCCGTCCAGCCCGTCCGTAAAGTTGACCGCGTTGGCCGCCCCCACGATCACCAGCATCGCAAAGGGCACGAACAGGAACCCAAGGTTCACCAGCACATCCTTGAACACCGGGAGCGCCAGTTGATTGGTCAGGTCCGCCGGGTGGTATTGCGCCGCCCAATAGCTCGCCACGGCCGCCACCGCAAAGCCGACCCCGAGCCGGATTTTGCCCGACACCCCCGCCGTGGTTTGTTTGCGCACCTTGGCGTAGTCGTCCGCAAACCCGATTGCCGCATAGGACAGCGTCACGAACAGCACGATCAGCACATAGGGGTTGTCCAGCCGCGCCCACAAAAGCGTCGAGGTGGTCAGCGCCGCGATGATGAGGAGGCCCCCCATCGTGGGTGTCCCCGCCTTGGCAAAGTGCCCCTCGGGCCCATCGAGGCGGATCGGCTGCCCCTTGCCCTGTTTGCGCCGCAGCACGTTGATGAGCGGTTGGCCGAACATGAACCCGAACACCAGCGCCGTCAGGAACGCCCCGCCCGCCCGAAAGGTGATATACCGGAACAGGTTGAAGAAGTCCCCCCCATCCGACAGTCCGGTCAACCAATACAACATGCCAAAGCCCTTTAGTTTATTCGAGGTCTGGGGTGCGGTGCCCCAATTTTCGGATGGCGTCAACGAGGATACTGACCCGGCTGCCTTTGGACCCTTTGACCAGCACCACGTCGCCTGCGTCCACGATGCGGGTGATTTCGGGGATCAGGTCCTGTGGCTGCGCCACCCAGCGCCCGCGCTGGTCCTGTGGCAAGGCCGCCCAGAGGTGTTTCATCCGTGCCCCCGCGCAATGCACCGTGGTGATGGCCGACATGGACGGGTCGCGCGCCATGTCTGCATGTAGCGCCGCCTCGGTCGGGCCAAGTTCCAGCATGTCCCCGAGGATGGCGATCCGCCGTCCCTTGACGATCCGTCCCACCCCATTGCGCGGCTGGCTGGACGCCAGCACATCCAGTGACGCCGCCAGCGACGCGGGGTTGGCGTTGAACGCATCGTCGATCAGTTCGAGGTATTCATAATCCCGCGCCACATCGAGCGTCACCTTTTCCCGCGTGCCCCGCCCCTGTGGCGGCGACCAGTTCCCCAGATCCAGAAGCGCCGTCATCCGGTCTGCCCCGAGCGCCCGCACCACCGCAATCACCCCCATGGCGTTGACCGCAAAGTGCCGCCCTTCGGTGCCGACCTTGAGAAGGATGGGTTGCCGCCATGCCCGCCCTTGACCGCAGGTTTTGCCGTCGTGGATGCGGGAATTCAACAGGCGGTGGTGGTTGCCCGCCCCCGTCCCGAACGTCACGACCCGCGCCCCTGCCGCCTGTGCCGCCGCCACAAGGATTGGCGTGGTCGTCAGATCGCCGTTCAGCACTGCCACCCCTCCCGGTTCCAGACCGTCGCAAATCGCCGCCTTTTCGCGGGCGATGCCGTCGATGTTGTCGAACGCCTCCAGATGGGCCGCCGCCACGGTCGTCACCATGACCACATGGGGCCGCGCCATCCGGGCCAAGGGGGCGATTTCGCCGGGATGGTTCATCCCGATCTCGATCACCGCGTATTTGCTGTGGGCGGGCATCCGCGCCAGTGTCAGCGGCACGCCCCAGTGGTTGTTATACGATGCCTCGGCGGCGTGGGTTGCCCCTTGGCCTGACAGGACCGCGCGGAGCATTTCCTTGGTCGAGGTTTTGCCCACCGATCCGGTGACCGCCACCACACGCGCCTGTGTTCGTGCCCGCGCGGCCCGGCCCAACCCTTCGAGTGCGGCCAGAACATCCGGCACGATCAGCAAGGGCGCGTCTGCGGCCACATTGGCGGGTCTGTGGGTGACAAGGGCGGCTGCCGCCCCACTGGCCAGTGCCTGC
>JBGSIZ010000004.1:0-15021 GCA_041742255.1 Marivivens sp. | reverse complement strand
ATGGTCAGCAGGTCCGTCACCCCTGCCACGTCCGGACCCGGTGATGAGAGCGTTTTGGCCGGCCGCGATTGCCGCCGCGCGAGGAAGTCGAGGGCGGGTTGATTGCGACCGGGCGAGACGGGTGGAGCGACTGGGGACGGGATGGGGGGCATGGCGGATCCTTTGGCTTTGATCACATGTCAGGTCTGGCGGGGCCGTGGTCAAGGGGGCGCTGCCCCCGGCCTGCGGCCTCCCCCGGGATATTTAAGGCACAAAGGCACAGGCTCAGGCACAGGCGCGGGTTTCAAGGCAGCCCCGGTTTCACGACAGGCAGAGCGCCTGCGCCATTTGTCCGAGAAGGCCGCTGACATAGCCGTTGAAGCCTGCATCCGGTTGCCGCAGCGTCCAGACATCCCCGAACGGGTCGGGTGCCGTGACCGGGCTGTTGGCCATTTCGGACAGGACGGCGTGGCCACAAAAGGGGACATAGACCTCGGAATAGCCGCCCTCATGGACCATGACGAGCCGCCCGTCGCACAGGTCCTGTGCTGTTGCCATGACCCGCGCCGTCATCGCCTGAAACGTGCCTTGGTGGCACAGCATCCGGCCCAGCGGGTCCGGCCCTGCCGCGTCATAGCCGCAGGCGATGATCAGCACATCGGGACGGTGCGCCCGGATCACGGGGAGTGCCAAGCGGTCCAGTGTTTCAAGGTAGATGTCATGGCCGCAACCGGGTGGCAGGGGGATGTTAACGTTTGTCCCCGTTCCCGCCCCGGTGCCACGGTCCGCGAAATGCCCGCTGTCCATTGGATAATTCCGGTCCTGATGGATCGAGATGGTCAGAACATCGGGGTCGTCGTAAAAGATCGCCTCGGTCCCGTTGCCGTGGTGCACGTCCCAGTCCAGAACCGCGAACCGGGTCGCGAGCCCATCCGCCCGCGCCGCCTGAATGGCGATGGCGATATTGGCCAAGAGGCAGAAACCATTGGGATACTCCGGCAAGCAGTGATGGCCGGGAGGCCGCGACAAGGCGTAGGCATTGGACACCTCGCCCCGCAGCACAGCGAATAGCGCATCCCGCGCCAGACCCGCCGACAGCGCCGCGATGTCATAGCCGCCGGGGCCGAACGGGGTTCGTCGCCCCAGTTCGCCGCCTTGGGCGTCCGACAGCCCCTTGAACGCCTCAAGGTAGCTGGCCGGGTGGACCCGCAACAGGTCCTGTTGCGTGGCCGGGGTGCCGCGGGGCAGGGACAGTTCGGCCGCCAGCCCCGTCACCTCGATCAGGTTGCGCAGGCGGCGTTTGCTCTCCGGGCTTTCCGGCAGACCGCCAAGCAGGGGTTGCACCAGCCCGCCCACCGGAAGCATGCCCGCGTAGTTACCGCCGCCGTGCCAGAAACACCGTTCGTCCGAATAGACTGCTGTGGTCATTGCGCCCCCCTGTTTGGTCGCAGTGTTGACCATCCCGTCCCCCCTGCCAAGCCGTGCCCGTCTGTGCCAAGGTGCGGGCATGACAGATTTTTCCGCATTTGCCGTGGTTGGCACCGAATTTGCCGTGACCGTGACCCCGAAGGCGTCCCGCGACCGTGTTGTGCGCGACGAGGCGGGTGCGTTGCGCGTTTATGTCACCTGCGTGCCCGAGGATGGCAAGGCGAATGCCGCCGTGCAAAAGCTGTTGGCCCGCGCGATCGGCATCGCCAAAACCCGGCTGGTTCTGGTGCGTGGCCAGACGTCCCGGACCAAGGTGTGGCGGGTGGTGTAGGGGTTATCCCCCGACCACGTCGCCCTTTTTCTCGGGGCGGATGCGGTAGACCCCTTCGGGCAGGTCCAGCGCCGCCTCCAGATCCCGCAACTGGTTGAGGGACAATGTGATTGTCACCACGCGGTCCAGTTGCGCGTTGTATTGTTCGACCGTCACGCAATCCTCGAAGGCGTTGATGGTCAGGTCTTCTTGCAGGTGCCGCTGTCCCTCGTCGATGAGGGTGATCACGGTCGCGTCGAAATCGTGTTCGATGGTAAACATGGAGGCAGCCTAGCCGCCCGGGGGGGTGTCGTGCAAGCGTTTGCCGATTGCGTGAGCGCCCCCGTTTTGGGCTGGTTCCCGCGCCCGGGCCTGTTAGGTTTGCGCGGAGTGGTGCAGGAGGCAGGCATGCGGTTTGGATGGGCTGGACTGGTGGCGATGGTCGCCCTTGGCGCGTGTGTGGTTGTTCCGCCAGAGCCGGTGCGGACCCCGGTGCCTCAAGTCGTGGTGCCCAGTGCCCCCGCTGGCCCCAGATTGAGTGCGGCGGCGTCGGTCGCCCAATTCCGCAGCGTGGTGCAGACTGTGGAGCCGGTCGCCGAAGCGGAATGCCGCCGCCGCCAGCCGTTGTTGAATTGTGATTTCCGGATTGTGGTCGATGACCGCCCCGGCCAGCCCCCGAATGCCTATCAGACGCTGGACCCTCAAGGTCGCCCGATCATCGCCTTTACCGTGCCGTTGCTGGCCGATGTGCGCAATCCGGATGAATTGGCGTTTGTCATGTCCCATGAGGCCGCCCACCATATTGCCGGGCATCTGGCCCGGCAGCGCCAGAATGCCACTGTGGGGGCCGTGGTGTTTGGCCAGTTGGCGGGTGTTGTGGGCGCGGGCGATCCGGAGGCCATCCGCACCGCGCAGCAGATCGGGGCCGCCGTGGGTGCCCGCAGCTATTCCAAGGATTTCGAGCTGGAAGCCGACCGGTTGGGCACAATTATCGCGGCCCGCGCAGGGTTTAACCCGGTGCGCGGGGCCGAATTCTTTTTCCGGATCCCCGATCCCGGTGACCGGTTTTTGGGCACCCACCCCCGGAATGCGGAGCGGGTGGAGATGGTTCGACGGACGGCGGCCGGGCTTTAACCCCCGAAAACCCCGAGGCCGATGGCCGCGAAAAAGCACATGGAGGCTGCCAGAACGAAGCCGTGCCAGATCGCCAGCGCGTATTTCAGCCCGTCCCAGTTGAAAAAGATGACCCCCGCCGAATACAACAAGCCGCCTGCAACGATGAGGCCGATAGCCGTTGCCGGCAGCAGGGGGGCCAGCGGCCAGATCAACAGCACGCTCGCCCAGCCGAGCGCCAGATAGAGGAGCGGGCCGAGCCGCCCCGGCGTGCGCCAGTAGAACAGTTTGACCCCTGCCGCGACCAGCGCCACCGCCCAAACCCCGGCCAGCACCGTATAGGCAAAGGCCGACCCGATCAGCACCACGAGGGGCGTGTAAGTCCCTGCAATCTTGAGGTAAATCGCCGCGTGGTCGATCCGCCGGAACAGCGGGCGGGCCGGTTCCCACGGGGTGAAATGGTAGATCGCCGAGGCCGCGAAACTGCCCACCAGGGCCGCCCCGTAGATCGACAGCGCCGCCACTTGCCCCGCGCCCAGATGGAGCGCCCCGAAGGTCACGAAAAGCACCGCCCCGGTGAGCGCAAAGGTCAGCCCAAGCGCGTGCAGGATGCCATCCGCGATCCGTTCGGACCGGGCATAGGCGGGGTAGGTGGAGGGCGGATTGGTCATGGCGACCCCTGTTGGCGTGGTGCGAGCGTGCAGGTGGAAGGGTAGCGATCCGGTTAACGCCGTCAAAGATTCCGTTGGGGCACGGGGGCGTTGTGCGCGGATGCACAGGGGGAAACGGGGCGCAAAGGGCCGGTTGTATCGCGTCGGTTTTGCGTCGGTATCCGGTCGGTGTGGAAGAGCGGGGAGGGGAGGGGACGGGAGTGTGCGGGAATGTGGGGGGATACATTCCAACTATCTAGCAATAAAAAAACCGATCGGTTGAAGTTAAGTACGGCAAGATACATGCTTCTGACATGGTTCAAGAAGTTAATTTTGCTCAACAAGTGCTAGATTGAAAATTATCGGCTGATAATGGGTGGTATTATTTTCGCATCTGTTCAAGACGAAAACGAATTTCATCTCGCAAATTGCAGCTAGATATTTCGAATGCGAAGCCAGACCCAATGTCACTTGGCAGCAGACAGTCTTCTACGATGATAGACCCACGGGCAAAGTCAAAGTGATGCGATATCATTGCGTGCCACAATATCCACTCAGCCGCACGTTCCACACGGAAAGAATCATTCTTTAAAAAGTTTGAATCACCTATTCCACTTACCATCCGAGATAGGTAAATTTGATAGTGGGAAATCAAATTTGATAGCCATTTTGATGAGGTTGGGTCTGCATACTCAATACACTCTTTCAATGATGAAAATACATCATCCGAAATTTCGAGCGCGCTTTCAACTTCTGAAAGATTTTTAAATCATTGAAGTATGATAGATCATAGGTAGAATATTTAAAACCAGACTTTGCGACACTTGTTAGTTTTGATAGCGCCATCGGCAAACTTGCCTTAGCTGCATAGAGCTTTCGCTCTCTTACTGCCTCACTGTTCCAAATGGTTGTTGCGAGGGCTATGCCAGACGCCACCAAAGTCATGGTTGCGGTCATGAAGTAGGTTCCATAGCGCTTTAGTTCTTCGTCAATGTCTGATCCGAGCAGCATTGAAATGCCGAGCCCGAGGGCAAATCCGAAGAAGATTGCGATTGGAACATTCTTAAGGTGTTGAAGCCATTTCAATTAGGCCGTCCCAAATTTGATCTGTTTTACAATTGCCAATTATCTTGTTATAAAATCATTTCTTGAATTGGACTATCAATTATTGACGGTTGAGGTGCGTGCGCAGCACACACCCTACGGGTGGTTAACGATAGCGCACACCCCACAGATCGTATTCCCCGGCTTCGTCCACCGTCACGGTCAGGATATCCCCGGACTTTAGCCCGTCTGTTCCTTCGTCGATGAACAGGTTGCCGTCGATTTCCGGGGCGTCGGCCCAGGTGCGGCAGGTCGCGATGCCGTCGCTGTCCACCTCGTCCACGATGACCTGCAGGGTTTTGCCCACTTTGGCCTCCAGCTTGGCCTCGGAAATGGATTGCGCCTTGGCCATGAACCGGTCCCAGCGGTCTTGTTTGACCTCGGCCGCCACATGGTCGGGCAGCGCGTTGGACCGTGCCCCCGCCACGTTTTCGTATTGAAAGCAGCCGACCCGGTCCAACTGCGCCTCGTCCAGCCAATCTAGCAGGGTTTCGAATTCCGCCTCAGTCTCGCCGGGATAGCCCACGATGAAGGTGGAGCGCAGCGTGATGTCCGGGCAGACCGACCGCCATGCCGCGATTTCGTCCAGCGTTTTGGCCGCCGCCGCAGGCCGTGCCATCCGCCGCAGCGTGTCCGGGTGCGCGTGCTGGAACGGGATATCGAGATAGGGCAGGATCAACCCATCCGCCATCAGCGGAATGAGGTCCCGCACATGGGGATAGGGGTAGACGTAGTGCAGCCGCACCCACGCCCCGAGCGACCCCAGATCCCGCGCAAGGTCCGTGATATGCGCCCGGTGGTCCCGGTCCACCGCGTGTTTGATGTCCACACCGTAGGCAGACGTGTCCTGGCTGATGACCAGAAGTTCCCGCACCCCTGCCGCCACCAGTTTTTCCGCCTCGCGCAGGATGGCGTGTGCCGGGCGGCTGGCCAGTTTGCCCCGCATGTCCGGGATGATGCAGAATTTGCATTTGTGGTTACAGCCCTCGGAAATCTTGAGGTAGCTGTAGTGCCGGGGGGTCAGCGTGACCCCCGTGGCCGGCAACAGGTCGATGAACGGATCGGGCGAGGGTGGCACCGCCAGATGCACCGCATCCAGCACCTGTTCGTATTGGTGCGGCCCGGTGACCGCCAGAATACGCGGGTGATAGGTGCGGATATAGTCCGGGTCCGCCCCAAGGCATCCCGTCACGATAACCCGCCCGTTTTCTTGCAACGCCTCGCCGATCGCATCGAGGCTTTCTGCCTTGGCGCTGTCCAGAAAGCCGCAGGTGTTGACGATGACCGCATCGGCCCCGGCGTAATCGGGCGAGATCGCGTAGCCTTCGGCCCGCAGGCGCGTGAGGATCCGTTCGCTGTCCACCAACGCCTTGGGGCAGCCAAGGCTGACCATCCCGATGGTGGGCTGGCCCGGCCGGACCGGTTCGGAAAACGTCGCGCGGGGCGCGAGATCAGGGCGGGGGCCAAGGTTTGGCACGGACGGGGTATGGGACATATCCGCCCTATACGACAGGGGGTGCCTGCGGGAAAGGCCTGTCAGCGGTAGCCAAAGCCGGGCATGATGTCGGTGATGTCAAACCGCGGCTGGTCCGGCCCGGTTCCCGACAACTGCCCCGAGAGCGCCAGTTTGGTGTAGCCATGCACCAGCGACCAGAGCATGAGTTCTGTGCGCCGTTGCCCCCCCGGCAGTGTCCCTTTGTCCCAGTCCAGCCCGGTCGAGATGTCCGACAGCACCGCATAGGAGTGTTGCGCCGCCCGTTGCAGCGCCGGGTCTGAGAAATCACAGTGGAACGGCGAGAACATCAGTTCAAAGAGGTGCGGATGCGTCTGCGCGAACCGCATATAGCCCCGCATCGCCGCGTCGAGTTTCGCCGGTTTGTCCGCCGCCCCCGTCACATCCGCCCGCATGAAGGCCGCGTGCCGCCGGAACCCTTCGGTGCCGATGGCCGTGAGCAAACCCCGCAGCGATCCAAAGTGGTTTTTGGGTGCTGTGTGGCTGACCCCCACCCGCGCCGCGATGGCCCGCAGCGACAGCGCCGGCAGCCCCCCGGTTTCCAGAATATCAAGTCCAGCCAGCACGAGCGCGTTTTTCAGGTCGCCGTGGTGGTAGGTTTTGTCGGGTTTTGCGAGGCTTTGTGTCATAAGTTTACAGTGTAAATATTATTGCTGGACGGTGCAAGCGAATCGCGGCTATATATTTACAGTGGAAATTTCCAGCGGAGTGATTTGGATGTTCCCAGAAGAATTATTCGCCTTGGCCAGCATGGTGGCCCTGCCCGGATGGGCGGTGCTGATCCTTGCCCCGCGCCGATGGCCCGTCGTTCTGGCGGTGCCTGGGTTGCTGATCCCGGCCCTGTTGTCCGCCTTGTATGCCGGGGTTGTTCTGGCCCGGTTTGCCGCCGCAGAGGGCGGTTTTGAGACCCTCGCCGATGTCCGCCTGTTGTTCGCCGATGATTGGGCGTTGTTGGCCGGGTGGGTTCATTTCCTCGCGTTTGATCTGATGATCGGGGCCTTGGTCGCCGTCCGGATGGACCGCGCAGGCGTAGACCGGATCACCCAAGCCCCGGTTCTGGTGGTCACATTCCTGTTTGGGCCGATGGGCCTGTTGCTGGCATTGTTGGTCGAGGGCGGATTGCGTCCCTGGCGCGCCTTTGCCCCGATCCGTGAGGTGTAAATCATGACCGTTCTGATGTCCGATGCCCCGCGCGCGACCCGTGCCCCGTTTGATGTGGCGGTTGCCACCTCGGCCGCGTTTTTCGTTTTGATTTTGATCTGGGCCGGGTTTGACACCCGCGCCTATCTGGAAGCCCCGGTATGGTTGAAGCCCGCCAAGTTTGCGATGTCGTTCGTGGTGCATTTTGCCACCCTTGCCCTGATTGTCCGCGCCATGTCGCCGGACCGCCGTTCAGGTCGTAGTTCAGGCCGTGTTCTGGTCGTGACCGAGGCCGTGATGGTCACAGCGTTTCTGACCGAGATGATCTATATCACCTATCAGGCCGCCCGCGCCGAAGGGTCACACTACAACATCGGCGACCCGTTCCATGCCGCCATGTATGGCGTGATGGGTCTGGGCGCCGTGTTGTTGGTTGTGGGTCCGGTCGCGGTGGCCGCAGTGGCGTGGCGCGACACGGTGTTTGGCCCGGCCACACGGGTTGGACTGGTCGCGGGGGCCGTGGTGTCGTGCATCCTGACCCTGATTGTGGCGGGCACGTTGAGCGGTTTGGAGAGCCATTTCGTGGGCGTGCCCGCCCCCGGAGCCGCCACGATCCCGCTGTTGGGATGGTCCGCTGCCGTGGGCGATTTGCGCCCCGCCCATTTCATGTCGCTGCATGCGTTGCAGGTTTTGCCGCTGGTGGGGCTGTGGGCGGATCGCACGGGGCGGGCTGGACGTGTGGTATTCGCGGTTGCTGTGATCTGGACCGCCATCACCATGGCGCTGTTTGCCCAAGCGATGATGGGTTTGCCCCTGATCCGGCTGTGAGGTTGCAAAACAACAAGGCCCGCCGGGGTATGGCGGGCCTTGGGCCGTTTCAGATTGAAAATGTCATAGCCCGGATCAGCGGCGACGGTCCCGACGCGCGCTCATCGGTTGGAAGGCCACGCCGACATGCGCCTCGCAATAGGGTTTTCCCTGTTGCACGGGCAGGCCGCAGAACCAGAAATTATCCGTGGCCGGATCGCCCACCGGCCATTTGCAGGTCTTTTCCGTCAGTTCCAGAAGCGTCAGTTTCTTGGCGGTCTTTTCGACCTCGGACACCTTGGCCAGTGCCTCGGGAGAGATTTCGTTGGCGGAGGGTTGCGGTGGCAAGGGTTGGCCCGCAGGAATGATCGCCCGGCGTGCCGCGCTCATCGGCATGGGCGCATCGTCGTCTTCATCCTCGTCATCGTCCGTTTCGACAACGGCGACGGGATCGGGGTCGTCCACCATGACGGGCGGCACCTCGGCGGTGTCTTTGGGTTTGGCGGGCGGGGTCGCCTTGTCCTTGGCCACGGGTTTGGCCGCAGGGGCAGGGGCCGCATGCACGGGTGCCGCAGCACCGCCGACCCGGGTGGACAGCCCAAGCCGATGCACCTTGCCGATGACGGCATTGCGGGTGACGCCGCCAAGTTCCTTGGCGATCTGGCTGGCTGACTGGCCTTCGCCCCACATCTTCTTGAGGGTCTCGACGCGTTCGTCGGTCCAGGACATGTGACTTCCTTATGGGTTGGGGGCGGCGCGCGGGCGCGTCCGGCCTTGTGTCTCGGCTCAGCCCCCTATTTTAAGCAGGTGGGCGCGGGATACAAGCGCCCGAATCGCTGCAAGGGAACAGATGATGCAAGAGATGGGTGGAATGGGCGTTCGCCGGTTTGGCCGGGTGAACTGGTTGGGCCTTGCCACGCTGGCCCGGCGCGAGGTCATGCGGTTCATGAATGTCTGGTCCCAGACCATCATGGCCCCGCTGATCAACGCTGCGTTGTTTTTGATGATTTTCACCATCGCCATCGGATCGCAGCGCGGCGACGTGATGGGCGTGAGTTTCCTGCACTTCATCGCCCCCGGTATTCTGACGATGACCGTCATTCAGAACGCATTTTCCAACACCTCCTCCAGCCTGGCGAGTGCCAAGGTGCAGGGCAATATCGTGGACACCCTGATGCCCCCCCTGAGCGGGGCAGAGTTGGTTGCGGGATATGTCGCGGGGGCCGTTGTGCGCGGGTTGATCGTGGCCGTGGTCATCGCCGCCGGGGCCATGTTGTTTCTGGGCGTCGGTATGGCGCACCCGTTATGGGTTCTGACATTCGTGTTCATCGGGTCCGTGTTCATGGGCGCCCTCGGCCTGATTGCCGCCATTTTCGCCAACAAGTTCGACCAGTTGGCCGCCATCCAGAATTTCGTGGTCACCCCGCTGTCATTCCTGTCCGGCACGTTCTATTCGATCGAGGCCTTGCCCCCGGTGTTGCGCCAGATGTCCCATGCCAACCCGTTTTTCTATATTATCGACGGCGTCCGGTTCGGCATGTTGGGCGTGTCCGACAGCAGCCCGTGGCGCGGGTTGTGGGTGGCCACGCTGGCCTCGGCCATCGTTCTGACCCTGTGCTGGTATTGGTTCAAGCGCGGGTATCGGTTGAAGGCCTGAACCCGCCGGATTGACAGGGTGGGTGACCCCGATTAGCCGTCATCCTATGGCTGATCTGGTATCCACGGACCGCGTGCATGTGACCCCCGACACGTCCGCCGCCCAAGGGCGCATCGTTTGGGATGCCCCCAAATCGCTGTGGTTTTTCGCCCATGCCGGGTTGGCTCTTGTCGGTGTGCTGTGGTTTTTCAGCCTGTCCGCCGTTGCCGTTTTCTGTGTCACCGCCGCTGTTACCATTTGCGCCGGCCATTCCGTGGGCATGCACCGTTTGTTGATCCACCGCAGTTTTGCCGTGCCCCGCTGGCTGGAATACGGGATGGTCTGGTTGGGCGTGCTGGTTGGAATGGCCGGACCGTTTGGCATGATCCGCGCCCATGACATGCGCGACTGGCATCAACGCCAGACCGTTTGCCCGCCTCATCCGTCCCATGGGGCCGGGTTCTGGCGCGATGCCTGGTGGCAGTTGCAGTGTCGGTTCGATCTGGACCACCCCCCGCAGTTTGTCATCGAACCCGAGATCGCCCACCACCCCGTTTACCGCCTGATGGAGCGCACATGGATGCTGCAGCAGGTTCCCGTCGCGTTGGGGCTGTGGGCGCTGGGGGGCGTCGGTTTTGTCCTGTGGGGTGTCAGTCTGCGGATTGTCGTGTCGTTGACCGGGCATTGGATGGTTGGCCATTATGCCCATAAACGCGGCCATCAGGGGTGGCGCGTGCGCGACCTGCCCGTGCAGGGATTCAACCTGCCGGGTCTGGGGCTGCTGACATTCGGGGAAAACTGGCACGGGAACCACCACGCGTTTCCCCATTCCGCGAAACTGGGGGTTGAGCCGGGTCAAATGGACCCCGGTTTTGTTTTGATCGCTGCCTTGTCCAGACTGGGACTGGCGCGGGATGTCCGGCTGCCCCAAAGCGCGCCAGACCGTGACGGGCTGGAACGTGTAGTTTCGGACTTTCCGCCGGGTCAAAGTTCCGGTATCTTTTCCCAATGACGATGTGTGCCCCCCAGTTTGATCGACGCCGACGCTGATTGAGCGTTTGCGCGCCTGCGTCTTGCTGCACCCATACCTGTTGACCCCAAGCCCACGCTCCGTCATGCCTCGTGTGGCTATATTTTCCTAGGAAATCTTCATGATCCCTTCTGTTTTGCCGACCTATAACCGTGCCCCGTTGTCGTTTGTCAAAGGCGAGGGGTCGTGGCTGATCGAGGCGGATGGCCGCCGGTTTCTGGACCTTGGGGCCGGGATTGCCGTGAACGCGCTGGGCCATGCCCATCCCGATCTGGTGGAGGTGTTGACCGAGCAGGCCAAGACGCTGTGGCATGTGTCCAACGTGTATCACATCCCCGCCCAACAGGCGCTGGCCGACAAATTGGTCGCCGCCACCTTTGCCGATACCGTGTTTTTCACCAATTCCGGCACCGAAGCCTGTGAATTGGCCGTCAAGATGGCCCGCAAATACTGGTATGACAAAGGTGCCCCCGAGCGCACCCAGATCATCACATTCTCCGGGTCGTTCCATGGCCGGTCGTCTGCCGGGATCGCGGCGGCGGGGTCGGAAAAGATGGTCAAGGGGTTTGGCCCCTTGTTGCCCGGGTTCATCCATCTGGAATTTGGCGACCATGCCGCCCTGACGGCTGCTGCTGCCGCTGGCAATATCGCCGGTATTCTGGTGGAACCGGTGCAGGGCGAAGGCGGCATTCGCCCGCTGCCCGATGCCTGTCTGAAGGGGTTGCGCGACCTGTGTGACGAACACGGCATTCTGATGATGCTGGACGAGGTTCAATGCGGGATGGGCCGCACCGGCAAGTTGTTCGCCCATGAATGGGCGGGCGTCACCCCCGATATCATGATGGTGGCCAAGGGGATCGGCGGCGGCTTCCCCCTTGGTGCTGTTCTGGCGACCGAGGACGCCGCGTCGGGCATGACTGCCGGCACCCACGGGTCCACCTATGGCGGCAACCCATTGGCCTGTGCCGTGGGTGGCAAGGTTGTGGACCTGATCGCCGCCGACGATTTTCTGGCCGAAGTCTGCCGCAAGGGCGCGTTGTTCCGGCAGCGGTTGGAAGGGCTGGTGGCCAGCCACCCCGATGTTTTCGAGGCGGTGCGCGGATCGGGCCTTATGATGGGTCTGAAATGCCGGGTGCCCAATACCGACGTGGTCAAGGCCGGATATGGCGCGGGCGTTCTGGTGATTGCCGCCGCCGATAATGTGGTGCGGTTGCTGCCCGCCCTGAATATCCCGGACGAGGATATTACCGAGGCGGTTGCCCGTTTGGATGCTGCAGCGGAGACCCTGTAACCCATTGTTTTAATGAATAATACTCCGGGGGCCCATGTGGGCCGGGGGATGCCCCCACCCCCGAACGAAAGACGAAGCGCATGAAACATTTTCTGGATATCAACAAGACCACCCCCGACGCCTTGCGGGGGATCATCGACAGCGCGCAGGCGATGAAAACCGCCCGCAACAACCGGCCAAAGGGGATGCCCGACGACGAACAGCCCCTTGCGGGCCGGATGGTCGCGTTGATCTTTGAAAAGCCGTCCACCCGCACCCGTGTCAGTTTTGACGTGGGCGTGCGACAGATGGGCGGCCAGACCATGGTTCTGTCCGGGTCCGAAATGCAGTTGGGCCACGGCGAAACCATCGCCGACACCGCCCGCGTTCTGTCCCGCTATGTGGACCTTATCATGATCCGCACGTTCGAGGAGGCCACCCTGTTGGAGATGGCCGAATACGCCACCGTCCCCGTCATCAACGGATTGACCAACCGCACCCACCCTTGCCAGATCATGGCCGACATCATGACGTTCGAGGAACATCGCGGCCCGATCCGGGGCAAGAAGGTGGTGTGGTCCGGCGATGGCAACAACGTGTTTGCGAGTTTCGCCCATGCCGCCGGGCAATTCGGGTTTGACCTGACGTTCACTGGTCCCGAAACGCTGGACCCGGAGGCCGTTTTTCTGGACGAAGCCCGCGCCAAGGGCGTCCGGGTTGAGATCGAGCGCGATCCCGCCAAGGCCATGATCGGTGCCGATCTGGTGGTCACCGACACATGGGTCAGCATGCACGACCCCGTCAGCGCCCGCGAGCGCCGCCACAACCAGTTGCGCGGCTATCAGGTCAACGAGGCGTTGATGGCCCATGCCAAGACGGACGCCGTGTTCATGCATTGCCTGCCCGCCCACCGCGACGACGAGGTCACGAGCGCCGTGATGGATGGCCCGCAGTCTGTCATCTGGGATGAAGCCGAAAACCGTCTGCACGCCCAGAAGGCCGTCATGCGCTGGTGTCTGGGTGTCTGATCCGGTCCAATCCACATCGGGCATGATCGCCGGGATGACCCCGGTTCTGGTTCCGGGCCGTTTTGTGTTTGCAAGTGTTCCCGACACTGCATTGCTGTCCGACGCCGTGGCCATGATGCGCGAGGCCGAGGGGGTGTCGTTGATCCTGCCCGTTGACGTGGCCCGGCGCGAGGGTCTGGCCGTGGCCCCGGTGATGGTGTGCATCACGTTGAACGTCTATTCGTCGCTGGAAGGGGTCGGGTTGACCGCCGCCGTGGCGGGCGTGTTGGCGGACCTTGGGATTGCCTGCAACATGGTGGCCGGATGCCACCACGATCACGCCTTTGTCCCCGCCGACCGCGCCGATGAGGCGATGGCCGCGTTGTTGGCGTTGCAAAAGGCCGGGAGCCGCGCCTGAACCCCTCTTGCCGTGTGCCGGGCGGTGGTGTCTGGTGCCCGTCGAACCCTGTCCCGGAGTCCCGCCATGTATGACCATATCCTGCCGCCGATCACCCAGACCCTTGGCGCCTTGACCAAGATCCTTGGCAAGGCCGAGGCCCATTGCGAGGCCCGCAAGATTGATCCTGTCGCATTGTTACAGTTTCGTCTGTTTCCCGACATGTTTCCGCTGACCCGGCAGGTGCAGTTGACCTGTGATTTCGCCGCCCGCCTGCCGCCCCGGTTGTGTGGCGACGACCTGCCTGCCTTTCCCGATACCGAAACCAGTTTTGCCGAGTTGCAGGCCCGTGTGGCCGCCGCGCAGGCGTTTGTTGCCACCTATGGCCGCGAGCGGTTTGCGGGCAGTGAGGATCGCCAAATCACGATCAAGATGCGTGGCACCGAGATGACCATGACCGGGTTGCAGTTTGCGACCCAATACGCCTTGCCGCAGGTCTATTTTCACATGACCACAAGTTATAACATCCTGCGCCATAACGGCGTGGAGTTGGGCAAGCGCGATTATATGGGGGCCTGACTCGGGGCGTCACGGGGGCTGGGCGTTAGCCCTTGAACGCCCGCAGAACGTCGCCAAGGGCGGCATCCTCGACCAGCATCGCCGCCTTGGAGGGGTTGATCCAGCGGCGGGTGCGGTCGTCGGATTCGGGATAATCTTTGACCAGATCCTTGACCCGGACCTTGAACACCTTGGTTTTGCAGGGCATTTCTGATCCATCGTCAAACCGTTTGACGGTTTTGTAGGTCGCGATGGCCTTTTTGGTGACCTTGCCTTTTTTCACGCCCGCCTCTTCCCACGCTTCCTGAAGTGCTGTGGCCGGGTCATCCTGACCTTTGACGGGCCAGCCTTTGGGCAGAATCCAGCGCCCGTTGGACGACGTCACAAGCAGCACTTGTATCCCGTCCTTGCCCTTGCGAAAGCACAGCGCCGCCATTTGCAGCGCGAGCGGCGGCACGCCTGCAATCCGGCCTGCACGGCGTTCCGCCATAAGGTCGCGTGGGAATTGGGACATTGCACCGCCTGACATACGTTTATGATTATTACCTTGTGGATATACATGAACCGGCACCCGTTTACAAATCCTTGCCCTGTGATCAGGTTCCGCGCGGTTTTGCCCGCAAGGTGGGATCGGCCTGCGTCGGGTCTTCGGGCCAGGGGTGCCGGGGGTAGCGCCCGCGCATGTCCCGGCGCACATCCGCATAGGAGGTGGCCCAGAAGCCCGGTATGTCGCTGGTGGTTTGCAGCGGTTTTTGCGCGGGCGACAGCAGTGTCACCTTGATCGGCGTTCGCCCGATGGTGGGGTGCCGCGTGACCCCGAACATTTCCTGCAATCGCAGGGTGATTTCCGGCACTGCCCCGTCATAGTCGATGGGGATTTTCCGGTCGAGGGGCGTGGTGAAATGCGCCGGGGCCGCCGCATCGAGGGTTTGCATCTGGGTCCAGTCGAGCATCCCCCGCAGCGCCTCCAACGGATCGAACCGTTTCCAGTCGTCCGCCGTTCGCACCCCCGTCAGGCGGGGCGCCAGCCATGTGTCAAGCGTGCCCAGAAGCGTGTCATCGTCCATCGCGGGCAGGGC
>JBGSIZ010000003.1:0-11143 GCA_041742255.1 Marivivens sp. | reverse complement strand
GGCGCGGTCGGTTTTCGGGACGACGCCGGCAGCTTCGAGCATGCGCGCGACGCGGTCGGTGGGCTGTGCGCCCTGTGCCAGCCAGTGCTGCGCGCGTTCGATGTCCATCTTCACGCGGTCTTCGCTGTCTTTGGGCAGCAGCGGGTTGTAGGTCCCCAGTTTTTCGATGAAGCGCCCGTCACGCGGCATACGGCTGTCTGCCGCAACGATCGCGTAAAAGGGCCGCTTTTTGGAACCGCCACGGGCGAGCCGGATTTTCATAGCCATTTGGTATCTCCTTTGGAATGGCAGGGTGACAACAGATAACCCGTTGTCAGGATTGGTGTTTCTCGTGGTGCTTGATCACTTCCTGAATGATGAAATTCAGGAATTTCTTGGCAAATTCAGGATCGAGATCGGCCTGTTTTGCAAGATCGGTGAGCCGGGCGATCTGGGCCTCTTCGCGGACCGGATCGGACGGGGGAAGGTCATGGGCGGCCTTGAGCCTGCCCACGGACTGTGTGTGTTTGAACCGCTCGGCGAGCGTGAAAACGAGGATCGCGTCGAGCCTGTCGATGCTTTCGCGGTGCCCCTTGAGGAGGTCTGCGGCGCGGGCGGTGGGGTCGGTCATGAGAGCCTCGATTTCACGTCGGTGTTGCGTCTGTATCGCGTCGGTTTCATTTCAGCCGAAATCGACCACATCGGGCCGGGGGTGCCGATACCCAAGTGCCCCGTCATGGTCGGCGGCGGGGTCGTGAAACGCCCCGAGCCGTTCGGCCAGCGCAATCGCCCGGACGTTCCCCGGTTCGATATAGCTGACCAGACTGTCCCAGCTGAGCGCGTTCCAGGCGTTGTTGCGCGCGGACGATGCGGCCTCGAAGGCGTAACCCTTCCCCTCGGCCTCGGCGGTAAAGAAGAAGGACAGTTCCGGTTCCGGGTCACCGGTTTCGTGCCCGAGCAGGACGAAGCCCAGCACCGATTTGTCATTCTGGTTTTCGACCGTCCACAGCCCCGCGCCCCGCAGGATCCACGACGCCGTCAGTTGCAGGAAATCGTCCCAAGCCCCCGCCCGGTCCCGTTGACCGCTGACAAATTGCCCCCGGTCGGACATCACGATGCCCGCGTAGATGTCGAAATCTTCCATGTAGGGGCCGCGCATCACCGTGCGCGCCGTGGCGATCCGGGGCAACGATTGCCCGATCCGTTCCACCGCAACGGCGGCCTGTCCCGCTGGCCGGGTTTCCCAAGGATTGAGTGTCATGCTGTTGCCTTTTGATTGGAGAGCGAAAGCGCATCCGGGCCGGGATGCCGCCAGAGGTCATCAACCCCCATGTTCGGATTGTCGTAGGTCCGTTCATACCACGCCCCGAGTTTGCGGGCGAGCGATTGGCTCCGGGTGTTGCCGGGCAGGATGTTGGAGGTGAGCGTGGTCATGCCGAGCGTATCATAGGCGTGGTGCCGCGCGGCCACCGCCGCCTCATACGCGTATCCCCGCCCTTCGCCATTGGCGAACATGACCCAGCCCAGTTCCGGTTCTGGCCAGCCTTCGGGGTTCCACAGCCCGACGATACCGACCGTTTCGCCCGCGTGCGTGTCCACCGTCCAATAGCCATAACCGTGCAGGCACCAGTGCCCGATCGAACACGCAAACCACCGCCACGCCCGGTCCCGTGGGTCCGGCCCGCCAAAGCCGGGCGACCGCACCGGATCCGCAAGAAAGACCGCCAGCGGTTCGAAGTCCCGGTGTTCCGGCCCCCGCAAGGTCAGCCGTTCCGTGTGCAGGGTGGGGCAGGTGGGCATCATCATGCCGCCACCCCCGCCGCGTGCCGGTAGATCAGCACTGGTTCGCCCTTGTGGATTTCTGCCGACCGTTCGACCGTTGCCCCCAGCCGTTCCGCAAGTGCCCGGCTGCGTGTATTTTCGGGTGCGATCATCGAAATGAGCGGCCCCAGTCCCAGTGTCCCTTGTGCCCAGTCCCGGATCACGTGTGCCGCTTCGGTGGCGAAACCGTGCCCTTCGCCGTGGTCGAACATGTGCCACGCCAGTTCCGGTTCCGGCCAATCCACATGGTGCAGGATGCCGATGCGGCCCATCGCCGTGCCGGTTGCCGTTTCTTCCAGCGTGAAAAAGCCGTAGCCGTGCCAGTGCAAGTGCCCGACCCCCGCGATGAACCCCCGCCATGCCGCCGCCGCGTCCACGTTGCCGCCCACATGCGCCAGACGGGACGACGTGCCCAGCCAGTCGGTGAACGCCGCAAGGTCCCGTTTTTCGGGGCCGCGGATCGTCAGCCGGTCCGTGGTAAAGGTGGGGGCCGGGGTCAGGGTCATTTTTTCTTGCCGAACCCCGAAAGGCCGGGGGGCAATTGCATGCCGCCGCCCAAACCGGGAAGCCCGCCCGGAAGCCCGCCGGGCATACGCCCTTGCAGTTGTTTGGCTGCCGCTTCCATCGCGGCCGGGTCGTTCATGTCGGGTGCGCCGCCTTTGCCGAACATCCCCTTGAGCGCCTGTTTGAGCATCCCGCCTTTGCCCATCGCCCCCATTTTCTTCATCATGTCGGCCATCTGCCGGTGCTGTTTGATGAGCTTGTTGAGGTCAGACACATCCAGCCCCGCCCCCGCCGCGATCCGTTTCTTGCGCGAGGCCGCCAGCAGGTCCGGGTTCGCCCGTTCCTTTTTCGTCATGGAGTTGATGAGCGCCACCTGACGTTTCAGGACGCTGTCATCCAGCCCCGCCGCGTCCATCTGTTTTTGCATCTTGCCCATGCCGGGCATCATGCCCATCAGCCCCTGCATGCCGCCCATTTTCATCATCTGTTCGAGCTGCATCTTGAGATCGTTCATGTTGAACCGGCCCTTTTGGAACCGTTTCATCATCCGCTCGGCCTGTTCGGCCTCGATGGTTTCCTGTGCACGTTCCACGAGCGCCACGATGTCGCCCATGCCCAGAATACGCCCCGCCACCCGCGAGGGTTCAAAGGTTTCGAGCGCGTCCATCTTTTCGCCCAAGCCGACAAAGCGGATGGGTTTGCCCGTGATCGCCCGCATCGAGAGCGCCGCACCGCCGCGCCCGTCGCCGTCCATCCGGGTGAGGACCACGCCCGTCACCCCGATCTTGTCGTCAAATTCCGTGGCCACGTTGACCGCGTCCTGCCCCGTGAGACCGTCCACGACCAACAGGATTTCCCGTGGATTCGTCACGTCCCGCACCGCTGCCGCCTGTGCGATCAGGTCCGCGTCGATGTGCAGCCGACCCGCCGTGTCGAGCATGTAGACGTCATAGCCCCCAAGGCTCGCCTGCGTTTTCGCCCGTTTGGCGATGGCGACCGGGTCTTCGCCCTTGACGATGGGGAGTGTGTCCACCCCGATCTGCCGCCCAAGGATCGCAAGTTGTTCCATGGCTGCGGGCCGGTTGGTGTCGAGCGAGGCCATCAGCACGCGCTTGCCCTCGCGGTCCTTGAGCCGTTTGGCCAGTTTGGCCGTGGTCGTGGTTTTCCCCGACCCCTGCAGCCCGACCATCAGGATGGGGGCCGGCGGATTGTCGATTTTCAGCACGCCGGGGTCGCTGTCCCCCGAAAGGACGTGGATCAGTTCGTCATGGACGATCTTGACCACCTGTTGGCCGGGCGTGATGGATTTGGTGACCGATTGCCCGGTCGCCTTGGTCTCGACCGCCTTGACGAAGTCCCGCACCACGGGAAGCGACACGTCCGCCTCCAACAGGGCCACGCGGACCTCGCGCAACGCGGTTTTGACGTCATCCTCGGACAGGGCCCCTTGTTTGGTGAGCCTGTCGAAAACGCCGCCAAGGCGTTCTGAGAGGGATTCAAACATATCGTGGCCTCCTGAGCCGTTGCGGGTGATCGGGAGATAGGCACCGACCGCGAAAAACAAAAGCGCGCCCACGGGCGTAAAACGCTGGTGGACGGCGATCCCCGAACCGGGCCGGGGACCGGAGGCGTGATGCATCCGGGATTTGCGCCGTGTACGCGCGGAAACGGTATAGAGTCAAGGGTGCGAGGTGGTCAGGCGGGATTGCCGCCCTATCTGCCGTCCCTCACAGTGACGCGGATGGAGATTGTCATGGCTGGCCCCAGTGTTCTGATCCTTGGATCCGCCCCCAATGCGACAGGGGCCGCCGCGTGGCCCCGCGCCGGGTTTGACCATATCGTGGTCATCAACAACGCATGGCGCATCCGCCCCGATTGGACCCATCTGATCCACCCCGAGGATTTCCCCGACGACCGCCACCCCCCCGTGATTGACCCCGGTCAAACCGTCATTCGCGCCGACGATTATGTCCCGGTGCAGAACACCATGGGCGGGTTTGTGTATGCGGGGGGCACCATGGCCTTTACCGCCGCCTATTGGGCGCTGGGCGCGCTGGCCCCTGCCACGGTGTGTTTCATGGGCTGCGACATGGTTTATGTCCCCGACACCGACACCCATTTCTATGGTGTGGGCGCTGCTGACCCGTTGCGCGATGATGTTTCCTTGCGGTCATTGCCCGCCAAGGCCCGCCGGTTTGAGGTGTTTGCCGCCGAACGCGGCTGTGCCGTGGTGAACCTGAGCGAGGCCGACAGCGTGCTGCCGTATCGCCGCGCCCGGCTGCCCCAGATTGCCGCCGGATTCCCGATGCCCGTTTATGATACCGACCGCGTGGCACAGGTCCGCGCCGACGAGGTCGCCGCCAATTATATCGAGCCGTCTGGCCGATACTGGCATCGGATGGCCGAGTTTGACTCTGCCGTCATTGACCGCATTGATGCCGGGTGGTTGGCCGCATTCCCCATCTGACCCCTTGCTTCAGCACACGGTCGTAGTAGTTTGGCCCCATTAATGTTTGTCAGCGCACAGATGAGGGCCGGAATGATGGACAATTGGGACGAAGTGCGCACGGCGTTTCAGGTTGCCCGCATGGGCACGGTCAGTGGTGCCGCAGATGTGTTGGGCGTCCATCATGCCACCGTCATCCGCCACATAGACGCCCTTGAAACCCGGTTGGGCGTCAAACTGTTTCAGCGGCATGCGCGAGGGTATACCGCCACCGAAGCCGGCGAGGATTTGTTGCGTGTCGCACAGGCGACCGACGATCAGTTTGCCCAACTGGCGGGCCGCATCAAGGGGCAGGGCGAAGGTGTGACCGGTGACCTGGTGGTTACATCGCTGGCGTCGCTGTCCCCTGTTCTTGCCCCGGTTCTGGCCGCGTTTCAGGCCGAGAACGACGGGCTGCGCATCCGGTATCTGACCGGTGAACGGTTGTTCCGGCTGGAATATGGCGAGGCCCATGTGGCCATTCGCGCGGGGAACGCCCCCGAACAGCCCGACAATGTCGTGCAACCCTTTGCCAGCCAGCCGATGGCGTTGGTGGCCACCCGCGCCTATGCGGACCGATATGGTCTGCCGCAGTCCGAGGCCGAGTTGAAAGACCATTGGTTTGTGGGCCACGACGATGCCGACAGCCGCGCGCCGTTCAACAAATGGTTGATGCAGACTGTCGGCCCGGACCGCATCCGGTTTCGCACGATGGACAACCGCAGCATGGGCGATGCCGTGCTGGCGGGGGCGGGTATCGGGTTTCTGCCCCGGTGGGATGTTGTAGGCGTGGAGGGTCTGACCGAGGTGTTGCCCGCCCGCCCCGAATGGGAAGCCGCGTTGTGGCTGGTGACCCATGTGGACCTGCACCGCACCCCCAAGGTTCAGGCGTTTCTGAAGTTCCTGAAGGCCGCCGCAAAGGACTGGACCTGCTGATGCCTGCCTATCTGGCGGGGCATCTGGGGATGCTGCTGTTTTCGGCGCTGGTGGCGGGGTCGTTTTCGCTGGGATCGCTTGCCGCCAACGAGCTGGCCCCGGCGGCGTTGAACGCCGTGCGGTTCTGGATCGCCGCAGGCATCATTGGTGCCGCCGCCTTGGCCACCACCGGCCTGCCGCGCCGTGCCTTTGTCGCACCGTGGCGGTTTGCCGTGTTGGGCGGGTTGTTTGCCATATACTTCGTCCTGATGTTTGAGGGGTTGAAAACCGCCGACCCCGTCAGCACCGCCGCCGTGTTCACCCTGACCCCCCTGATGGCCGCCGGATTTGGCTGGCTGTTGTTGCGTCAGGTGTTTACCCCCCGCATTGCCACAGCGCTGGCCATTGGAGCCGTGGGGGCCTTGTGGGTGATTTTCCGTGCAGATTTCGCCGCCTTGCACCGGTTTGACATTGGCCGGGGCGAATTTGTGTATTTCTGGGGCTGTGCCGCCCATGCCGTTTATACCCCCATGGTTCGCAAGCTGAACCGGGGTGAAAGCCCGGTGCAGTTCACGTTTGGGATGCTGGTTGCCGGGGGTCTGATATTGACCGCGTGGGGGTGGTCCGACATTCGCGCCGCCGATTGGGCAAATTTGCCCGCGATTGTGTGGGTCACGATTGGATATGTCGCTGTCTTTGCCTCGGCCGCCACGTTTGTGCTGTTGCAGTTCGCCAGTCTGCGCCTGCCGTCGGCCAAGGTGATGGCCTATACCTATCTTACCCCAAGCTGGGTCATCTTGTGGGAGATCGCCCTGAACGGCACCGTGCCGCCGGTGTGGGTCATCGCGGGTGTGGCGTTGACCGCGCTGGCGTTGGTGTTGTTGGTCAAGGACGAGAGCCGCTAGGTGTCCGGATGGTCCAGTTCCGTTTCGAGGAACCGTTCGAACGCATCAAGGTCGATGCCGTCCATCATCCCGAACCCCTGCATCCAGACCGACGCATTACGCAGGGCGTCCGGTTCCAGTTTGCACCATTTCACCCGCCCCCGTTTTTCCTGGCTGATCAAGCCTGCGTCCGCCAGCACCGTCAGATGTTTTGAAATCGCCGCCAGCGACATGGAAAACGGGTGCGCCACGTCGGTGACCGCCATGTCATCCTCCAGCAGCATGGACAGGATCGCCCGCCGCGTGGGGTCGGCGAGCGCCGAGAAGATGATGTCAAGCGAGGGCGTCATGACCAGACCTGAACCTGACCCTCGGACCAAAGTCAACCGCGCGGTTGAATGATGCGATGCCCCGTTTGGCCGGGTTGTGCCGGGCAGGGGAGTGGAGAGTCGGAAATAAAATTTATTACTATCATATGGTTGTCTGTAGGTTGGTGCCTGTCACGCCATGCTTGACTCGTGGCCCGCCCGAACATACTCAGTGCCAGAACTTAGTGGGGTGATCCGACCCGTGGCCGACCCGCATTCGCAGACCGACGCTGACCGCCTGAAGGCGTTAGAGGTCCGGATTGCCAAGGCGAAAGGCCCGATCGAGCCGGAACACCACATGAAGAAGGACTATTCTCAAGCGCAGTTGGCGTGGCGGATGGTGATCGAACTGGTGGCCGGTCTGGGGATCGGTTTTGTCATCGGATACGGGCTTGATACCCTGATGGGGACTTTGCCCATCTTTCTGGTGATATTTATATTGCTGGGCTTTGTCGCAGGGGTGAAAACCATGCTGCGGTCGGCCAAAGAGATCGAAGCGAAACGGTTGGCCAAAGAGGCCGGCGAAGACGGGGGCGGCACACGTGGCAACTGAAGCGCATGGCGAAGAAACCGGGTTGGTGTTCCACCCGCTGGATCAGTTCATTGTCACGCCGTTGTTCGGCGATGGCCCCATCCATTGGTATACGATCACCAACGTGACGTTGTGGATGGCTATCGCTGTGGCCTGTATCGTCGCGTTGTTCGTGTTTGGCACGTCCAAGCGGGACATCGTGCCGTCGCGCACACAATCCATTGGCGAGATGATCTACGGGTTCATCTACAAGATGGTCGAGGATGTGACCGGCAAGGAGGGTCTGGTGTATTTCCCCTACATCATGACGATTTTCCTGTTCATTCTGTTCTCGAACTTCCTTGGCCTGATCCCGATGTCGTTCACGACGACGTCGCACATTGCCGTCACCGCCGTTTTGGGGTTTGGCGTGTTCATCATCGTGACCCTGATCGGGTTCATCAAGAACGGTGCGTCGTTTCTGGGTCTGTTCTGGATGTCGGATGCGCCGCTGGCCCTGCGCCCGATCATCGCGATCATCGAAGTCATTTCCTATTTTGTCCGTCCGGTCAGCCATTCCATTCGTCTGGCGGGCAACATCATGGCCGGTCACGCCGTGATCAAGGTGTTCGCGGGCTTTGCCGCTGTCGCCCTGATTTCCCCGGTGTCGGTTGTCGCCATCACCGCGATCTACGGTCTGGAGGTCCTTGTGGCCGGTATTCAGGCCTATGTGTTCACCATCCTGACCTGCGTCTATCTGAAAGACGCATTGCATCCGCATCACTAAGGTCAGGTCCTATCCACGCAATTCCATCGTAAGGAGAAAATCATGGAAGGCGATATCGCACAACTCGGCCAATTCGTTGGCGCCGGCCTTGCCGCAATCGGTTCCGGCGCTGCCGCAATCGGTGTTGGCCACGTTGCCGGCAACTATCTGGCGGGTGCCTTGCGCAATCCGTCGGCTGCCGCGTCGCAGACCGCGACCCTGTTCATTGGTCTGGCATTCGCCGAAGCGCTCGGGATCTTTTCGTTCCTCGTCGCTCTTCTGCTGATGTTCGCCGTCTAAGACCGCGCCAATCCTTACGGTCGGGGCGCGCGGGACGAATGATCCCGCGCCCCCGATGACACATCAGGGTTTGACGGAGAGACGAACATGGCCACCGAAACCACACTTGCAGACGGCGGGGCGGAAGCTGGCAACAGCGGCATGCCGCAGCTGGATTTTTCGACCTTCCCAAACCAGATTTTCTGGCTTCTGGTCACGCTTGGCGTGATCTATTTCGTGTTGTCCCGCGTCGCCCTGCCCCGGCTTTCGGGTGTTTTGGCGGACCGTGCCGGCACGATCACAAATGACATTGCCCGCGCAGAAGAGTTGAAACAAAAGGCTGTCGCTGCTGAGGCTGCGTATCAAAAGGCGCTGACCGATGCCCGCGCCGAGGCCAACCGTATCGTGGCCGAGACCAAGGCCGGGATTCAGGCCGATCTGGATGTCGAACTGAAAAAGGCCGATGCCCTGATCGCTGCAAAGTCCGCCGAAAGCGAAAAAGCCATCGCAGACATTCGCGATGGTGCCGTCAAGAGCGTGACCGAGGTGGCCATGGCCACAGCCCAGGAGATTGTCGCCGCGTTGGGCGGATCGGCTGACGCCAAAACCGTCACCGCCGCAGTTGCCGCCCGGATGAAAGGCTGATCCCGATGAAAAAGCTCATCACCCTTGCCATGGTTCTGGCCGCACAGCCCGCACTGGCCGCCAGCACCAATCCGCTGTCGTCCGAGTTCTGGACCCTGCACAACACCAACCTGATCGTCATCGTCGCGTTCCTGCTGTTTCTGGCCATTCTGGTCTATTACAAGGTGCCTGCGTTGGTGGGTGGCCTGTTGGACAAGCGCGCCGATGGTATTCGCGCCGAACTGGCCGAAGCCCGCGCGCTGCATGACGAGGCCAAGACCCTGCTCGCGTCCTATGAACGCAAGCAAAAGGACGTCAAGGAACAGGCGGAGCGTATCGTTGCAAATGCCAAGGACGAAGCCGCTGCAGCCGCCGTTCAGGCCAAGGCCGACATTGCCCGGTCCGTGGACCGTCGTATGGCCACCGCCGTGGAACAGTTGGCCAGCGCCCAAGCCGACGCCATTCGCGCCGTCAAGGATCAGGCCGTGACCGTGGCCGTGGCCGCCGCCCGCGACATCATTGCCGAACAGATGACTGCCGCCAATGCGGGCAAGCTGATCGACGATGCCATCGCGGATGTGAATGCCAAGCTGCACTGAGTCTTTCCCCGTGTGACCCGAGATTGAACCCCGCGCCCGTCGCGGGGTTTTTCGTTTTACCGCTGTTTTTCGGCCTCGAACCGTTTGACCGCCACGGCCTCGTTTCGGTCTGACCGCTGTTGATCCAGAAGCGATTGTTCAACATAGGTGAGGTGCCCCGAGATCGCCGCCCGCGTGGCTGCGGGGTCGCGCGCCTGTAGCGCGTCGTTGATCGTGCGGTGCTGATCCAGCAGCATGGTCCGCGTGGTGCGCTGTTTGAACATCATCTGGCGGTTGTAGAAAACCCCTTCGCGCAGGAGTTGATACATCGACCGCATCATGTGCAGCATGATGATGTTGTGGCTCGCCTCGATGATGGCGAGGTGAAAATCGGCGTCTAACTGCGCCTCCTCGGTCGGGTTGCGCTTGCTGTGCGCGGCTTCCATTTTGAGAAAGATGGAGTTGATGACCATGAGGTCGGTGTCTGACCCCAGCCGCGCCGCCCGTTCCCCCGCCAGCCCTTCCATGTCCCGCCGGAATGCGATGTAGTCGAAAACGGCCTCGTCGTGGCTGGCAAAGAGCCGCACGAGTGCTGGTGAAAACGCCGACCCCAGCACGTCCGCCACGAACACGCCCGCCCCTGCCTTGCTTGCCAGTAGCCCTCGGTCCTGCAGGTCCGACAGCGCCTCGCGCAGCGAGGGCCTCGAGACCCCCAACCGGTCGCTAAGTTCCCGTTCGGCGGGCAGACGTTCCCCCGGCCGCAGAATCCCCCGCAAGATGAGACCTTCGATTTGACGCACGACGCCGTGAGCAAGTTTTTCCTGCTGGATCTTTTCAAACGGCATGGTTTGTCCCGGATTAAATCTGGTCAGAATGTATGACCACAGGCCCGGTGCGGCAATGCCAAAGGAAAGGGCCGCACGCGGCGGCCCCTTTTTAGATCAGCAATCCCGTGTGGATCAGTTCGGCGTGATGACGATTTCCATGCGCCGGTTCTGTTGCCGCCCTTCGGCGGACAGGTTGGTGGCGATCGGCGCATCTTCGCCCCGCCCGATGGACCGGATCCGGCCCGGGTTCACGCCTGCATTGACGAGGACCGAGGAGACCGCCTGCGCCCGCTGCTGGCTGAGCGACTGGTTGAAGGCGGCGGCCCCGACGTTGTCGGTGTGGCCGATCACGTTGACCGTGGTGTCGGGGAAGCGGTTGATCGAGCCTGCCAGCGTGAACAGGTCATTCTGGAGCGAGCCGGTCAACTGCGTGCTGCCAGTGGCGAACAGGATGTCCTGCGGCAGGGTCACGACAAGCTGTTGCCCGTTGTTGACGATGCCGATGTTGTTGCCCATCTGCTGACGCAGTTCGGCCTCTTGCCGGTCCAGTTGCGACCCGCCGAGCGCGCCCAAGCCGCCCCCGATCACCGCGCCCACGACAG
>JBGSIZ010000002.1:0-3172 GCA_041742255.1 Marivivens sp. | reverse complement strand
GTGGGAACCGAAGGTCGACGTGCGCGACGGCCTGTCGGACACGATCGCCTGGTTCCGAGCACGCAACGAGAAGGCATCGTGCGTCGAATCGCAGCTCTCGCTTGAGGTCCGGCCCGCGCAGGTCCAGTGCGTCGGGTGCCCCCCGGCGCACGATCCGTTTTTCGTCAAGAACCCGGTGCAAATCCGGATGCAGATCGGTTTGGCCGACCCAAAGGTCGAACCCGTGAATATAAGGGAACATTGTGATGTCCTGAATGGTCTGAAGGAGAGGGGCGGTCAGATCGGCAAAGCCGGACCCGAACGCAAAGCTGCGGCGCCGGATGGTTACCGGGCGGTATGAGATCCAAGATACATCATGTGCAGCCTCCGTCAGTCGGACGTTTCATGGGCACCGGGTAGCAGCCCCGCGCGATTCGTCCAAGCCATCCTTGACCCCGCCCCGCAGCGATGCCGGATCCGTGACTTTTTTGCCAAGCCAGTTCTTGACTCGCAGGGTGCGGTCGCTTAGGTCAGCGGCGTTAGCACTCGCCATGAGTGAGTGATAACGGCCCTGCACGGGCCAACATGAAATTTACAATCTAGGAGCTGCAAGCATGGCTTTCAAACCGCTGCACGACCGCGTTCTGGTCCGTCGCGTTCAAGGCGAGGAAAAAACCAAGGGCGGCCTGATCATCCCCGATAGCGCCAAGGAAAAACCCGCAGAAGGCGAAATCGTCGCCTGTGGCGTGGGTGCCCGCAAGGATTCCGGCGAACTGATCGAGATGTCGGTCAAGGCTGGCGACCGTATCCTGTTCGGCAAATGGTCCGGCACCGAGATCACGCTGGACGGTGAAGAACTGCTGATCATGAAGGAAAGCGACGTTCTGGGGATCATCTCCTGAACCATCGGGGAAACCCGGTCCGCTTTGCTATCACAACCCAAATTTGAGGAGCTGTCATAATGGCTGCTAAAGACGTCAAATTCGACACCGACGCCCGGAACCGCATGCTCAAGGGTGTCAACATCCTTGCCAATGCCGTCAAGGTGACGCTGGGCCCCAAAGGCCGCAATGTCGTGATCGACAAATCGTTCGGTGCCCCGCGCATCACCAAGGACGGCGTGACGGTCGCCAAAGAGATCGAACTGGAAGACAAGTTCGAGAACATGGGCGCCCAGATGGTGAAAGAGGTTGCATCGCGCACCAATGACACCGCAGGCGACGGCACCACCACCGCCACCGTTCTGGCCCAAGCCATCGTTCAGGAAGGCCTGAAATCTGTTGCTGCCGGGATGAACCCGATGGACCTGAAGCGCGGTATCGACCTTGCCACCGCCCGCGTCGTGGAGGCCATCAAGGCCGCTGCCCGCCCCGTGTCCGACAGTTCCGAAGTCGCACAGGTTGGCACCATTTCCGCCAACGGCGAGACCGAGATTGGCCGTCAGATTGCCGACGCCATGCAGAAAGTCGGCAACGAGGGTGTTATCACCGTCGAAGAAAACAAGGGTCTTGAGACCGAGACCGACGTTGTCGAGGGCATGCAGTTCGACCGTGGCTATCTGTCCCCCTACTTTGTCACCAATGCCGACAAGATGACCGCCGAACTGGAAGACGTGATCATCCTGCTGCACGAAAAGAAACTGTCGTCGCTGCAGCCGATGGTTCCCCTGTTGGAACAGGTCATTCAGTCGGGCAAGCCCCTGCTGATCATTTCTGAAGACGTCGAAGGCGAAGCCTTGGCCACCCTCGTGGTGAACAAACTGCGTGGCGGTCTCAAGATTGCCGCCGTCAAGGCCCCCGGCTTTGGCGATCGTCGCAAGGCCATGCTGCAGGATATCGCCATTCTGACCGGTGGTCAGGTGATTTCCGAAGATCTGGGCATGAAGCTGGAAAACGTTGGCATGGACATGCTGGGCAAAGCCAAGCGCGTGACCATCACCAAGGACAACACCACTATCATCGACGGTGCTGGTGCCAAGGCCGAGATCGAAGCCCGTGTGGCCCAGATCCGCAACCAGATTGAAGAAACCACGTCCGACTACGACCGTGAAAAACTGCAGGAACGTGTGGCCAAGCTGGCAGGCGGCGTTGCCGTCATCAAGGTTGGCGGCATGACCGAGATCGAGGTCAAGGAACGCAAGGACCGCGTTGACGACGCCTTGAACGCGACCCGTGCGGCCGTGCAAGAAGGTATCGTTGTGGGCGGCGGTGTCGCCCTCGTTCAGGCTGGCAAAAAGCTTGACGGCCTCAAGGGTGCCAACAGCGATCAGGACGCCGGTATCGCCATCATCCGCAAGGCACTCGAAGCGCCGCTGCGTCAGATTGCCCAGAACGCGGGTGTTGATGGTGCGGTTGTTGCGGGCAAGATCCGCGAATCCGATGACCCCAAGTTCGGGTTCAACGCGCAGACCGAAGAATATGGCGACATGTTCAAGTTCGGCGTCATTGACCCGGCCAAGGTTGTCCGCACCGCGCTGGAAGACGCAGCCTCGGTTGCTGGCCTGCTGATCACCACCGAAGCCATGATCGCCGATCGTCCTGCAAAGGACAACGCAGGCGGCGGCATGGGCGGCGGCATGGGCGGCATGGGCGGCATGGACGGCATGATGTAATCTGCCACCGCAGATGGACTGACGGAAAAGGGCGCCCCCGTGGTGCCCTTTTTCATGTGGCGGTGGGTAAGGTGGGTCTTGACCCACCTTGTGTTGTTGCGGGTGCTGGGGCAGGGGGTGCGGATGCGACTGATCGTGCTGACCACCTGCGCCATGCTGGCCTTTGCCGCCAATTCCGTCCTGACCCGGGCGGGCGTCGTCACCTATGGCACCGATCCCGGCGTTTTTGCCGTGGTGCGCGCGGTGGCGGGGGCGGTCATGTTGGCCGCGATTGTGGGGATGCGGGGGACTACCTTGCCGCGGCTCAGCGGGGTTGCTGGTCCTGCATCCCTCGCCCTCTATCTGGCCGGGTTTTCGCTGGCCTATCTGACCCTTGATACCGGGGTGGGCGCGTTGTTGCTGTTTGGTGGCGTGCAGGTGACCATGTTTGCCGGTGCTGTCTGGTCGCGAGAGATCGTGCCCATGCGGCGGTGGGCGGGTATGATCCTGTCCGTGTTGGGGTTGGCCGTGCTGGTTTGGCCGGCGGGCGGGGCCGCTGTTCCGGTTGGCGGCGCCGTGTTCATGGCCGGGGCCGCCGTGGGG
>JBGSIZ010000001.1:0-6208 GCA_041742255.1 Marivivens sp. | reverse complement strand
GGGGCCGGTGCCGCACCAAGGCCCAGCATCGCGCGCAGCACGGGTGCGACGAACACCACACCGCACACCATCGCCGACACCGGATTGCCGGGTAGGCCGATCATCACGGCGTCCCCAAGCCGCCCGGCCATCAACGGTTTGCCGGGGCGCATCGCGATCTTGTAAAATTCGCGCTGCATTCCCAGCCCTTGGGTGACGGCGCCCACAAGGTCATGATCGCCCACCGATGCCCCCCCGATCGTCAGGATGAGGTCAGCCCCGCGCGCAAGATCGAGCGATTGTTGCAGGCTGTCCACCGTGTCCCGCGCGATGGGCAGCATCCGGGGCACCGCCCCAAGGTCGGCCACCATGGCCGCAAGTCCAAAACTGTTGGAGGCGATGATCTGGTCCGGCCCCGGAACCTCGCCCGGTTGCACCAGTTCGTCACCCGTGGCGAGGATGGCCACCGTGGGCCGCCGCGTGACGGGCACGCGCGCGATGTTCATGGCGGCCAACAGCGCGATATCGGCCGGCCGCAACAGGTGTGGCGCGGCAAAGATGTGGCCGTGTGCAAAATCTGCCCCGGCCGGGCGAATATGGGTGCCGGTATCGGCATTGGGCCGCAGGGTGATGGTGTCCCCGGTCCGGTCCACGTCTTCTTGCAGGATCACCCGCGTGCCCCCCGGCGGCACGGGTGCCCCGGTAAAAATGCGCACCGCTTGGCCCGGACCAAGCGTCCCTGCGTAGCGGTGGCCCGCCGCCGCCTCGCCGATCACAGCGAAGGCGTCCCCCTGTTTTGGGTCGGTCGCGACCGCGTAGCCATCCATCGCCGAGGCCGCAAAGGGCGGCTGGTCCCGGGTCGCTGTGACAGCGTGTGCCAGAACCCGGTTGCAGGCGGCGGACAAGGCAACCTCCTCGACAGGCAAGGGCGTCACAAGGGCAAAAAGCCGGGCAAGGGCGTCGGCGACGGGGATCATGGAATTGGCACCTGAAGCTGTTGTTCTTCCCAGTCGCCGTAGGTCAACCCGGACGCGGCAATTTTCCAGGATATCCGGCCGTTCGCGCTTCGGCCTGCGACAACGGCGGCGGCGGCGGACGGGCTGGAAAAGGCGTAATCTTCGGTAAAGACCCCAACATCGCCTTGGGCGAGTATGATCCCTTTGGCGACCAACTCGTTGTGCAGGCTGGTATAACTTATCTCAACCCCAACCCATGTCAGGCGCGCCCGGCTTCCTTTGAGAACGATCAGTTCGCCATTTTTCAGAATGGCCTGAGCCGTAATGCCGTTTCTTGGAAGCGCGAATTCAAAGTGTGTTTCAGGTGCCGCGGTTTTTGTTGGTTCGAGTTCTGGCGTTCGTTTTTTGTCAAGGAAAGTGTCGATACGAATGGCTGGCAGAACCATCAGCAGGGTATCGAGGAAGCTTTCCATATTTGACACGGCGGCTTCGGACAGGCTGCTTCTTGGCGGTTGGTTCGCATTTTCAAAGGCGTCTGGGCTGATGCCACGACCAATCTCAACCAAGCGAGATTCCAGATATTTGACGTGAGCCTTGTGCAGATTGTTGGCCGAAGTTGTGATCATGACCACGCTGTCCCACCATTCCTTTTTGGTCGCGTGGTCCTTGATGCGTTCGCGCATGTCCTCGGCTTCACCAACATAAGCGAGGGACTTGCCGTCCGATTGACCCAGCAGAATATAAACGCCGGTATAGCCTGTTTCTTTTCTTGAAAGCCCCTCGCGGAGTTGGGTGCGATTGAACCGCAGAACATGACCCGTCCAGTTGAACACCTCTGCCGTCAGCATCCCGTCAGGTCGGCCATCAATAAAGAAGAGTTCCAGCGATTTGCCCGCGATGTTCATGGCGCGGTGTAGGTCCCGGATTTGCCGCCTTGTTTGTGGGTCAGGTGGATGCCGCCGATTTCCATGTCTTTTTGCACGGCTTTGACCATGTCGTAGACCGTGAGCGCCGCGACGGACACGGCTGTCAGGGCTTCCATTTCGATGCCGGTTTGCCCCGTCGTCTTGACCGTGGCCGTGATCCGGACGCCGGGGAGTGTGGTGTCGCAGGTCAGGTCAACCGCGACCTTGGTGATGGGCAGGGGATGGCACAGCGGGATCAGGTGCGCCGTTTGTTTGGCCCCCATGATGCCTGCAAGCCGTGCCGTGCCCAGCACGTCGCCTTTGGCCGCCCGCCCGTCCGCGACAAGGGCCAGCGTCGCCGCCGACATGCGCACGAACCCGGTTGCGGTCGCTGTCCTGTCCGTCACCGCCTTGTCCGACACATCGACCATATGCGCGTTTCCCGCAGCGTCGAAATGCGTGAGCCCGGTCATCACATGGCCCCCGCCCGCAGCGGATTGGCCAAGAGCGTGCGCGTGGCCCCCGCCACATCGTCCTGTCGCATCAGGCTTTCCCCGATCAGGAACGCCCGCGCCCCATACCGCGCCAGATCGGCAAGGTCGGCGGGCGTATAAAGCCCGCTTTCAGAGATAATAAGCCGATCCGCAGGCACCCGCCGCGCCAGCTGCCGCGTGGTGTCCAGCGTCACCTCGAACGTCTGCAAGTTGCGGTTGTTGATCCCCAGAAGTGGCGATTTCAGCAGCGTCGCCCGTTCAAGTTCGGCGGCGTCGTGGACCTCGATCAGGACATCCATGCCCCAATGGATCGCGGCCTGTTCCAGTTCGCCCGCCTGTGCATCGCTGACCGAGGCCATGATGATGAGGATGCAATCCGCCCCCCAAGCCCGCGCCTGTGCCACCTGATAGGTGTCATAGAGAAAATCCTTGCGCAGGACAGGCAGATCGCAGGCCGCCCGCGCCGCTGTCAGAAACTCTGGCGCGCCTTGGAATGAGGGGCCATCCGTGAGGACCGACAAACAAGTTGCCCCGCCTGCGGCATAGGCCTGTGCCAAAGCGGGCGGGTCAAAATCGGCGCGGATGAGGCCGCGCGAGGGACTGGCCTTTTTGATTTCGGCAATCAGGCCATAGCCTTCGCGGGTTGCATCAGACAGTTTTTCGCTGAACCCCCGGACCGGACCTGCTGCCCGCGCCTGATCCTCAAGATCGGCGAGGGGAAGGGCGACCTTGGCAGCCGCGATTTCGTCGAGCTTGTACGCTTTGATCTTGTCAAGAATATCCATGCTGCAGTCTTAACCTTGGTGTGGGTCGATGAAAAGCGGCAGTGTGCCGCCGGGGTCCCCCCAGTGGATCGGGGGGTGGCCGTGCGCGGTGAGCCAATCGTTGGTCTGGCTGAAGGGCCGTGACCCAAGAAACCCCCGGTGCGCCGAAAGGGGCGAGGGGTGCGCGGACGGCACGATGAGATGGTGCGTGCGGAGGTCTGCGGCGTATTTCTGCGCCGGGCCGCCCCACACCAAAAACGCGCGCGGGGTGGCATCAAGGCGCCGCAGAACCTGCCGGGTCAACCGGTCCCAACCCAGTTTGGCATGCCCCTGTGCTGCACCTTGGGGCACGCTGAGCGCGGTGTTGAGCAGCAGAACCCCCTGTTCCGCCCAATCAGTCAGGTCGGTGCGGCTGCGGGTTTGGCCAAGATCGGCCTGTACTTCATTGAAAATGTTCCCAAGGCTGTCGAGCCTGCCGACAAACCCGTTGGGGATGGAAAACGCCAGCCCGTCCGCCTTGCCGGGGGTGTGATAGGGGTCTTGTCCGAGGATCACGACCCGCACTGTGTCCGGTGGACACAAGGTCAGCGCCCGGAACAGAGCGGGGGCGGGCGGGAAAACCGGGCGGGTTTCGGCACGCAACGCTGCATCTATGCCCGGCCAGTCCGTCGTCCAGAACGCCAGATCGCCCCAGTCGCCCAGTCCCGCAGGGATGGTCATGCCGCCGTCGTTATGCGCGCAAGCGTTTCCACGGCCCGTTTGGCCGCCCCGCTGTCGATGCTGTCGCGCGCGAGGGTCACGCCGTCGCGCAGCGTTTCAACCTTGCCCGCCACGAGAAGCGCCGCCGCAGCGTTCAGCAAAACAGCGTCCCGGTAGGCCCCCGGTGCGCCATCCAGAAGGGCACGGAACGCCCGCCCGTTATCCTCGGGCGAGCCGCCAAGGATGGCTTCAAAAGGGTGCGGGGTCAGGCCCGCATCCTCGGGGTGGATGTCCCGCAAGGTGATCATGTTGCCCGACAGCGCCGCGACCCACGACACGCCCGTTATCGTCAATTCGTCCGTGCCGTCCGACCCATGCACCAGCCATGCTGCTTCTGACCCAAGGTTTTGCAGGGTTTGCGCCATCGGGTGGATCAGGTCCCGGCTGAATGCGCCGGTGAGCTGCCGTTTGACACCCGCCGGATTTGTCAGCGGTCCCAATATGTTAAAGATCGTTCTTGTGCCAAGCTCGGCCCGCGTGGGCATCACATGCTTGATCGCAGGATGGTGCATGGGGGCCATCATGAACCCGATCCCGGCTTCGGCCAGACCGCGTTCCACGACCGCCGGACCGACCATGACATTGATGCCAAGTTGCCCCAGCGCGTCCGCTGCCCCCGATTTCGACGACAGGTTCCGGTTGCCATGTTTGGCCACCGGAACCCCGGCCCCCGCCACAACAAAGGCAGTCGCGGTCGAAATGTTCAACGTCCCCTTGCCATCGCCACCGGTGCCCACGATGTCCATGGCCCCCGCAGGTGCCCGCACTGGCACACACCGCGCCCGCATGACGGCGGCGGCGGCGGCATATTCATCGACCGTTTCGCCCCGTGTCCGCAGCGCCATGAGGAACCCGCCGATCTGGCTGGGTGTGGCGTCCCCTTCGAACAGGATGTTGAATGCTTGTTCGGCCTGAGCGCGGGTGAGCGGCCCGTTGGCGGCGGCGTCGATCAAGGGTTTGAGCGCGTCGCTCATGCCGCTTGCGCCCGTTTGACGCCTGCGAGGCCCAGAAAATTGTCCAGCAGTTTGTGCCCGTGTTCGGACGCGATGCTTTCTGGGTGAAATTGCACCCCGTGGATCGGAAGGTCACGGTGTTGCAGGCCCATGATGGTCCCATCTTCCAGTTCCGCAGTTATTTGCAGGCAGTCGGGCAGGGTGCCCCTGTCCACCACAAGGCTGTGATAGCGCGTGGCCTGAAACGGCGTCGGCAACCCGAAGAAAAGTCCGGTGTTGGTGTGGTGCATCGTGCCCATTTTGCCATGGACGATCTCGTGGCAGCGCACGACGTGGCCGCCGAACGCCTCGCCAATCGTCTGGTGCCCCAGACATACGCCAAGAAGGGGCGTTCTGGTTTCCGCCGCCGCCGCCGTGAGGGCAAGGCAGATGCCCGCCTGCGCCGGATCACAGGGACCGGGCGACAAAACGATGGCTTGCGCACCCATGCCCATCGCCTGTTGCACATCGAGCGCATCATTGCGGCGCACGACCACATCTGCCCCCAACTCTCCCAGATAATGGACGAGGTTGTAGGTAAAGCTGTCGTAATTGTCGATCAGAAGCAGCATGGCGGGCTCTTGTGCAAATTGGGGGCTACCGCCGCAGCGGTTGCTGGCGATATAGTCGCGTCCATACATGGGCCGAGCGCCCGAGTGGCGTCAAGGCCGCACGGGTGCGCGGGTTCAAGAACAAGAGACGGAGATCGGGCAGGTGTTCAAAGGGCTGATTGCGGGCGGAGGTCTGGGGGCGATTGTGGCGGGTGTGGTGTTGTCGGTGGTGTCGCTGGTCGCGGGACAACCGGCGGGAAACCAGTCCCCCGATCTGCCGTTGACCGACGCCCCGCAGGTCGCTGATGCCGTGGCTGTCCTGACCCCTGACAGCGACGCGTCTGTCCCGATGGTCGCACCGTCGGTCCCACCCTTGGCCACGGTGACGGCCCCGCAAGCCAGTGTTCCCGCCCCCGAAGGCGTGGCCCCCGTGGCCGATACCGCCCCGACCGCGCAGCCCGATGTGCAGCAAACGGGCGCAACGCTCGCCACGCCGGCCTTGGGAACCGCGCCGGACCTGAACGCTCAGGCGGATGCCGGGGTGTTGCCCAACCCCCAAGGCATCGCCCCGCAAGTCCCGGAAAACGAAGGAGATTTGCGGATATCAACGGATCCTGCCCAACCCGTGGCACCGGATGCCGGGACTGAGGGCGGCCCGGTAGACGAGGAATTTCTGGTGATTGACCCCGCCGCCGAGGTGTCTGTTAGTCCGGAGGTTGTCGCAGATGAACCAGTCGTTCTGACGCCGGAGGTCGTGGTAACGGAGCCTGAACCGGCACCTGCGGATGCCGCCCCAGCCGACCTTGCC